>JBELHR010000065.1:0-4610 GCA_042091275.1 Flavobacteriaceae bacterium
TTGGGCTCACAGCCTCCTCAATTCCAGAATAATCATAATTTTCTGTGTTTTTGTCAAGATTAATTGGCCAAAATATCAGCCCAAGACTAATCCCGGTGTAGACTAGGAGACTAATAATAAAGAATTTCCCAATTTTTTTCACGATGTTTCTGTTCATGCTTTTTTTAGCGAAGTAAACTATATTGGAGGAGCTAAATTCAAAAACATATCTGAAGTGTTGAATTTTCAGGATGAATCATAAAAAAAGCCTTACTGAAAAAGTAAGGCTTTAATAAAGGTATTTTATAGGTTATTCGTTTTCATAAACTACTTCGTCACATTGACTTACATCATATTCAGGCTTTTTCCAAAACTCTCTAAGTGTCGGTGAAAACGAGATCTTCAAGATACTGTCTGAACAATAGGTGTTTGCATACATTTTATAGGTTACAGGTCCACGAGTAATGGAAAGATCGTATTCTGGATCTATTTCCCTTTCCCAATTCCATGTCTCTTGATCTGTTAAAACACCACGAAAAAATCTCTGAGCAACCATGGTACCATCTTCATTATAAATTTGTTTAAGTATCAGAATACTATCATCCAAATTATCGTCTAAATCCCAATTTTCAGTCGAACCATTGTAACTTAATCTTTTGTAAAGGATCCATTCTCCAATGAAAGGATCTTGAGTTATAACGTCATCTTCATTAGATTCATCGTCTGAACAATTAAATAAAGTCAGGGCAAAAAAGAGTAATAATAATTTTTTCATTTTAGGGGATTTTTTAAAAAATTTAATTTCGCAAAATTAAGTCTATTTCCTTCATAAACAAATATTTAAGGTCATTTCTTTTTTTTCTTAAAAATCCGTACTCAAATTATATGTATTTCATTCAAACATTCATAGCAAATACCTCGGTTAAATAGGGAAAAGGCTTTTTTGCCTCTAAAATATTTTCTTCTTCATCAACACGTTCAATTTTGGATAGTGAAATTTCATTTTTATTCTACATTATCGATTCCAATCTTGAAAATATTACCAAATCCGTTTAGTGGGCTGTTTGCTTGTCCTTTGAGTTCACCAATATTTTCTAACTTTTTATTTTCAAGGACTCCTCTCTCGCTGGTAAAATATAAATTACGTGATTTCCAATCCACAAAAGGGCAATAATCCAATTTATTAGAATTAATGGATTCTCCTAGATTTTTGGATGCTGTCCAGTTTCCAGAATCGTCTTTGCGACTGATATACAAATCTCCACCTCCAAGACCATCTGCTCTTCCAAATGAACTGAAAATAATTAGATTTTCTTCGGGGTTAACATAGGCGTTAAACTCAAATTTGGATGTATTTATTTCTCCCGGTAAGGCTCTTGGTGCTGTAAATTTATTGTCGATAAATTCAGACATAAAAATATCTTCTCGACCTACTCCATCCTCTCTTGTTGCTGTGAAAAATAAATTTCCTTTATCACTTAAAGATGGGAAAAACTCATCTCCTCGGGTATTAATAATCGAATCCAAGGCAATGGGCTCAGACCAACCACCTTCTGTGCGGTCACTATACCAAATATTGTAGTCCTCCCTTGTTAGATTGTTATATATAGGCCTATTCGAAGCAAAAAATAATCTATTTCCTTTATTCGCATAAAACGGTTCAATGTCCTGATATACACCCGAGATATTCATTATTTCAGGCCCGCTCCAAACCTCCTTGATTTTTCTTAATATCACCAAGGCCCTTCTGGATTGCTTGTAGTCACCGAGAGTATAGATTATTTCATTGCCCTGCGCATTGATTGCTATATCTCTTTCGTAAAGTGGTGTTGAAATCAAATTTTCCTCAAATAGAATTAAACTGTCGGAGGTTGATTCAATATCAACAGCATTATTTGTGTTTATATGGCTTTTGTTAGATTGACAAGCCGCCGCAGAAAACAGTAATGCTAATAGGGATAGAATATGAAGTTTCATTTATTTTTTTTTAAAAATAGCTTTTTATAACTAATTTCATATCTATTAGAGCGTTTTAGTAAAAACAACTAAGTTTGTAAGTTCTATTTAATTTGATTTTATGAAAAAGATATATGCTGTTCTCTTTGTTTTTCTAATCGTTTTTTCTTGTTCCAAAGAGGAAGTTCAAGAGATTGGAAGTCCTATGCCTAGTCCTTGTAATGATAATTTTAATCCGCCTTTTGGGGGGACAATTTTTATTGATCCAGATATAATAACACCAGATGACCCTACTACTTTTGTCAGTTTGACTTATGCAGGAACGGGTTCAAGAGAAATGTATGATAGAAGATTTGGATATGTTGTTTTAGAGCCATTTTTGTTTCCAGCGGAATATGATGATGGCCTCACTATTGAAATTCAAGTCAATCCTGAGTTTGGTACTAGGGAGAATGCAGAATTTTATGCTTTAAAATATGCTGAGGTCATAGGGCGTTTACCGACTGGCTTGAGAAAAGATGTGGAAACATCATGGATTCATAAAGGGGAGGAAGTTTTTGGTGGCGGTAATAATAATCTTTTAATTCACACGGATTATTCAGAACTAAATTATGAAGAACAAGGTATTCTTGAAGAAGTCTTAATTCATGAAGCTGCTCATACTTCTTTAGACGCATATCATGCAGAATCTATAGGTTGGTTACAAGCACAAATTAAAGATTGTGAGTTCATTTCTTCTTATGCTAGAGATTATCCAAAGAGAGAAGATATTGCAGAAAGTTATCTGCCTTATTTTGCACTTAGATATAGACCAGAGAGAATTTCTGAATTTTATAAAAAGAACATAATGGATGCTATGCCTAACAGAGTTCAATATTTTGATGAACAAATTATTGATATGTATCCAATTGAGAATTAAAACATTTTAACATTAATCGCTCTTTCATTTTAAGGACAACTAAGCTTCTGGCATATGGTCCGTTGTTTTGGCATAATTTAGATGATAATTTACTTTTTCTTTTAGCCCGTTTATGCTTGGGTAGCGAATGGTGTTTTTTCAGGTGGCAAATTTAATTCTGCTAAAATTTTATTCAATTCATTTAGAGAATCGGAATCTACCCATGCAATATTGATTTTCAATTTCTTTCGTTCCGTTATCAGCGTGTATTCTCCCGCGTACTTTTTAATCCAATTTATATCGTTCAGATTTATTTTTTTCCTAAAACCGTCTCCGTTTAGACCGTTTTTTCGGATGCTTCCATGTTCAATTGTCAGATATTGGTGTTTCAAATTATAGAAATATTGTCCAATAATTAAACTTCCAAGAACAAAAGATCCATAATCTGACCAATCGATTTTATCATGCCAAAGCACACGCAAAGCACCAAGAACCATCCAAGCCAACCCGAATATTAGACGCGTAGTTAATGTTTTCTTGTTAAACTTTATTTTCATAGCTGCAGTTTGTTCTCGACTTCTAATCCCATCAATAATCTTATCCCGGTATCCTTAAACTTTGGAGTTGTCAGGATATTTTAGATTTAAGTAATGAATTATGGCCTTTGTTGGCAGTCATTTTTTTACGAAATAAATGATTTTTATATTGTAATATAATGGGGAAACAGATAAAACAAATCCAAATTAGCATTTTGGCATTAATCAAATTGAAGGATAAGTTAAAGCCGTAAATGGTTGATAAAAAAACAATTGCTAAAACTGAGTCAAATCTTTTTACTTGTATTTCGGAAAATCGTGATATGTGTTTTTCATTTAGACTGGTTACTATTTCTCGATAATTCTTATCACCACGATTTCTCTTAGGGATATAGCCTAAAAACAACTCAAAATTTTTAAACATATAAACTAAAGAAACACCTAAAATAAAGTATGTGACATAGTTATAAATTATACTTTCAAAGTCACTCTGCAGGTAACTCTCGTTTTTCACAACATAAATAATTGTGTGAATAGAAAAAATTAACATGATAAAAGAACTCCATATACTAAGTGTCAATTTACTATTTCGACTTAATTTTATATATGATAAAGCGTGAAATATTGAAAATATAGAGAAGGGTAAGACAAGCGCTATGATGGTATATTTATTAAAAATATTAGACCTGTATATGTCTATTATCCAATAAATAAATGAAATTGATTGAAGTAAAATAATTCCTTCCGTTATTTTAGGAATCACTCTATCTTTATGATATATAACGGATGTTAATACTAAAAGAAAGATAAAGATGTAGGACCAAATGTTTATACTTTCAGTAAATGAAAAGCCTTTATCATTCTCACTTTCAATAAATATCATTAGGCTTAAAATAAGCGAACCAAATATTTTCAAAAGTGTGTATTTCCACTTTTTAGAAATTCTTAAATTTTCATATGTAACTCCAATTGTTATTGGAATTATCATATTGAATATATTTAATTGGTTGTATTTAAATGCTTTCATAACAACATAGCCAAGCATCCAAACTGCAAAAATGCCTAAAAACCATAAGAAAAAGTTGACTAAGGTTTTATTTTCGTCTTGTTTCATTGTGTCAAATGTTTTCAACCTTTTGGTTGAGCTTTGTTCAAATTTAGTTCAGGTTCTTTTTAAATAGCCTATAAATTTTCTAAGCTATTAAAATCAATAGTTGGGGGTGTGTTTGAGGACTGTCTTG
>JBELHR010000026.1:0-18877 GCA_042091275.1 Flavobacteriaceae bacterium
CTTTTCAATTAAATACTCGCATTAACCAAATCAACATGAGAATTCTACTTTTAATGATCACCTGTGCTATATTGTCGTCTTGTAATAAGACAAAAGCGCCACAAACTAATATCACCGGTACTTGGGAATTGATTTCGGCTACCACCATTCAAGGAGATAGCACCTATCACAAAGATCTCACCAATACCAGGATGATTAAAATTCTAAATGAGACCCACTTTTCCTTTCTCAACCACGACCTCGGTCAAAAGAAAGATTCCGAAAAGATGTTTGTTGCAGGAGGAGGAACTTATAAGCTAGAAGGAGACAACTATACCGAGTCCTTGGACTACTGCAATTATAGAGAGTGGGAGAACAATACTTTTGAGTTCAAACTAGAAATTAAAGGAGATACTCTTATTCAAAATGGATTGGAAAAAATTGAAAAACTAGGAGTAGACCGAAGAATAATTGAAGTTTTTGTCAAAACAAAGACATAATTCTACCTTTTTAACGAAATCTTCTGAACTTATAATAATCATTAGCATTTGTAAAATACTAAGTTTGGTGGAATTAACATTCCCAGAACGAGAAATGAAGAAAATAACAGTTGCAATCCTAATATTAGCCACCCTGTCTAGCTGTGCCATAAGTCTTAAAGCTAACAAGTACTTTAAACAGGGCAAAACCGTTCAACAAAATTTTAAAGAGACCATCCCTTTTAGAATAAAAGACGGCCATATTATCTTGACGGTAAACATAAAAAACAAAGACTATGATTTTATGTTGGATACCGGAGCATCTAATCTGATATCAAAAGAACTTGCAGAGGAACTAGGTTTAAAAGTCCTTGGGTCTGAAAAGGTAGGTGATGTTTATAACAACACTAAAACTCAAGAATATGTCGGTCTAGAATCTATTCAAATTGGAGAGGTGGAATTTGTCGAAACTGCAGCGCTAATCTTCGACTTCAATTCTGTCGAAACATGGGACTCCTTGGGGGTAGATGGTTTCATCGGTTCCAATTTAATGCAGCACGCGATATGGGATTTCGATTTTTTAAATAATGAAGTAACCATAACAGATGACGAATCTAAACTGAGTATACCCGATGATTTTATTGAAAACAAATTATTTGTCGGAGTTGCGGGAGTTCCCTCTATTGCCTGCGAACTAAATGGGGAAAAGGTTTGGAACTTTACTCTTGATTTTGGTTTTAGTGGAGGTGTGGTTGTTCCTTTTTCTGAATTTAATAAACAAGTGGAGAGCGGTCAGATAACAGAATTTAAAAAATCTGAAACTAATGGGGTAGTCGGCATGTATGGAAAGCAGGATTTCAAAAGGGAATTTTATCTCGGGCTAATTGACGAAATAGAATTTGGGAATAATACTCTTTTAAACCAAGAGGTGTATGCCGAACAATATTTGGAAAAAATGTTTGGCTTAGCATTCTTTAGAAATTATCGCGTCGTTCTAAACTGGGATAGCAAAAAAGTAAAATTAATTGAAAAGTCCAATCCCATTGTGGCGAACGAAACTACAACCCATCCCTAGAATTCAACAATTCAAACCGAAGTTTTTGCGAGCAAGGAATTTTACCTTTTAATTTACTCAAAAAAATAAATGAAAAAGTCTCTTGAAGAACAAAGGATTGCATTTTCAAATCAACGCTTTTTAGCCACTCCTCTATCCGGTATGCTCATTTGGAGTGTCATCGGAATTATCGGAATATTTTTCTCCGATTTTGTAGCGGTTTGGTCGATTTTCATCGGTACTGGAAGTATTGTTTATCTCGGTCTATTTCTCTCCAAATTCACTGGAGAGAATTTCTTGGACAAAAGCAAACCAAAAAATGAATTCGATAACTTATTTCTTTTTACGGTATTTCAAGCAGTGCTCGTTTATTCTATAGCAATTCCCTTTTTCCTGCTCGAATATCAATCTCTGCCCATGACCGTGGGGATTTTATCGGGTTTGATGTGGGTCCCGTTCTCTTGGATAATAAAACATTGGGTGGGTCTATTTCACGCAATTTCTCGAACTGTTGTCGTATTGACACTGTGGTATCTATTACCGGAATATCGTTTTATTGCTATTCCCTTTTCCATAGTTCTAATCTATATTTTGACTTTGATAATTTTAAACAAAAAACCAAAAATGATTTCTTAACTTTATAAAGCACGAGTCTCAACTTAGTCTCCTATGAAATCAAATAGTAAAAAAGCAGGAAAAACAGGTATTCAGCCTACGGCAAATGCAGGGGTTGAACATAATTTCCCTCCGGAAAAAAGAATTGTAAGCGATGCTCTCGCTCCAAAAATTTTTTCCGGAATAAATGCCTTTTGGATTCAGATATCCAAAAATTCTACCATTAGAAACTCCCTGGTTAATTTCACCGAAAAACTCATGCCAGGAGGATGGAGTATGTTCCTGGTTAGAAAGCGATATATCGATACAAAACTAATTGAAACGGTTGCAAAATCTGAGGTAGAGAGCATCGTAAACCTCGGAGCCGGAATGGATACTAGACTATATAGACTCCATCAAGTAGAACATATCAATTGTTGGGAAATGGACCAGCCTGAAAGTGTCAAAAACAAGCGAAATGCTATTTTAAAGGCCATGCCGGTATTTCCCAAAAACATCAAACAAGTCCCAATAAATTTTCTAAATGAGAATTTGGGCGAAAAACTTATCGAAAACGGCTACGACCCAAAACAAAAGACGTTTTTCATTTGGGAAGCAGTCTCCCAATACCTCGACACGAGGAGTCTCGAGAAGGTTTTTGAATTTTATTCTCAAGCTTGTGAGGGAAGTCACCTGGCTTTCACTTATGTTCGCAAAGATTTTGTCGAAGGCAAAAATCTCTATAATCAAAAACTGATTTATAAATTATCCGTAAAAAATGACTTGTGGCGCTCTAGTTTCCATCCCGAAGAGATACAGCCCTTTTTGGAAAAATACGGATGGGAACTCCTAGAAGACGTGGGATACGATGAATTAGACCGAAGATATGTTAAACCTACAGGCCGCAAACTAGGCATCTGTGAAATTGAACGCGCAGTATTCGCAAGAAAAAAATAAACACCTACCCAAAATGCCAATAGAAAATATTCCCGAAATTTATATTGAGGACAAAAAGGAGAATCCAGATCTCTTTGTCTATGATTTTAAGATGACCACAGATGTCGTCAAAACCAAAGTTAATTTGGGAATGCATATGTTCAGCTTTTTACAGGTTGGAAAAAAACAAGTGCATTTTGCAGGATCAAAAGTTGCGGTAAACAAAGACCAATCGCTACTGCTCAAAAAAGGGAATTGGCTCTGGACCGAATTACTTGAAACCGAAGAGACTTACTATTGTAAGCTGTTATTTTTTTCCGAAAAAGTACTCAAAGACTTTCTTTCCAAACACTCTGAATACAAGGAAACTATTGAGGAAGAAAGTCCTTATTTTATTATTCGTAACGACGCATATATCGCTTCCTATATCAACTCCTTAGATACAATCGCCCAAGCACCGAAGATTTTTAAGGAGAATCTGCTCTCGGTCAAACTAGAAGAACTAATGCTTTACCTCCTTCAGAAGTATGGAAAAAACTTTGAACTATACCTCCACTCTTTGGTAAACAAAGAATCTTCCTCTTTTAAAAAAATAGTGGAAAGCAAGATACATTCCAATCTAAAGCTGGAAGAAATTGCTTTTCTATGCAACAAGAGCCTATCAACTTTTAAACGTCATTTTATAAAAGAATACGGCGTTTCTCCGGGAAAATGGCTTCAGGAAAAGCGACTTCAAAAAGCTCGTGAAATACTAGAGCACGGAGGTTCAAAACCCTCTGATATCTACTTGGATTTTGGATATAACAATCTTTCCAATTTCAGTGCTGCCTTTAAAAATAAATTTGGATTTAGTCCCAATCAGGTCGCTCTTCAGGAATAACAACATTTAAAGATTGACCTCTTTTCATAAGCAATTGAGCTTTTTTGGTAAGTAAAGACTCCCATCATCGATGTATTTTTGTCTTATAACTAAACTAAAAACAGCTCACATGAATATTACCCTATTAGAAGCAGAAAAGGCCATCTTAAAAGCAAAACAAAAGTCTGCCGAAATTGACACTAAAATGAATATTGCGGTGGTGGATTCAGGTGCAAATCTAGTGGCATTCGCACGTATGGATGGAGCTTGGCTAGGCTCTCTTGACATCTCGATCAAAAAAGCAAAAACAGCTCGTTATTTTGACATGAATACTGGTGTTATTGGCGAATTATCCCAACCGGGGCAACCGCTCTTTAATATCGAACATTCCAATGATGGACTTATTACTTTTCCAGGTGGAGTTCCAATTAAAAATGCAGAAGGTGAAATTATTGGAGCTATCGGCGTAAGCGGTAGTTCTGTAGAAAATGACCACACCGTTGCTGAGGCAGGAGTATCTGCAATATAAAACTGAAGCAAAACTCACAAAGGGGATAATTAATTCTGATTATCCCCTTTTTTTTGACCCTATCTTAGCGAAATCTTCTTGAGCAAAATCCATAACTTAGCATTTAATAAATTTTAGAAAAAGTTAAAACTCAAATTGTCACCGCTAAAGGAATACGCTATGAAAAAGTTACTTTACATTTTATTTATCTCTACCCTTGGTTTGAGCTCTGTTTCTGCTCAAGACCTTGTTCAATCGGGTCCTATGGTGGGATATTCGGATATGTTTGAAGCTCTACTATGGGTCCAAACCAAAGAATCTGCAAAGGTTCATTTTGAATATTTCGATCGCGAAAACCCAAAAGAACGTTTTAAAACAGAAAAATACACTACCAAGAGTGAAGATGCTTATGTAGCAAAACTAATAGCCGATAAGCTTGAGCCTAGTAAAAAATACACCTACGAACTTTTTGTAAATGGAAAGCGTGTACGCAGAGATTATCCCATGGAATTTCAATCTCAAGAATTGTGGCAATGGCGCACAGATCCTCCTGAGGTAAACTTTGCTATTGGAAGTTGTAATTACGTGAATGAGCAGCGCTATGATCGACCGGGAAAGGGTTATGGAAGCGACCACGACATCTTCAAGTCCATCGATAAAAAAGATCCTGATTTTATGCTGTGGCTGGGGGACAACACTTATCTAAGAGAGGTAGACTGGAATTCTCGAACCGGTTTCTTGCACCGCTACACCCACACCAGGTCCCTAGAGGAGATGCAACCTTTGCTAGCCTCCACCCACAACTACGCCATTTGGGACGATCACGACTATGGCCCAAATGATTCGGACGGGAGTTATTCTTACAAGGAAATGGCCTCTGAAATATTCCAACTTTTTTGGGGTAATCCAAACTACGATGTTACTGGAAAAGGAGGTATTACAGGAACCTTTCAGTGGGCTGATCTCGAGTTCTTTCTCTTGGATAACCGCTATCACCGAACAGCCAACCGCAACTTTACCGAAGACCGTCAGATGTTGGGCAAAAAACAAATAGATTGGCTCATAAACGCTTTGGCAGCGAGTAGAGCTCCTTTTAAATTTATCGTTATCGGAGGGCAAGTGCTAAGTACAGAGGCTGCCTTTGAAAACCACGCCATCTTCCCGGACGAAAGAAATTATCTTTTGCAGAAAATTCGCGAAGCAAAAATTGAGGGTGTCGTCTTTTTAGACGGAGACAGGCATCACACTATTTTAAGCGTTTATCAAGAGAGCAGAGATGTCTATCCTCTCTATGACTTGACTTGTTCTTCTCTAACTGCCGGCGCAAACAGCAGAAAAGAGCCCTTAAACACCAATGGTATAGAAGAGACTTTTGTCGGAGAGCACAATTTTGGGCTTTTAAACGTTAGTGGTCCTCGACGAGATCGCGTCCTCAAGATGAGTATCTTAGACAAAAATGGAGAGACACTTTGGAGTCGAGATATTCGCGAGACCGAATTAAAGTATGAAGATTAATAAGATAGTTGCTCTAATTGACGATAATTGCAAAGATTTACTATTTTAGAATAAAATTAATAACCGAGCGGATAAACCAATAAATGGAAGCTACACCCAAAACAGGTCTTAAAGGATTAATAGAAAATTGGCAGAGTGATTTGATCGCTGCTGTCAGTGTTGCTCTAATTGCATTACCCCTTTCTTTAGGTATCGCCTTGGCGGCAGGAGCCCCAGCCATGTCTGGAATTTTTTCAGCAATTATTGGAGGAGTGGTCACCACATTGTATCGCGGAGGTCATATATCGGTCAACGGTCCTGCAAAAGGAGTTATTGGCGTTATACTTTTGGGTATTGTTATCATGGACGATGGCTCAGGCCAGGCCTTTAATTATGTCTTGGCGGCAGTGGTAGTTTCCGGTGCACTTCAAATGCTTTTGGGAATTCTTAAACTCGGGCGTTTAGCAGATATTTTTCACACCTCGGTTATTCACGGAATTTTAGCGGCAATTGGAATTATAATTTTCGCGAAACAGATTCACGTCGCTATGGGTACCCATTCGGATAGCCCGAGTATTGTACAAAATCTGATTGATGCTGTGCTCTATATTCCTCAAGCAAACCCGTTTGTTTTGATTATTGCTTTGGCGGGATTGCTATTGCTGATTTTTCACTCCAAAATTAGTTATCGCTTTTTTCACCTTCTCCCTGCACCTATGTGGGTTATAGCCCTTTCGATACCTTTTGTTTACGCATTTAATTTTTTCGAGGATCATACAATGACCTTTTTGGGGAAATCCTATGAGATTGGACCTCACCTATTATTGGATATTCCAGACAATATTTCGGATTCGATAATGCATCCCAATTTTGGCAAAATCAATACCATCGAATTTTGGACTACCGTGTTCTCACTTCTTATTATTACGAGTATTGAATCTCTTGCTATTGCAAAAGCGGTAGATAAGATTGACCCTTACAAAAGAAAGACCGATTTAAACAAAGATTTAACCGGGATTGGTATGAGTACTATAGTGGCCGGTATGATAGGAGGTTTGCCGATAATTGCGGTTATCATTAGGAGTACAGTCAACATCCACAACGGGGCAAAGACTAAATGGTCCAATATGTACCAAGGTTTGTTATTATTGCTATTTATACTTGTTCTCAGCCCGGTAATGCGACTAGTCCCTCTCTGTGCTTTTGCTATTTTATTAGTCTATACAGGGTTTAAACTAGCATCCCCTTCTGTATTTAAACAGGCCTATAGCCAAGGAACGGAACAACTTATTTTCTTTGTCGGAACGATGATAATCACCCTATACACGAACTTACTAGTCGGTTTGCTTGGAGGACTTATATTAGCCTTGATCACCCATATGCTATTGGCTCGAGTGTCTGTAAACCAGTTTTTTAAAATGGTCTACAAATCGCGAAACAGAGTAGTAGAGCGACCCGACGGTACCTTTGATTTAAAAATTAGAGGAATTGCAAATTTCTTAGGCATCCTAAGGGTGGATAAGTTGGTTGCTCAAATTCCATCTGGAGCTGATGTCAATATTGACCTGTCTGAAACTCGTTTGGTAGGAATGACCTACATGGACTATTTAGTGGAATATTTAACAACCCAGCGCGCCTCTGGAGGAAAAGTATTTATAACTGGACTGGACTCTCACGTCTCCTCCTCCACCTACAATAGAGCCTTAAAAATCAGTTTAACTGGTGCTGCCACCAAATTATCTCAACGTCAAAAGAGGCTGCGAAATTTAGCTACAGAAAAAGACTACAATTTTACAAGTAAAGTAGATTGGAACACCATATACCTAAAGAATTTTCATTTTTTTGAAATTAGACCGATTGAACGCAAATACAATTGCTTAAAGGGGAGCTTCGATGATTTCGATACCTCATGGGAAATTGCCGATGTGACTTTTAACGAAGGTCAAGCTTTTGCAACAGAGACTTTTAATACCACGATGATGGTTTTAAAATTAAATAAAAAGATTCCGGTTTTTACCATGGAAAAGGAAGGGGTTTTAGATAAACTCTTTGATCGCGTAATCGCCTTTACAGGATATAAGGATATCGATTTTGAAATGTACCCTGGGTTTTCCAAGAAATTCCTGTTAACTGGTACCAATGAATCGGAAATTCGCGACTTTTTCACAGACGATATCATTCGTTTTTTTGAAAATCATCAAATCTATCATTTGGAAAGTAACGGAGAGGCTTTGATTATTTTTGACAAAATTAAACTAGCCCGAACGGACGAAACCATTGCATTTATCGACTATGCCCAAGAGCTATCTGAATTACTCCATGCAAAAGTCTGATATAGAAGTGCCTTAAACTATTTGTAAAATATTGGGTCTAACTAAAAAACACCTTAGTTATGAGAAATATATATACCCTTTACTTAGTTTTATTTACTACTTGTCTTTCATGCACTCCAAACGAGGAGCTTGTTCCCGAGAGCCGCAATGGTTATAATATGGTGCTTATCGGCAATAGTTTTTTCAGACCCTATGCAGAACGAATAGGCGAACTTGCCATTGATGCGGGTTATGAAGATCACAAGAGCGAGGTGGTCTTTCGCGGAGGGGATAACGGAAGAGCTCAAAATTTATGGAATGACAATGGAGAGGCTACTCGAAGCATTAAAGAAGCTCTCGACAAAGGAGGTGTTGACTTCCTCGGTATGACTGCTGGCGTTTTGGAAGAAAATCCTACAGATGGTTATAGAGACTGGATAAATTATGCCCTACAAAACAATCCCGATATAAATATCTTTATATCCATTCCTCCTATTGATTTCCCTATGGAATGGGATGAGACAGCCCAAGAATTAGGTTTTTTAAATGCAGAAGAATTATTCCGATTCTTTAAGGAGGATTTAATTCACAAGACTCTTGTCGATCAATTGCGAATGGAATTTCCCGAAACACGAATTTTTACGATACCCACCGGTGAAGCTGCTTTTAATTTAGTTGAAATGAATAGAGAAAATTTACTTTTAGACGATATTGAATACTTTGGAAGTCGCGAAAACTCCCTATTTGTCGATGAAAAAGGACATCAAGGAGAGATTGTAGTTCAAACGGGAACTCTTTTGTGGTTGGAGAGCATCTATCAAATAGACCTCAATCAAACTAGTTTTGAGACTGATTTTGAAACCGACCTTCAGGCCATTGCCTCAGAAATTATGGAAGGACACGATCCGAATTATAAACAATAAAGAGTGTTGAAATCTAAACATATTTTATGATATCGTCCGATATCTTCGGGGAATCTTAATTAAAACAGATAATCATTGCCTAAAAACAATCATTGGTGTAGTTTTAAAGCTTTTATAATTACAACTTAACTGATGAATGAAATAAAACTCTTTTCTCCAGCCACTGTGGCAAATGTAGCTTGCGGTTTTGATGTATTGGGGTTTTGCCTAGATAATATAGGTGATGAAATGCTCATTAGAAAAGTTAAGAACAAGGGAATTAAAATCACTAAAATAGAAGGATTTGATTTGCCTTTTGAAACCGAACTCAATGTTGCGGGGGTTTCTGCTTTAGCGCTTTATAATGCAGTCCAGCCTGACTATGGCTTTGAAATTGAAATTCATAAAAAAATAAAACCAGGCAGCGGTATTGGCAGCAGTGCAGCTAGCGCGGTAGGAAGTGTATTTGGAATAAACGAACTTCTAGGAAGACCCTTTGACAAAAGAGAATTGACTCAATTTGCAATCAAAGGAGAAGCTGTCGCGAGCAATTGCGAACACGCCGACAACTTAGCCCCAGCTCTATATGGTGGCTTTACTTTAGTCAAAAGTCTAAACCCATTAGAAATTCTTGAAATACCCTCCCCACAAAATTTATATGCGACCATTATTCATCCACAAATAGAGATCAAGACTTCGGAGTCGAGAGCAGTACTTCCACAAAAGATAAATCTCCAAGATGCAGTCACGCAATGGGCAAATTTCGGCAGCTTGATACACAGCTTGCACACAGATAACTATGAGTTGATCCGACGATCCCTTCAGGATGTAATTATAGAACCTCACAGAAGTGCATTGATTCCAAATTTTCAGGAGATTAAAACTGCCGCTGTGAATGCTGGAGCCTTAGGTTCAGGAATATCAGGTTCAGGACCTTCTGTCTTTTCTCTATGTCGAGGAATGGACATCGCGAATGAGGTAAAAGATGCAATTCACAAAGCTTATCTACAAACTGGAATTGAATTTGACATGTACGTTTCTAAAATAAACACAGATGGAATTAAGGTTCTTTAAACGCTTATTAAACTAAAAGATGAAGTACTTCAGTTTAAATAAAAAGTCACCCGCTGCGAGCTTTAAGGAGGCAGTTGTAAGAGGATTAGCTCCAGACAGAGGGTTGTATTTCCCGGAACATATTAGCCCTTTGCCAAAAGAGTTTTTTGACAACATACATAACTTATCCAATTCAGAAATCGCCTATCAGGCTATAGAACAATTTGTGTCCTCAGAAATTCCAACAGAGGTGTTAAAAACAATTATAGAGGAAACGCTGTCTTTTGATTTTCCTTTGGTAAAGTTGAATAAAAATATTGCAAGTCTCGAGTTATTTCACGGCCCAACAATGGCATTCAAGGATGTCGGAGCGCGATTTATGGCGAGATGTCTGGGGTATTTTAATCGCGATAACAACAATGAGGTTACGGTTTTGGTAGCCACATCAGGAGATACAGGTGCCGCAGTGGCCAACGGTTTTTTGGGAGTCAAAGGAGTCAATGTGGTCATACTCTACCCCAGCGGAAAAGTAAGTGACATTCAAGAAAAACAATTAACCACATTGGGACAAAATATTAGGGCTCTCGAGGTCAACGGTACCTTCGATGATTGTCAGGCTATGGTTAAAAATGCTTTTTCAGATCGAGAACTTACTCAGAGGATGCAACTAACCTCAGCTAATTCTATAAATGTTGCGCGCTGGCTACCGCAGTTGTTTTACTTTATGTTTGCTTATAAAGACCTTTATAGAACAAATAAAGAAATCGTATTTTCCGTACCTAGTGGAAATTTTGGAAATGTTTGCGCAGGTATAATGGCCCAACAATTAGGATTGCCAATCCAGCATTTTATTGCCTCAAACAACGACAATAATGTGGTTACAAAGTATCTAGAAACAGAGCTATACAACCCAAAGCCATCGGTACAAACCATAAGCAATGCCATGGATGTTGGAGACCCTAGTAACTTTATTCGAATTCGAGAAATCTATAAGAATCGCTTTGATACCTTAAGAGATAATCTTTCCTCGTTTAGCTTTTCTGATCCAGAAACTAGAGCGGCTATACTGGAGATTTACAACTCTTATGATTATGTAGCAGATCCCCACGGAGCAGTTGGGTATTTGGGATGCAAGGCTTATCTAGAAAATAATCCAAACCCCTTTTGTGTCTTTTTAGAAACAGCTCACCCAGCAAAATTCCTATCTGTCGTCGAAGAGGTGGTCGGAACCAAACAAACTATTCCAGAACAAATTCAAAAGGTAATGGGAAGGACAAAAGTCGCTACAAAGATTTCTTCCTATTCAGAATTCAAAGCCTATTTATTAGCAGACTTTTAAATATATTCGGAGAGTAGAAATAAAAGCTCCATGAATTCTGAAACTTGGTATAAAAATGGCCAAACAAAAATCATTAAAACTCATCCGGTATTCTTTAAACGAGATGGTGCAGGAGAAGCTCTGATTTGTATTCATGGCTTTCCATCTAGTTCCTGGGATTTTGAAAAAATTTGGCCTTCATTGATTCAGAATTTCGATGTAATTGCTCACGACCTTATTGGACTCGGTAGGTCTTCCAAACCAAATCAAGCACTTTCCATTGCTCTGCAGGCGGATATTATAGAAAAATTAATCCTAGAACTGGGAATTCAAAAAGTACATATTTTGGCTCATGACCTTGGCGATACGATTGCTCAAGAGTTATTAGCCCGTCAACACGAGGGAAAGGCAAAAGTACATTGGCTATCTTGCGTCTTTCTCAACGGAGGGCTTTTTCCAGAAACCCATCGCCCTCTTTTGATTCAAAGGCTGTTGCTATCTCCCTTGGGGCCACTACTTTCAAAATTGATGACCAAAAGTACTTTTAAAAAAAATCTGACCAAAGTCTTTAGTCCCGCTAATCCACCTAGCGAAGAATTTATAACAGAGACTTGGAACCTAACCAAAGAGAACAATGGACTCTCCATGATTCCAAAGCTAATCCACTATATGGATGAGAGGATTCTCAACCGCGATCGATGGATAGCTCCTTTGACAAATAATATCATACCCATGCGACTTATAAACGGAGAGGATGACCCAATCTCCGGCAAACACTTAGCTAAGAGATATGAAGAACTCATTCCCGATTCGGATGTCGTTTTACTGAAAAATTCTGGACATTATCCTCATGTCGAAACTCCGAGTACCGTGCTAAGTGCCTTTTTAGATTTTCACAACAGTCTATAAATATTGAAATAGTTCGAATTGGCACGCTAATTGATTATTTCCCTTGTTCAAACTCAATCCAAATGAAAAAAAGAACGATAATACTCCTTGCGATTTTAATTTCCTCAATTTCTGTACAACAAACTCTTGGACAGAACAATTCACGTGTTTCAAACGATGCATTCAGAATGTGTCTCAAAGCTATGCAGTCTACCAATGACGAGTCAATGCGTCTAGATTATGCATTGCGCTACTTTGTTAATGAGCCAAGCACTACAGGACAATTACAACGTGCCTTTCGCCTGTTATATAGCGAAAGATTCAAATTTGATCTCGGGGTAGCTGCTTATCCAAATATTCGAGACAAAGAAAAGTTCTTTGCGATCTACGATAATTTCAACAATTTATCTTGGGCAATTCAGTTATACCATTACACACAAGCACAGGGAGAATGGATTAATAATCCTGGAATTTGTAGTGCATCCGATTTAGACTTCCAAAGAATCACAAAAAGTATTAAAGATCAATGGGGTTTTGGCTCCGATCAATTAGATATGGCAAAAGAGCAAGTGGAGAATTGGTGTTTTACTATCGATCAAATGAAGCAAATAGTAGCTATTTTCAAAATGGACGAACAGAAGTTAGAAATCATTAAATTCATGTATGATTTCTCTGATGAGCAAAGGCGTTTTTATGAATTTGGAGAACTCTTGTCTTTTGGTTCTGCTAAAAGTGAATTGAATAGATTTTTGGCTGCTAAAAATTAATCGCATAAAAATTATCTTAAATTTGTGAAGAGTTAGAATCGAATCAAATGCGAGAAAATCAAGAGATTTATATAATTGGTGCTGGAGTAAGTGGTCTAATTGCAGCTTATGAGCTGGAACAAGAAGGTTATCACCCCGTTATCATAGAACAAAGTGATAAAGTCGGTGGTAGAGTCAAGACTCTAAAGGAAAAGGGATTTGACTTGGACTTGGGGTTTCAAGTCCTACTTAGCGCCTATCCTTTAGCCAACAAATACCTGGATCTCGACAAGTTGGATTTGCTGATGTTAGAATCGGGTGCGTATATTTACGCAAATGGAAAGTCCTATTTAATTGGAGATCCTCTCAGGAATTGGAAAGTACTGATCCCTACTTTGACAGCAGATATTGGCTCCATCCCAGATAAGCTAAAGATTCTAAAACTAAACGCGAGACTAAAGCGGAAATCTCTCGAGGAAATTTTTGATTCTTCAGAAAAAACTACTCTAGAATACCTGCGGGAATTTGGTTTTTCTCAAAAAATAATAGAACGCTTTTTCAAACCCTTTTTCTCTGGAATTTTCTTGGAGCCCAACTTGACAACATCGAGCAGAATGTTTGAATTTGTCTACAAGATGTTTGGGGAAGGCTACGCTTGTATTCCAAAATCAGGTATTGGCGCCATAAGTGAACAATTAAAAAGCAAATTAAAAAAGACCGAATTCCTTTTTAATACGGAAGTGGAAGAGGTAACTAATAATCAAATTAAATTTAGTTCTGGCGAAGAAAAACAGCATCAAGGTGTTGTAATAGCTGCTAATGCCTCACCTTTAATAGGAGGGCTGAAAAACCAAGAAATCGCATGGAAAGGCTGTAAATGCTTGTATTTTGAAGTGGATCAGACCAATATTCCCAACAAAACTATTGCGCTTGTTGCAGAACCTGACAACTATGCAAACAACCTGTATTCCTATACCGATTTAGAAAGCGGCAAGATAATTCTATCCGCCACTACAGTTGCGGACATCGACAAATCCGATCTGGAAATCATAGACAAAGTAACTGCTGAAATCCAAAAGTATACAGGAGCATCGAGGGTTGACTATATTCATCACTACAACATCACTCGCGCTTTGCCGGATATTCAAAACCTTAGAATGACTGCAGCACCTAGCGAGAGTCAAATTCTCGATAATGTGTTTCTAGCAGGAGATTATCTCTTTAACGGCTCCTTGAATGCCGCGATGGAATCCGGACGTTTGGCTGCTCAAGGTCTAATGGACAAGAAGCAGGGTAGTATTCTGAGCAAAACCTAATTTCTTAACATAGGTCAATTTTTATACTTTGGAGTTCTCGTAATTTTGAGCTTTAATTAAAAAATTGAACATGAGTTTTCTAGACACATTAACTAAGAGATACGCGGCAAAAGCCATGAATGGCAAGGTCGTTCCCCAAGAAAAAATAGATGCTATTTTAGAAGCCATCAGACTAGCACCAACATCAAGTGGTCTACAGCCTTTTGAGGTGATGGTAGTTACCAACAAAGAAATTAAATCCAAAATCCAAGAGATTGCTTGGAATCAATCTCAAGTTAGCGATTGTTCTCACTTATTAGTCTTTGCTGCTTGGGATAACTACACCGAAGATCGCATCAATTATATGTTCGATTTGACCAACGAAATTAGAGGCTTTAAAAACGAAGGATGGGAAAACTATCGTCAAATGCTTTTAGATAGCTACCCAAAAAGAGATGCTGAAGCAAACTTTGAACACGCTGCCAGACAAACCTATATCGGGCTTATGGCTGCACTTACTCAAGCTGCATTTGACGGTTTGGATAGTACACCGATGGAAGGTTTTGATCCGAACGCCTTAGATCAAATATTAGGTTTACGCGAAAAAGGATTGCGCAGTACCCTTCTATTACCTATCGGATATAGAGAAGAAGAAAAAGATTGGTTGTCCAATTTGGTAAAGGTCAGAAAACCGATGGAAGATTTGGTTACTGAAGTAAAATAAAAACACCCCAAAAGTATTTAAAAGCGATTTGAGCATTAGTTCAAATCGCTTTTTTGTTCTTACATATTCAGTCCATGTCTTAATCCCAATCCGAGTCTTCTAGAGAGAAAATTACACTTACCTCAACCTCAAAAATTTCTGCTAATCGCAAAGATAAAACTGTAGAGGGAACGTATTTACCCAATTCCATCGCATTGATAGTTTGCCTGCTAACCTTGGCAAGAGCTGCTAATTCTGCTTGGGTAATATTCTTTTTGGCCCGTTCTACTTTGATGGTATTCTTCATAAAAGGGATTTTTTTAGTTTAGAAACTTCCCAATTAAATCGCGCAATAAAGAAGAATAAAATAGTGAACATATTAAAAATTATAACCCACATAAAGGACATATCAAATATAAATAAAATGGCAATGATAAGGATTGCATAATTTAGATAGACTGCCCAAACCAGACACTCTAACCTAATTTTAGAAATAAACTCGTCTTCTTGTTTTTCTTTAGAAAAAGCAACCAAAAAGGCGCTAAGTATTATTAAAACACCTATTATTTCATTTAATATATTATTCTGGACGAATCCGATAAGTTTTGTCTTACCAAATAACTCGTCAATAAATACAGCTGGAACCTCAACGTTCAAAAAAGCGGGCTCTAGATTCCCGCCCATCGCAATTAGACCAATTATCACAGATGGAATAAGGACAATCCAACCGAATTTCTTGTATTTGTTTGGAAAAAGATAATTTAATTTCATTTTTTTAGTTTTAAAATCTTATCAAATGTATAACAAACTAATCATAAAGACAAATAAACTTTACATAAAGTAAATTAAACCACACAAAATGAGGTTTTGATATTTTACTATCTTTAATTTTTAAAAGAGTTTATTTTAAGCCAAATAAGAGATGAAAACCATAAAAATTTATAAAACACGTAAGACCGCAATTCTTATATTTTTAATACTTACAGGGGTGCTATTCGTAGGTAACATCCTCTCTCAAGATTGGAGTGACCCCAATTGGCTCAGTCTCATTTCCTCTGGGCTGAACGTAGTTGTATTTTATTTTATGTTTACAAACACCTATAAAAATGTTCGTATCGAGTTGCATAAAAACCAAGTTACATATCGTCTAGCAGGTCAGCAAGAGGACTCCTCTATCACGTTCTCAGAAAAGCCACTTATTTCTAAAGACTGGAAAGGTATTTACTTTCAAACAGAAGGGGAAAGAAACAGTATTTCATTGGATGGTATCTCCACCAAGAACGGGGAAAACATCTTTAAATCCATAGTAGGTTTTTACAAATAAAGAGACTCATTTTATGTGCGTTTTAGAAAAACTAGCCAAAAATTTACAAAAAAGCCTAGCTACTAAGCACTTAAGAACTAAAAACCTCAACAAACACATAAATTTTTGTTAATTTAGGGCTTCCAAAAAATTATATCATGAAACATAGCCTGAGCGAAATGAACACTTTGGATATTTATCTATCCTGTTTGTCAAACGATCAATACAGAAGAATCAAACCCGCTCTCGGCATCAATACTCTAAAGACCATGCCTCTTGTGAGTTGGGATATTTTTTTGGAAGGATATCAAAAGCAATTAAACGAGGCTAAGAAAAGGGTAGAATTAGATCAAGTATTGGACTTTGCTCAAAAGTTTAAATGGGAAAATGACTTGCAAACAACCTTTGCAGAAAGTGACTACGAAGCGTTAATCCTGACAGATAAAAACCAAAATATCCTTTGGGTAAATGAAGGGTTTACAACAATGACAGGATACTCCAAAAAGTTTGCTTTAAACAAAACACCGAGATTCTTGCAAGGAGAAAACACATCCTTGGAAACCAAAAAACAAATAAAAAGACAAATTACTTTAGACAAACCCTTTCAAAATGTGATTACCAATCACAGAAAGGATCGTTCCACCTACATCTGTGAAGTGAAAATCGTTCCCTTACATACAGATCATACCACTCATTTTATTGCATTTGAAAGACAAGTAGGTTAAATCGTAGCTTTTCAAATATGCAAAATGAAAATCCCTTATATCGCGTTTTAAATTCTGCAATCTTCTTTATTGCTTATATCTTTCTTCAAGAGTTATTAGAGAATCAATTTCAGGATTTACACAAAATTTTCAGCTATCTTTTAAGTTTAGCTCTTACTCTATTAATAAGTCCTAATATCAGGAGTACCGGTATTAATCAAGAGGAGAGAACACATTTCTTTTTAGGTTTTATAAAAGTGTATTCTTTTAAAAAGGAAACTTTTCTTTAAAACGGATATAATTCTGGAGTTATGAGAAAAATCTTTAGTCTCGCAATATATTTCATCGTTCAAATCTTATTTATCCCACTCGGCATAATTGGATCTATACTCATTTACTACAAACAAATGTTTGTCAGTAAAAAACTAGGAGTATCCTCCACAGCTATTGAGATTATAAATGGAAGATGGACCATGGACAAATTTGGTTTGAGAAATGACTTTGCTACTGTCCAGCTCTTCAAGCAACTACCAAATACAACGAGTCTCGGTCAATGGATGGCTTTGTTTCCTCTATATCTTTTGAGTAAGCTAGCAAATCAAAATCTTATATACCCAACTTTTAAAGAGGCTCCGAATGCCAGCTTGGCCAACTTAGTCACCTCGCGAACTGTCTTTTTCGATAGAATTCTTAAAAGATCATTCCAAATCTCAAAACAATTTGTGGTTTTAGGAGCGGGGTTTGATACCCGGTGTTATGGTGAACTAATCCCGGAAGACTGCGCCCTTTATGAATTGGATAAAAAAAACACCCAAGATCTAAAAAGAGTGTATTTAAAAAAAGCAGGGATAAATACTTCAAATGTGAATTTTGTATCTGTAGATTTCACAACAGAAAATTGGAAGGAAAAATTAATTGCTCAGGGCTATGATGAAACTAAAACAACAACCTTTCTTTGGGAGGGGGTCAGTTTGTATTTGTCAGAGAAAGATGTCAGGAAAACACTCTTAGAAATTCAGAGTATAGCTGGAAAAGGCAGTGTTCTAGTCGCAGACTTTTACTCTACAGAATTTGTAAAAGGGAAGCTTCTCCCAGGAAAAAAACAACTCAAAATAACCGGTGAAAATTTGGGTTTTGGTATGGATTTCCAAAACAACTCCTCCAAAAAGCTCGATTCATTAGCCACAGAGTCTAACATGAGACTTGGGAAAGTCTACTTTATGGGGTCCAATACAAAAAAGGGGACATGGATGGCGGTTTCAGAACTACTCGTTTAAAAAATAATGCTTAATTTACAGAGACGGAAATTTTAAATAAATTTAGATATGAAAAATCTTATAGGAATTGATCAGTCAAAAGCAAAAGTCCTCGCAGATAAACTCAATCAACTTTTAGCAAATTATCAGGTCTTTTACCAAAATCTAAGAGGTCTTCATTGGAACATTAAAGGTAAAGAGTTTTTTGAATTACATCTAAAATTTGAAGAACTGTACAACGATGCAGTAGTCAAGGTGGATGAAATAGCGGAAAGAGTCCTAACTTTAGAAGGAGAGCCTCTACACACTTTTTCAGATTATTTAGATCATTCGACTATAAAAGCGGAAAAAGGCATCAGTGACGGCAACCAAGGCGTAAAAATAATTGTAAATAATTTCTCGAATATCATAACTATCGAAAGAGATATTTTGAGCCTTGCCGCAGATGCTAGCGACGAGGGAACCGTGAGTCTAATGAGCGACTATATATCCGA
>JBELHR010000026.1:18977-28055 GCA_042091275.1 Flavobacteriaceae bacterium
TAAGTGTTTAGTTCGGTTTTATGTTGTTATATAAACTGCGAACATCATCCGTTTTTAAAGGCTTGGTAATATATTTCTGAATACAACCAACCTCTATCGCTTTGTCCAAATCGCTCTGATTACTGGAAGCAGACAGAATTATAAGGGAAACATTTTTAGTTTTTTGTGGATCCAATTCCAAAAATAAATTTACAAAATCCCAACCGTGTAGTACGGGCATGTTTAAGTCTAAAAAAATCATGTTTGGCATGGATTTACTATTCCTTTCTAGTCTTTTTAAGGCGTCCAAAGGATTGTCAAAAACTTGAATTTTAGAATCTATATTGGCTTTTTCTATTACCCTTGTCGTCAAAAGATTACAAATCGGATCGTCATCTATGACCATGATTTCAAACATTTTCTTCATCCCTTATTTTTTTATTGTAAACCTAAATTTACTCCCTTTACCCAGTTCCGATTCCACCCACAACTCTCCTCCGTGCGTTTCGACAATTTTTTTACACATTGCCAAGCCCAAACCAGTTCCCTCATAAACATCAGAGTTGTGCAATCTCTGAAAGACTTGAAAGATTTTATTATAATCCTTTTCATCAACACCAATTCCATTGTCCTCGACTACAAATTCATAAAACCCCTCTGTTTCCATACAGTCTATAAATACCTTCTTTTTTTGTTTGGGTTTTTGAAATTTTATGGCATTGGAAATCAGATTTTGAAATAGGGAATACAATTCGTGTTCATATGCCTTTACTTTTGGCAAACTGCCGCGCTGAATCTCATTGTCACTATCTAAGAGAGTTGTCTTTAGGTTCGTCATCAATTTATCTAAAATAGCATCGACGCTAACCCACTCTTTTTCTCCCGATTTACCCAACCTAGAATAGTCTAAAAGTTTTGAGATTTTTTGACTCATTCCTTGCGCTACGTTTGAAATATTTGAAACGTAAAAGTCCGCTTCTTCATTTAACATAACGGAATCATCTTGCAACAAATTTGAGAACCCAAGAATTGTTTTCAAAGGCTCCTGCAAATCGTGAGAAGCTAGATAGTTGAACTCCATCAGCTCTGAATTTCGTTTGCGAAGCTCGTCTGACTTCTCTTCCAGGGCATTTCTAGCGGTAACAGTTGAGGTTATATCTTCAAAAGTTATCATCATACCATTTAGAGTGATTTGCCCTTTTATATTCAAGTATTTTTTCTCAAAGTGAAATTCTAAAATACTAAAAGGCTCTCTTCCTTGACTCAAGCAAGTATTCAAATTCTCATTTAATTTTGTTATACCCGTTACAATGTCTAAGATGTTTTTGTTTAAATAATAATTAATGTCATTATTCAAATTCAACAGAATCTGAGCAGGTTTGTTAATCACTGAGATATATCCATTCATATCGATAACAACTATTCCCATAGGAGAATTGCCGATTATGGATAATAGGAACTCTTTAGTCTCCGAAACTGTTAGGGACTGATTCATTTCCTTTTAGGTTTTATAAGAAAGGAACTTACATCATTGCTATCTTTACTTGTGAGTTTATCATTTATAACCTCTGCTACTATCTGTGGGTGGTAATTTTCAAAGTCGCTTATTTCAAAATCTAGAGTACGGTGAGAATTGTGTATTATAAATACAGGAGAGTCAATTTCTGAAAAATCTAAAACTTCTCCCTTCTTTAACTCTTTGAAAGGGACATAACTCTCCTTTTTTTTATGCAATACCGACAGCTTAAAGTCTTTTTTAGACAAGAACTCTAAAATTTTATTTTTTATTATAACCAAGCCAAAGTCCACAGGACTTTGTCCTTCCAAATTTTTGGTTTCCTCTAGACAAAGACGGTTTATAAATCTCGGAGTTTTATCTGTTGAAGACTGAATCTTGTCTTTTATCCTTTCGGTAGCTGCTGATAGCAAGCCCAATTCAGAACTACTCAAAGACCCAAAAACCATTTCTTTCGGAGATAATTCAAAGATTAATTGTTTAAAATATTTGAAATTTAGAGTCTTTTGAGAAATCCCATACTCACAAAAATCATGAATAAAAGGCTTCCATTTTGACATTTTCACTCTAGTCCCAAATCCGATATCGGACTCGATAACTACAGAATTCATGGCTCTTTGAATTGCCCCTAATCCTATTCCCAAACTCGAACTACTCGTGGTTTTGCCATCGCGCTTATATTTATCAATATTCACTATACCTGGACCTTCATCCGTACAAGTGACCTCTAGAATCTCAAAAATTTCATTATAACTTATCAAAAGCTCTCCCCTATCCGCATATTTAACCACATTGGAACAACTTTCAGAAACTGATGAAGCAATCAATGTAGTATCAAGAGAAGAAAATCCCGCGTGATTTGAGATTTGCACGGAAGCATCTACAGCTAATTGAATAGACTCTTCTCCGTTTATGAGGACCTTAGCTTTCATAAAGTCTATGATTGAATTTTGGTTAACATATACCCGGTTTCCTCATATACCGCGTTTAGGGCAACCTCCAAGTTTTTATATACATCAAAATCAGTAAAACGTATTCCAGCTTTTGTCATGGTCTGAGCAACAATTGATTTTATACTACAAAACACCACTTTCACTCCCAATGTTCTCATGGTTACACCAATATCCAAAAGGTGTTGACAAATTGAAGTATCAATTACCTCGACATTTCCAAGGTCTATTATAGTGATGAGTGTATCGGAACTTTCCGCTTTGCTTATAATCTTATCTGTGATTGATTTGATTCTTACCGAGTCTAGTCTCCCAAAAAACCCGGTGTAAAGACAGTTTTTGGCTATATGAGATATCACCATTGGAGTTTCCATTCCCATTCTAGCCTCGCTTATTGCTACTTGATCACTACTATTATTTCCCATTGAAAAAAGTTAATTTGAATTATTAAAGTAATTAAATCTACAACTTTTTTGAAACTAATGAAAAACATAAACTTCGTTCCAAATAGTGGCACAACATTTGTATTGTTTAACGTTCAATTTAAATCAAACCTATTATGACAAAATTCACTTTACTTATTTTAACATCTCTATTTGCTTTCGGCTGTTCAACTCCCAATGATTATTCCAATATGGCTGATGTCGATTCGGAATTAATTGCAAAAGGAGATCTTTCAGGAATTGGTACAGAAGCAATTTCCAACCAATACTTTAGTATCACAAATCAAACCGAGTGGGAGAATTTTATTAGTCAAATAGATGTGACCAATGAAGTTTCTTCAGGTTTTGCGGAACAAGACATTGACTTCTCTGAATATGTGGTAATAGCTGTTATTGATCAGGTAAGGAATACCTCGGGCTACAGTATAGATTTGCATATTTCTACTAATTACGAGAAGATCTTTATTGGGTCTAATCTCTCCAGTCCAAGTCCAGATGGAGTTGTTGCAACCGTTATAAGTCAACCCTATCACATCGTGAAGATTGCCAAGACTAACCTGCCGATTGACCTCCCGTAAAACACTTACAGTGTGCGCTTTATAGATAGCGAGTGATTTTTATCAAGTATTTTTCTTTAGATTTATCAAAAAATTTAAAGTGAAGTCTAAGATATTTATTTCCGCGTTGAGTATAATTGTGTTTTGCTTTTCTAGCAAAGCACAAACTACTCTTTTTGACACTATAGAATCTAGTGTTTTACTAGAGAACAGACCCTTAAAAGTGCACCTTCCCAAGTCTTTTTCAAAAAAGAATCAGAAGACCTATCCACTAATTTTAACTCTAGATGGAGAGTCTGTTTTTTACAGTATCGTTGGAAATACAGAATTGTTAACCATTAACGACTATATTCCGGAATCTATTGTTGTTGGAATCGATCAAAACTACATGGATTCTAACGATAAATATGCCAGATGGAACGATTGCGACATAAACTATGATACTGGTCTCCCGGAAAACAAAGGAGTCAATTTTAAAAAATTTATCAGTAGTGAATTGCTGCCTTATTTAGAAAAAAAATACAAAATAGGGCAATCAAAAACGATTTGTGGACATTCCTTTACTGCTAATTATATCAATTATTTCCTCCTTGACGAAAGACCAGTATTTAATGCATATATTTCCATCAGTCCTTACATTCCTAAAGCTCTTTTTAAAACCGTTTTCAACAGCCTTAATAGCTCTAGAAAAAACATCTTTTACTATTTATCGACGGGAGAAAATGACTTATCTGGTCACAAAATAAATATTCTCGAGGCCAATGAATTGGTTTTTAGCAAAATTGACAACAAACAAGTAAGGCTTGTATTTGATGAATTTGAGCAAGAAAGTCACTACTCTCTAATATCGAGAAGCTTACCTACCGCTTTGAAGAAAGCATTCCAGAAATATGCTCCCATAGGAGATGAAGAATACGAGATGATTCTATCGGAGAACAACGCTTTAGATGCTCTAAGAGAAAAGTATGAGGATATTCGTTTGGTTTATGGAATAGATATGCCATACAGAGAAGACGACTTAAATTCTATCTCTTGGATTGCAGAAGAAAGAGAACAATGGAGTTTGTTGAGAGAAATTGGAGATTTATCCATATCCATTTACCCAACATCTCCCTTCGGATACTATAATTTAGGTCTCGCAAACGAAAAGTCAGAGAATTACGAAAAAGCTCTTGAATTTTATAAAAAAGGCTATTCCCAGCTCGGGAATGAGATTGTAAATAAGAATGATTTTTACAGGGATATAGAAAGAATGGAACTCAAATTAAAAGAGAACTAAATTCTCTGTCTTGAGAATAATTGCTCTTTGGATTGTTTTGAGTAACTTCCTCTAGAATTAATTTCGAGTCTAATTTTGATAAAACCCGATACACCTCTAAACGAGAATAAAAGAATAAAGGCGCTTCAAGATCTAAATATTTTAGATACCATAGAGGAAGATGCTTACGATCAACTCACATCGATAGCGTCACAAATATGTGATGTGCCAATTTCTCTAGTCTCTTTGATAGATAGTGATAGACAGTGGTTTAAGTCTCACCACGGCTTGGATGCCAGAGAAACGCCGAGAGAAATCGCCTTTTGTGCTCATGCTATAAACACTCCTGAAGAAATACTCATGGTGGAAAATGCGAGAGAAGATCTGCGTTTTCACGACAATCCACTAGCCACAGGAGCACCGGATGTTATATTTTATGCAGGTGCGCCCTTAAAAACTTCAGAAGGCTTCTGCCTCGGAACATTATGTGTTATCGACAACAAGCCCAATACGTTAAACGATGGACAGAAGCAGGCTCTAAGAGCATTAGCAGATCAAGTAATTGCCCAACTTGAATTGAGGAGGAAAAATCTAATTTTAAACGAAAAAATCAAGATTGTAGAGCAACTCAATCAGGATATTGATGCATTCTCCTATAGATTATCTCATGACATACAAACTCCTATGAGAGGTATTCTATCTATTGTTGATTTTTTACGTGATGAAAATGCAGATGAAATTTCCATCTCTATGGAAAACATGATTGATAAAATAGAAAACAGAGCCCGATATGCAGTATCACTTGTAAAATCCACTATTGATTACGCAACGGTATCGAAAGCTAATCTAATTTTCAGTGAATTTACTTTAGAGGACTGCGCGAGAAATGTTTTTGAAAACTCCGTAAATCGCAGTGATGTAAAGCTAGAAATGACAAATTGCGATAGCTTTATTGTCACTTCAGAATATGCTATTCAAGTAACTTTACAGAATTTGATGACCAACAGCGTCAAATACAACGATAAGGAAACTTGTATTATTTCTATTTCCTCAAAAGTAGAAAACAACAGAATTTTTATAGATTATAAAGATAACGGACCCGGAATCAGCTCCAAATACACAAATAAAATATTTGAAATATTTGAAACATTAGAATCTAAATCTGAAAACAGTACAGGGCTTGGTTTGGCCATGGTAAAAACGGTTTTAAACAAGCTTTCCGGTAAGGTTCAACTCGTGAATAGCGACAAGAAAAAAGGAGTTCATTTTTCTATTGAATTACCGCTAGAAGCGCTCAGTGAAAACTCAGTTTTGAAAACTTAGACTCATCTGACCTCTTTGCCCTCATTATCAGCACATTAACATTGTATTAACCCTTGTTTCTGAATTTGTTCTGAAAAATTTATTTTTTATATTTACGTAAACCAAATCAAAAAATACTATGAAAAATGTAAAATTATTCTTTGCAGCCTTAATTTTTCTCTCGGCTGGAAGTACTGCTTTTGCGCAAAAAAAAAGTAAAAAAAACAAAAAGCAACCAAACATTCTTGTGATCATGGTTGATGATGTTGCTCCAAATTCTCTAAGTTGCTATACCATGGGAATGCAATATCCAACTCCAAATGTCGATCGTATTGCCAAAGGTGGTGTACTTTTTACGGATCACTACTCTCAACCGAGTTGTACTGCAGGAAGAGCTGCCTTTATTACAGGTCAGACACCTATCAGAACAGGTTTGACCACCGTGGGCCAACCTGGTAATCCTTTAGGTCTACAACTCGAGGATCCAACAATCGCTAATTTGTTAAAGCCAATGGGCTATATGACCGGACAATTCGGAAAAAACCACTTGGGAGATAGAAACGAACACTTACCAACGGTTCACGGATTTGATGAGTTTTATGGGAACTTATATCACTTAAACGTATCTGAAGAACCAGAACAAGCAGATTATCCTAAAACCGAAAAATTCCTCAATACTTACGGTCCAAGAGGAGTGATTGAGTCCTTTGCTGACGAAAATTTTGACAGCACAGAAGACCCAAGGTTTGGAGTTGTAGGTAATCAGAGAATTAAGGATACAGGACCTCTTACAAGAGAGCGAATGACCACTTTCGATGACGAACTCGTTGAAAAGTCGAAAGATTTCATGACTAGAGCGAAAGAAGCAGATAAGCCATTTTTTATCTGGCATGCAACCAGTCGCATGCACGTATATACTCGTCTAAAAGAATCCTCTGCTAACTTAGCGACTTCGATCAGTACAGATAATGACTATTTTGGACATGGACTAATCGAACACGACGGTCATGTTGGACAATTACTAGATCACCTAGAGGATTTAGGTATAGATGAAAACACAATAGTAATCTATACTACAGATAACGGACCTGAACAAAGCTCTTGGCCTCATGCCGGTGTCACCATGTTTCGAGGAGAAAAAATGACTACCTGGGAAGGAGGTTTACGTTCCCCTTTCTTAGTGAGATGGCCTGATCAAATTCCTGCAGGATTGGTGAGAAACGGTATTTCTTCTCACGAGGATGTTCTTCCAACTATTATGGCTGCTGTAGGCGATCCAAATATCAAGGAAGAGCTGAAAGAAGGAAAAAATGTCGATGGACGAGACTATAAAGTTTTTATTGATGGTTATAATAACTTAGATTATTGGACGGGTAAAGAAGAAGAGTCTGCTAGAAACTTTTTCTTCTATTATTACGAGAGTAACTTAACCGCAATTCGCGTGGGTCCTTGGAAGATGCACTTTGCTACCAAAGAAAGATATTTCGACGATATGGTTTTTCACACCATGCCTCAATTGTTTAATTTGAGAAAAGATCCATTTGAAAAATATGACGATATCACAGGTTTTCACCAAATAATGGAAAAATCTTGGGTAATGCAGCCAGCAATTAGCATTCTAGGAGAACACATGTCTACTTTTGTAGAATTCCCACCTAGACAAGAGTCTGCTTCCTTAGATATCAACAAAGCGATAGAAAAGATTCAGAAATCGAGTAATCATTAATTACTCCTAAAAGCAAGAATTAAGAGTCAAAATAATATTGTTTATTTTGACTCTTCTTTTATCCAATAAATTCAGTTTTCCAAAATGAAGAAACTTCTTATCGCCTTTTCCATCTTTTCTATATTCAGCTGTTCCAAACCTCAACCTAAACAGGAAATAACCTCCTGTATCACAGATAGTTTGATTGGAAGGCAGTTTTTAGACACCTCGTATTTAATGGCCGTAAAAAAAATCACTCCAAACCCAGACTTAACAGAATCCAATGACGGAATGGTAAAAATAACTGGAGGAGTATTTGATATGGGAGGAGACCTTCCCGATGGATTTGAAAACATGCCCAAAAGTGCCTTGGCGCAAGCCGACGAATTCCCAAAACACCGTGTTCAAGTATCAGATTTTTACATGGATGAAAATGAGGTCACCATTGGAGACTTTAATGCGTTTGTCGAAGCTACAAATTATAAAACAGTCGCAGAATACGATGTAGATTGGGAAATGCTAAAAAAACAACTTCCCGAAGGAACTCCAAAACCAGATGAAAACTTACTCAAGGCCGGTTCTTTAGTTTTTCACTATGTCCCAGAACAACTAAATTCAACAGAAAACCCTGGTAACTGGTGGACTTTTACAACTGGTATAAATTGGAGAAACCCGGATGGTCAAAACAGAAAACTCCAAGACATCCAAGATTGGCCAGTAACCCAGATATCTTGGTACGATGCAATTGCGTATGCAAAATGGACAGGAAAAAGACTTCCGACAGAAGCAGAATTCGAATATGCCATGCGAGGAGGCAAAAGCAACAATATGTATCCATGGGGCAACCAAAAGTTAAGCGAAAATATAGGCCTTGGTAACTTTCTCCAAGGGGATTTTCCTTACACAAATACTGGTGAAGATGGTTTTGATAATATTGCACCTGTAAAACAGTTTCCTCCAAATGCCTATGGCCTTTACGACATGTCTGGAAATGTTTGGGAGTGGACAGCAGATTGGTATAGTCCACTGTATTATACACAATTGGCCGAGCAAGATATTATCGCTGTCAACCCTCAAGGTCCTGAACAAAGTAAAGAGGTTTATGATCCGAGAGCGGTCAACAAATCCGTTAGAGGAGGTTCTTTCTTATGCCACGACAGCTGGTGTAGTGGTTATCGAAATTCTCGCCGCATGCGTTTGAGCCCTGATACTGGAATGCAACACATAGGCTTCCGATTGGTAAAAGATGTAAATTAGAGATATGAAAACAGAAAAACTAATTCTCGTTATTCTATTGAGCTTTTTCTTTACAGAATCGTCCATCGCACAAGACTGGGCAAATTTAACTCGCTATAAACAGGAAAACAG
>JBELHR010000066.1:0-4278 GCA_042091275.1 Flavobacteriaceae bacterium
AAGCGTGCTAAATATCCACCAGGTTGTTCTATTAATTATTTTGTTCATCGTTTTTTAATGTCTTAAAACCGTAATTCTGAACAAGATAAAAATACTGTTTATAATATGGACAGAAATAATGATTTAAAAAACAAGATTAAATACGAATCCAGAAATAATCATTCCGATTCCTATTGTTGTGAAAAATGCTATTATTAGTTGTTTTTTCATAACTTTTTTCAACAAGAGAGCTTCTGGAAATGAAAGCCCGATGGATGCCATCATAAATGCAATTGCAGTTCCTAATGGAACCCCTTTGTCCACCAATGATTCTATAATTGGTAATACACCAACAGCGTCAATATATAATGGAATAGCAAGTATTACTGCTATGGGAACTGCAAAAGGATTGGATTTTGAAATATAAGTTTCAAAAAAGGATTCCGGAACATAGCCGTGAATAAATGAACCAATTGCCAAGCCAACAAAAATATATGGAATCAATTTTTTTAGAGTTTTGAGTGCTTCCCTATTTATTTCAGGTAAGCGTTCGCTAAAGATTCTTTTATCTTTGATCGTTTCGGCTTTACTTTCTCCTAATTCCTTTATCCAATCAGCTACGTATTCAGCCATTCCTAGTTTTTCGAGAAGAATCCCGCCCAATACACCTAAAACGATACCTGAAAGCACATAGATAATTGTGATTTTCCAACCATATGCTACCCAAAAAATAGCTATTGCAATTTCGTTCACCAATGGTGAAGTGATTAGAAAAGATAAAGCAATTCCTAATGGGATTCTAGCTTGCATCATACCTACAAAAAGCGGAATAGAAGAACAAGAACAAAACGGTGTTATCGCTCCTAATAGCGAAGCCAAAATATTCCCTAAACCAGATTTTTTATTTTTCTCCAAATAGGCTCGAATTTTGTCCATTGGTAAATAACTAGTTACAATACCCATTAGGTAGGTGACTAAAATTACCAAAATGACAATTTCTGTAAAGCCAATTAGAAAATAATGAAGTGCATTGCTAAACAAGGATGTTTCGGATAATTCGAATAAGTCATAAACTAAATAGTCCGCAATGCTTGACAAGAGATGTGTTAAATTTTTCATCTTTTATGATTTTACAAAATGGATAATAAACTATCTTCTGTCACATACTTCTTGTAGTCATACACTTTTCCATTCACAACAATAGATGGGAAGGTCATTGTACCAAAAACCATTGTATCTTTTAGTTCGGACAACTCTTCAATACTCAACTCTATGTTGTTGTCTTTAGCAATTTTTTCAATATGCTTTTTAATCGGTGAACCAGTTGCACAACAAGATGAATGCAAAATTTTAATATCAGTTTTCATAAGATTTGTTTTTAATAATTAAACTTTTCTATGAAGTCTGAAACAAGGCACAAAAAGACACAAGTTTTTTGGATTATTTTTAAATAAAGTAAAAATTTAACTTAAAAGCCTTTGATTTATAGCGCTTTACTATTCAAGTCTTTTGAGATTTTTTGTAGAGGTTCGCAGGCGGTTTTAATTGAACAACCAATAAAATTTCCATGCTTGTCGTATTCCAAATGACAACATTCAACGAATAATTCTCTTAATTTTTTTCGTGCACGTTGAATACGCATTTTGGTAGCAGATAACTCTAAGTTTAATTGTTTAGCGATATCCTTTTGAGGTATTTTATCAATATCACTTAACATTAGTGGATTCGAATAATCTTTTGGCAAAAGTTCAATCATTGGAATGATGTAATCTGATACCAATATTTTTGAAAATTCAGAGCTTGATTCATCTTCAATATTCCAGTCATTATCTAGATTGAATTCTAAATTGTTCTGTTTGTAATAATCGTAAATTGTATTTCTACTTACTTGAAAAAGCCAAGCCTTGATATTCTTTATTTCTGTCTTTTTTTGATACGATTCTATAAGTTTTATCATCACATCTTGAACAATATCTTCAGCCTGTGTTTTATCTTTTACTTTTCCCAAAATATAAGATTTCAAATAGTTATAAAACTCTTGAGTGACTTCATTTAAATTGCAACATTCTTTTTTCATTGAAACTGCTTGGGTATTGTACAACTGCTATATGAACATACAAGATACTATTATATTGAAAAACAACAAACAACCGAACTTCAAGTTATATTTCTTCTTTTTTTCGCAAGGAGTAAAATATAGAAAGCCGTAAACTATTTGGAACTTGGAGCAATTGATAAAAGAAAAATCGAGCAGGGTAAAATGATAGAAAATACTTTTTAATAATTACAATTATTATTGGTGTTAACGGTTTATAATAAGCGTAGTAAGGGTTTTATATCTAATTTCAGTTTGTATTTGATAGTACAAACTCATTTTAGATTTTGAATTAAAACCCTTAATATACTTATCCGTTGTTGGCAAAAATTTTAATTTCTATAGATTGAATAATATTCCCAAATTCAAGCTACTTCTTATATTTCTGATTGCATCACCATCATTCATCTCAAAGATATCGGTAAACCCGGATTGACCATCAAATTCAAAAAACAGTTTTGCTTTATCGCTTATCTCGAATTTATATCCAATTCCAAGAGCCAAACCAAAGTCTGTACTTGCAAATCCATCTTTTAAATCTAAATCTAATTCAGAATCTTTAGCACTAGCCAAAAATCCAATGTATGGTCCAAAATTTAGATACCAATTTCTTTTAGAACCAAAATGCCAATTAGCCATAATTGGAAGTGTTACGTAACTTAATATAAAATCCGTTGAAAATGTATCGAAATTTTCATCGGTTATAAATCCATCGGCCCATCCTTTACTATCGTATATTAGTTTCGTTTTTAAACCCCATCTATCAGAAAAGTAATATTCTCCGGAAATACCAATGTTAAAAGCTATTCTCGAACTAGCATTGCTTTGATTATCAATAGTAGATACATTGCCTATATTCAATCCTATATTTCCTCCTAGTTCAAAATCTCCGCTATCCTGTCCAAATGAATTGAAAAGTACTAGCATAAATAATGTAATAGATAATAATTGTTTGTTCATAATAAATAAATTTAGTTGTTTTTGGTTTGTTTGATTTTTAGTTTTTTGTTCGTTCTAATTTTTGCCAACGGTTTAGATAGACGCCCAATATAAGATTATCCCGAAAAACAACAAACTAAGCTTTTACTCTGCGATTAAATTTTGAACCTCTAGAACATAAGCAAAGGATAAATCGGATAAGCTTTTACCATCGAGAGTGCTTCCCCAAGCACCGTGACCCCTGCCCTCTAAGGCATAAAAAACGAAGTCTGCATTATTGGCCTGGTATATTGCTTTTAGATCTTCTGCGTTTGAATAAGGAACGGTAGTGTCCTCTGTCCCGTGAGCAATAAAAATGGATGGAATGTTTTGGTCAAACCTTTGGTATCCATAGATTAATTCTAATATTTCGATGGAATTGTCAGAGCCCCAAAAGTCTAAAATTGTTTTTACTTCATAGGCTTGACTATAGTTTGTAGATGCTAGGGTTGGATCTTGGCTTGTAGTAATTTCTTCTTTATAATCCGCCAAATCAGATACTCCAACTCCTATGGATGTTGTCGCTCCAGCCGAACCGCCTCCAACGGTTATATAATCTGTGTTTATATTGTAATTTTCTGCATTGGCTACTATCCACCGCAAAGCAGCTTTGGCATCTCTATGTGCAGGATATATTGCATAAAATTGACCGAGACTTTCCGCGGGAATATCCGAAGAAGCATCTATCCATTCTTGTGGAATCGTTCCTTTGTTACCCCTTAGTCTATAATCTATAGAAAATACCACAAAGCCCCTTGCGGCATAGTAATTTGCCATATCTACAAGAGGTTCCTGTTGTTTTGTTCCTCCGGTAAAACCTCCTCCGTGAATTAACACGAGTAGCGGTCTGTTTTGAGAATTGTTATCTGGCACGTAAGAATCCATATACAAAGGCAAGGTAGTCGCAGTTGGACTATTGAGACTTTCATGAGAGAGGCCTTCCCCGTAGATTAGGTCTTCTGTCACTAGTACTTCATAAGTGGCATTTTGACTTACTACAGGTGGGGTATTATCCGGTATAAGCTCCTTGTCCTCGGTGCACGCTAGTAAAAGGCTTGTAAGTACAATAGTCAGAAAAATCTTATTATTCATAACCGTTTTCTTTTAGGGGTTTACTATTGGACCTTGTATTTTACAATAGGTTTAATTTAGGGAAGGTTTAGTTTTTTCCCATATACTCCTCAAAGGCCGCTTGTTTGGGCATTATGGCGATGAGGTAGACAAAT
>JBELHR010000027.1:0-17104 GCA_042091275.1 Flavobacteriaceae bacterium
TTTTTTTTAAATGTATTTGTATGCCGGTAATGTCAGAAACTCTTCAAAGGCATCGGATTGAACCAATTCATTAAAGATTTTAAACGCTCTGTCAAATTGATTGTTTGTAGAGTTGTTTTGACTTTGTGAATTTTTGATTTTAAGTACTTCATCCTTGTAGATGGATAGATACAAGTTCCTGTCGAAGACTCTTCCGTCCTCCAGTAATGCATTGTTTCTCAACCATTGCCATACTTGTGAGCGCGAAATTTCTGCAGTGGCAGCGTCCTCCATAAGGTTGTAAAGAGCTACCGCTCCAAAGCCTCTCAACCAAGCTTCTATATACAGAATTCCAACGTTTATATTCTTGCGTATTCCAGATTCTGTGATGTTTCCCTGAGGAAGTTCTACTAGGTCTCGTTCAGAAACAACTAGGTCTTTGAGTAATACGTTTATTTGATTTTTAGTCTTCATGTGTTTGTCAAACTCGGACCTTGCTACTTCTACAAGAGCCGGGTGAGCAACCCAGGTTCCATCGTGGCCGTTTTTGACCTCTCTTTCCTTGTCTAATCGGACTTTTTCTAGGGCAATAGCATTTGCCTCTAGATTGTTTTTAATAGGGATTTGAGCGGCCATACCACCTATGGCTAGAATGTTTCTTTTGTGACATCTTTGAATAACTAACTTTGAATAGGCCTCCATAAAGGGAGAAGTCATGGTTACCTGATCTCTATTAGGTAAAATAAAGTTATCGTGGTTTCTGAACTTTTTGATATACGAGAAAATATAATCCCATCGTCCACAATTTAGTCCGACGATATGATCTTTGAGTTCGTAGATAATTTCATCGAGTTGAAAACTCGCCGTTATGGTTTCTACCAAAACAGTTGCTTTGAAAGTTCCTATTGGCTGTTTGAGAAAACTCTCTGCAAAAGAAAACACCTCATTCCACCATCTAGCCTCCTTGTAGTGTTCCAGTTTTGGTAAATAGAAGTAGGGAGCTGTTCCTTGATCTGCTAAAATTTTAGCATTGTGAAAGGCGTATAGACCAAAATCCACAAGACTCGCAGAGGCTTGTTTGCCTTGAATCAGCAAATGCCTTTCGTTTAAATGAAGACCGCGAGGTCTTACAATCAAAACCGCTGTTTTTGAATTTAGAGCATAGGATTTTCCGCGTTTGGAATCGACCAAAGAGATTGTTTTGTTATTGGCATCGAGCAGGTTTTGTTGTCCTTCCATACTGTTGGCCCAAGTAGGTGAGTTGCTGTCTTCCAAATCCGCCATAAAGGTTTTGGCTCCCGAGTTTAAGGCATTGATAATCATTTTTCGATCTACAGGACCTGTAATTTCAACTCGACGATCTTGAAGATCCGCGGGTATTGCAGAGGCGATCCATTCTGAATTCCGAATGGATTCCGTTTCTTCAGGAAATTTCGGGAAATTACCAGAGTCGAAGTGTTTTTGTTGAATTTCTCTAGCAGTGAGTAGCTCTAGTCTAGAAGAATCGAATTTGTCGTGAAGCGCTTTTAGGAAGTCCATGGCTTCGTCTGTTAAGATCTCTGGATAGTAATTTTTTACCTCGTCGGCAAATGTTACTGGATGCTGTTTTAAGAGTGTGTTTTCCATTTTATACTGATTTACAGGACAATAATAGAATAAACAAATCAAAAAAACAAGCGAACGTTCGCTAAATGTGAAAAATATTCTTTTTTCATACGTTCGCAAAATTGTTATCTTTACCTAACATTATTATGGAACAGGACTATATAAAACTCATTTTTGGCTTAAAGCTAAAGCAAATTAGAACCGATCGAGACCTTTCTTTGTTTGGTCTTTCCAAGCTTTCGGGTTTGTCAAAATCGTATTTAAATGAAATCGAAAAGGGTAAAAAATACCCTAAGCCTGATAAGATTGCGATTCTTTCAGAAAAACTAGATATACCCTATGACCAAATGGTCTCCCTAAAGTTGGATAAAAATCTAGCTCCGATTGGAGAACTGTTGCAATCCAAGATTTTAAAAGAGATACCTCTTGAACTATTTGGGATTAAGGAAGGTGATTTGATTGATATTGTTTCGAATGCCCCCGCGAAAGTAAATGCCTTTATAAGTACTATTATTGAAATTGCTCAGCATTATAACTTTAGCAAAGAGAGTTTCTTTTTGGCTTCTGTCCGTTCTTTTCAAGAGGCAAATAATAATTATTTTGAAGAATTAGAGGAGGCAGTCACGAGTTTTGTCAAAGCTTATCAAGTGGATGAAAGTATGGTGCTGAGCTCTAAAGTTTTAGAGGAAATTCTCGTGGAAGAATACGGGTATACTATCGATGACAAAGAGTTGATGCGTTACAGTGAACTGGAAAATCTCAGATCTGTTCTCACTCCCAAATCAAAAACTCTTTTAATAGCAGAGTCGATAGATGAGCCCCAGAGAACTTTTATTTACGCTAAGGAAATAGCGTATAATTACTTAAAAATTTCAGATCGATTATTTACTTTTCCTTGGATTAAGTTTAACAGTTTTGATCAGGTTTTAAATAATTTTTATGCCTCCTATTTTGCAGGTTCACTAATTATCCCAAAGTCTAGTTTGGCTCTTCAGTTAACGGATATTTTTGAAAAGGAAAGTTTTAAAGAGAAGCTGTTTTTAAATTTAATGCATTCGTATAATGCATCTCCAGAGTCCTTCTATCAGCGACTTACCAATATTTTACCTAAGGATTTTAATATAAGAAACTTGTTTTTTCTCCGTTTTACCCACAGGGAAGGCAGTGAGCGGTTTCATTTGAAAAAAGAACTCCATTTATCACACCATCACAGTCCTCGTGCCAATCAATCCAATGAACATTATTGCAGACGATGGGTATCTCTTAAGGTCTTGGAGGATATTCAGCAAAACGGTAAAACCCATCAGTTTGATTTGCAAATTTCGAATTACGCGGATGATAAAACTCAATATTTGGTTCTCTCCTCAGCGACAGCCGACCCCTTTAGAGAGAAGCAATATAGGAGTATCAGTGTTGGGCTGCTGATAAACAAGCAGTTGAAGAGGAAAATTCAGTTTTTGGATGACGAAAAAATTAAAAAGAGAGATGTTGGAGTAACCTGTGAACGTTGTTCTATATTGGATTGTAAGGAGAGAATGGCAGCAGCCACTTCATTGGTCAAAGAGACAAAAGATATAAAAATTGCCCAAGTCGTGGATGAATTAAGCGAAAAGTTCGATGCTTAACAGCGAGTAAATCAAGTCCAAGAAATCCCTCTTTTGTCAATTTCTCGCATAAGAAGGTTTATGTCGTTAGGATCGCATCTTTGGGTGTCTAAAACAAAAAGTTCCGTTTTACCTCTCTTAAAAATATAATCACCGGCAAAACGTCTCACATTAGTTACTTCTTCGAGGTCTATCTTTTTTTGGAATAAGCCCGTCTTAGAAAGAAGATTTTTTTTCAATACGGCGTAACCTTTTTTGCTTATAAACTGATAATAAATAATAAAAAACAAGGATATAAAAACGAAACCAGCTCCTGTCGAATTAAAGACAAGTTCCGGAGAGAATTTATAATTGGAATCGAAAAGAAGATCAAAAACAATAAATACCATTCCTAGAATAAGGTAATAGATAATCTGATTTTTGGAGCCTTTTAATTCGGCAGGGTTATGACGTATTTTCATTTTAGGGGGTCTTAGAGACTATGAATTTAGTAATTATCTCAGTACACCAAAAAAAATATAGAAATTTAATACCATATAAAAGATTGCTGGCAAGGAAATCCAAAGGCTGTCTTTTAACCTCAATCGCACAATTGTTCCGCAAAGCATGAGCAATGCGAGGCCAAGAGAAGATATTATTAATAAAAAATTATATTTTAAGCCCACTAGCTGCCCGAGACCCCCAATGAATTCCAAAAAGATTATAGATAGGCTGAGTTTTTCTAATCCAAACCGTTTGAATTCGGCTTTCATATTGGGAGAGATAAAATAAAAAATAACGTATCCGAGAAATGAGATTCCGGATATCAAAGTCAAAATAGTGATTAGAGTCAAACTTGTTTATTGAATTGAGAGATACGCAAGAGTTGCGCAAGCGATTAATAAAATTAGTGATGGCAGTCGTTGTTTGAAAGGATTATTTACCTTAAAATGGAAATATTGAGCCGAAATCATAAAAACACCCATGAGAATTGATGAACCAAAAACCAGTGAAGGAAACCAAATTCCCGCAACCAAAAGCGTTGCGAGGGAGTTTTTTGAGGCTCCAACTAGATTTCTTGTTATGTCATTTAGCCCGAATTGTTTAAACTCTTTTATAACATTATGAAACCTAAATACCCAAACATATAGGACGGATAAGGCTATGCCGATTTGTAAAATTATCATTGAGTTTTCCATGATTTTTCAGTTTTATAGTTGTCGAATATTTGTTTAAATAATTACAATTTTAAGTGCTTTATAAGGGATTTGCATTAAAAGTATCTCCTTGATTCAGATCTCCCGAATCAAAGCCTTTTTTAAACCACCTCATTCTTTGTGCAGAGGTTCCGTGTGTAAAGGAGTCCGGTACTACGTGACCTGTCGCATTTCTTTGAAGGCGATCGTCTCCAATAGCATTTGCAGCATTGAGAGCTTCATCTAATTCTCCAACATCTAGCCAATCTAAATCTCTTTGAGAATAATGCGCCCAAACGCCTGCTAGAAAATCTGCTTGAAGCTCTAGCCGGACAGAATAGGTGTTGTATTCTTTTTTACTCATTGTATTTCTCATCTGATCCATTTGATCTGTAATTCCCATGATTTTTTGAATATGATGTCCAACTTCGTGCGCTATTACATAGGCTTGAGCAAAATCACCTGGGGCATTTAGTTTGTATTCGAGATCGTTAAAAAAACTCAAATCTATATATAGCTTTTCATCCGCAGGGCAATAAAAAGGTCCTGTTGCACTTGAGGCCAAACCACATGCAGACTTAATAGAATTTGAAAATAAAACCAAAATAGGTTCTCTGTAATTTGGTATAATTTGAGACCAAACGTCTTCGGTACTAGCTAAAATAACTTCGCTAAAAAGGGCTAATTCATCTTCTTTACTAGAACTTTCATAGGATTGGGTTGCTGTTCCTGATGCAATGGGGTTCTGTCCTGTAAATTGACTTATAAAATCGAGAGGATTGGTTCCAGTTAGCCAAAAAAAACCAATAAATACCCCTAAGACAATTAGTCCTTTTTTGGAAAAAAGAAAGCGAACTAGAGGAATTAAAAGAGCCGGATTAATTCCACCTCCACCACCTCGTACAGATTGTCCGCGGCGGTCTTCTACGTTGGAACTCCTTCTTTTACCTTGCCATTTCATAAACTTGTTAATTAGGTGTTCCTCTAAGATAAGAATTCATTTTTACAATTTCTAAATCTCGTAGAGTCGTATTTTTCGCTTTTTGAGCTTAGAGTTATTTAGTTTGGTAATTAGGCTTTTGGTTTTGGTTCTGGGAACTGCAACAAATGCGCAGTCTGACTTTAACTCTATCGTTCCGAGTTCATCTTTTGATAGATTACCCTGTTTAAAAAACATTCCAGCAATATCTCCTTTTGAAATTTTATCCTTTCTTCCACCAGATAGGAATAGTGTACTGTAATAGGTCGGTTTTAGAATTTTGCCTCCCTGGACTTTTACGCGATCGAGCTCTGGCATAAAATCGGGTAGAGCTTTAGTTTTTGCCTTTAGAACATAGGCAATTCCAGATTTATCTACACGAGCTGTTCTTCCATTTCGATGGGTAAACTCCTCTATTTTTAGGGGAAGCTCAAAATGAATTATATATTTTAACTCAGGGATGTCTATTCCACGAGCAGCGAGATCTGTGGCTAGAAGAATAGAAGTACTCCCATTTCTAAACTTGATTAGAGCTCGCTCTCTATCCTTTTGCTCCATACCTCCATAGAAGCAACTGTGAGGAATCTTGTTTTTTTCTAAAAAAGAGCTTAACACTTGAATGCTGTCTCTAAAGTTGCAAAACACAATGCCGTTTTTAGGGCTATTTTGTTGAATTAATTCCTGAAGAACTTGCAGCTTTCCAGTTTGAGGGGCTTCGACCATAACGGTTTTTAGCTTGGACTTACTGTTCTTGTCTAAATAATTGATTTCCAGTTCATTTTCATGCCCTACAAACATGGGTATTTGTTGGTCTGTGGTCGCTGAAGTCAGCGTTCGATAGCGAAGGTGGTCTAATTGGTGGATTATAAAAGTCAAGTCATTTTCAAAACCTATTTCAAGAGACTTGTCAAACTCATCCAAGACGAGTTGTTCTAGGTCGGAAGTACTCAGCCGCTTATTTCTAATGTGATCGGCAATTCTGCCCGGAGTTCCAACGACAATTACAGGAGGGCTAAGGAGATCTTCTTTGTCCTTGGTGACGGATCTTCCTCCATAAAGAGCATTTATCTTATAGCCTGTTCCAATTTGACGAATAACTTGTTCTATTTGCAGTGCCAATTCTCGTGAAGGAACCAAAATCAAGGCTTGGGTATTTCGAACCTTAGGGTCAATTCTTTCTAATAAGGGTAAAATAAACGCAAGGGTCTTTCCAGAGCCCGTGGGAGAGAGAAGCGTTATATTGTCGCAGTCTTTTGATGCTGCTAAAACCTCTTTTTGCATGGGGTTTAACCCTGAAATACCGAGTTTCTCTAAAACTTCTTTTTGATTCTTTATCATCTTTTAATAGCTCTTTCGAAAAGACGAAAAGCTATGTCAAAGATACAATTCCCTAACTAGATACTAAATCAACATCTGAAATAGATCGGGTTTGTTGTTGAGGTATTCTCCAAAGAAGTTTTTAACCTTCATTCTGTCAATCAAATTAGAGATGTCTTCAGGATTCTTGAGCTCCAATCCTACGACAGCCGGTCCCGAATTTCTATTGTTCTTTTTGGAATACTCAAAGTGAGTAATATCGTCATTTGGACCCAAAATTTCATTTAAAAACTCCCGTAAAGCCCCTGCTCGCTGAGGAAATCGAACGATAAAATAGTGTTTGTGGCCAGAGTGCAATAAGGCACGCTCTTTTATTTCCTCCGTTCGTGTGATATCATTATTTGACCCGCTTAGGAGACAGACCACATTTTTACCTTTTATCTCCCGGTGGAATTTGTCGAGAACAGCTGTTGTAAGTGCTCCAGCAGGTTCTACCACAATAGCGTTTTTATTGTATAAATCGAGTATGGTTTGACAGACCTTCCCTTCGTGAACCGTCACCATAGAATCTAAATTACCTTTACAAATATCAAAATTTAGATCTCCTACTTCTTGAACGGATGCACCATCTACAAACTTATCTATGTTTTCAATTCTAGTATTTATTCCCAGATTTATGGAGGTAGACATAGAGGGAGCACCTTCTGGTTCGACTCCAATGATTTTAGTTTGGGGCGATAGCTTTTTAAAAACACTCGATACACCTGCAGCTAGTCCTCCTCCTCCAACAGGAAGGAATAGGTAATCAATTTCTGTCTTGGTCTGTTCTAGAATCTCTAATGCTATTGTTGCTTGTCCCTCAATTACTTTTAAATCGTGAAAAGGATGTACAAAAGCCATGTTATTCTCTTTACAAAACTCCAAGGCGCTCTTGGAGGCATCGTCAAAGGTATCGCCAGTCAAAATAATTTCAACACAATCTCCTCCAAACATTCTGACTTGTTCGATTTTTTGTTTTGGTGTTGGCTTAGGCATAAAAATCACCCCTGAAATTTGTTTAGATTGACAGGAGTAGGCAACACCTTGGGCGTGATTTCCCGCACTTGCGCATACTACGCCTCTTTTGATTTCTTCCTCTGATAAGGAAGAGATTTTGTTGTAAGCTCCTCTTATTTTATAGGATCTAACCTCTTGCAAATCCTCTCTTTTGAACACGATATTTGCCTCATACTTATCCGATAAGTATTGATTTTTTTGCAGGGGAGTTTTTAGAACCACCTCTTTAAGAAGTAGTGCTGTTTTTCTTACTTCCTCCATTGAAACCTTTAGATTTATATCCATATCTGTAATTTTTACGCAAAAAAAAACCATCCTTCGGGATGGTTTAAGTTTATATTTTTTATACCATCAATTCAGCTGTGAATAATAATCACGGCCTCGATAATAGCATTAATAATAATCGGTTGATTCATAAGCGGTAAATGTAATAGAAAACTTTATAAAAGACTCCTTTGAATCAAGTATTATTTAAATATTCCTTTATTTCCTCTACAGTGCGTTTTGCAGTTTTTCCAACACCGTAAATTGTGGCCGAGGCGTATCCTGTCCAATTGCCATAGCCCACTAACCAAAGACCCGGTGAGCGAATAGAACGGGTGTGGTCGGTTAGGATTTTGTTGTTTGAGACAATATCTAGTGTTTTTAGGTGTTTGAGGTTGGCTTTAAACCCAGTACACCAGATTACGGCGTCGAATTCCTCTTTGCTGCCATCTCCCCATATCACTCCGTTTTCATAAAACTCTTTAAAAGGTCTAAAGTCCTCGAAAACCTCTCTCTGAAGGCCTTCGCGAACGCTTTGTACTTGAACGATATTACTCAAAGATATATCCTTGTCCTCGGGACTTGTTTTCTCTCCTAGATATAGATCATTTGCTTTGAGAAAGAGATACCTCCCGTCTATGTGCTTTGGCAGGAATACAGGAGGATTAAGTGTAACCCATTTTGTATTTGCCACTTTCGAAACTTCCGCTAGAATTTGTGCACCAGAGTTACCTCCACCAACTACTAAAACTCTTTTGTTTCTCAGCTTTTCGCTGTTGACATAGTCTACGGAATGTATTTGTGTTCCGCGATAGAGGAAGTCATTTTTATAGTTAGGGATAAAAGGAGATTGAGCGGTGCCAGTTGCACTAATAACAGACTTGGATCGAAAAATTCCTTTGCTGGTATGAATATGAAAAACGTCGTCTTTTTTATAGACCTCAGATACAATGGTATCTCTCAAAACCGGAAAATTATATCTCTTTTGATATTTGCGAAGATAGTTTAGAAAATCTTCTTTACTCGGATATTCCTCTGCACTAGCAGGCATTTGCCAGCCGGATAAGGAACTATACTTACTCGGGGAAAACAAGCGCAGACTATCCCAAGTATGCAGCCACGAACCACCAGCTTCTCGTTTGTCGTCTAGTATTAGATAATCTAAATCAGTTCTTTTTAGGAAATAGGCTACGGAAGTTCCTGCCTGTCCACCTCCTAAGATCAGCGTATCTAAAATTCTATCGTCTACTTCCTCTTGCATCTCTTAAAAATACAAAAATTCCAAGTATTTTCAAATCACTCTTGCTCTCTAAGAACCTCCATCTTAGCATGGATTGCAATATCGGTGAAGTCCGTAAAAACACCGTCTATTCCAAGATTAAAATAGGTTTGATAGTCTTTCTTAGTTTCGCTTCTAAAAGTGTATACATGGACGAGTAGGTCTTTTTCGTGGGCTCTTTGCACTAAGCCAGTGGATTTTGTTTTAAGCCCGCTCTTAGCTGTACTAAGAACAAAGGGCTTCCAAACTCCTATACCATCTGCGTAGGTTTTTATAAATTCTAACCCCTCACTACCGATAAAATAGCTGTAGTCTCGGGAGTCTTCCAGTAAGTACCAGTCATAGGGTTTCCCCTCGGAAATCATAGTACCAGGAGAGGTTTCGAAAATCAACTCCCCATTTTCAGAGATGTCTGAACAGCTGAGAAGTTGTATGGTTTTAACCGATGATGAACAGCGAATATATTGTAAGTTCGAGACTTCAAAGGATTGAATATAGACAGGAGAATCTTTGTGATTCCAGTTTTCACTTTCTAATACGTCCAATAAACTCTGGCTTATATCTAGTCCGAGGTTTTTGTGAAAACTAGGATGTTTAGTTTCGGGATAAATACCAATAATACGATTTTGCTTTATAGAGGCTGTTTTGGCCAGTTTAATTACCTCTGAAAATGTTGGAATAGAAAATAAGGCATTAAACTCCTGAGGTCTGTCTGGAAAAGACTGGATTGCTTTTAGTTGCTGGAGCTCAGCTAATGAAAAATCACATACGAACCAATCTTCTATGCTTTGGCCGTCAACTATCCTAGTTCTTTTTCTCGAGGCAAAAGTTTCGATATCTGCCACATTTGTAGTTCCCGAGAGCATGGGCTCATGACGAACGACAAGAATACTGTCCTTGGTCATTACGAGATCAGGCTCGATAAAATCTGCACCCATATCTATTGCTTTTTGATAGGCTTCTAAGGTGTGTTCGGGCAAATATCCCGAGGCACCTCTGTGCGCAATAACTATAGGCTCTTGACCTGTTAAAGGGCTATTAGATTCTGAATTGCAGGAGATGATTAATACTAAAAACAGTGGTAGAAAGTGTGTTTTCATGTGTACAAGCTAATCATTTTAAAACAAAAAAAAGCCCTCAACATAGTTGTTGAGGGCTTTTGTCAAAAAACTAAGTCAATTCTTATTCAGCTACTGTAAGATTGAATGAAGCTGAAATATCTGTCTCTCCACCAGCGTCACTTAAAGTTCCGTCATTTGGTTTTTTAGGCTCGTGACGCAAAGTAAACGTTAATGATCCTGATCCTGCAGCTCCAGTTGACAACAAGAACTCAGTACCCAATGGATTTAGATCTGCATCAAAATTTCCATATTCTACTGCTGCGTCTAATCCAGATCCAACAGTGTAGAAAAATTGGTGTTCATCGCCTTCCTCTTCCACTTCTTCTGTAATGTTTTCTGCAGGAGATTCGGTCTCGTTTAAAAGAACAATACTTCCGCTATAAACAGTCTCACTAGCTAAATCACCAGAAACTGTTATTACTGGGGCGTTTGGACCATCTCCGTCCAAATCCTGATACTTTAATTCTACTGAGCTAGCATTACTAGCAGAAAGAGTTACGGTCATTGTTGTGATTACCTCTTCTTCATTTACTGGTTCTGGATCATCTGAACATGAGAAAACAGTTAGAGAAAGAAACAATACACTTGCTAAAAGTTTAAAATTTTTCATTTTGTTTTGATTTAAATAATTAATAATTGATTTTCAGGTTTAATAATACGTTTCTACCTAAATCATCCGCATAATATCGCAGTCGATTCAAGTAATTTCTATAAGATTTATCTAGGACGTTTGTTACCATTAGACCTAGGGTTAAGGTTGATTTTGTGTTGATATTAAAGTCGATACTCGACGAAAAGTTCAGAAGGTGATAAGCATCAGGAGGTGTACTAATGTCTACCAATTCCTCCGTTTGAGTCTCTGGAATATATATTTCAAAGTTATTGTCTGGATATCGTCCTTGTTTTGCGAAATATTGACTTTCAATAGAGAGCCTTAAGTTTTTAAAGTCAAAATTTCTGTAGACAAGCTCATTTTTAATATTTAAGGGGGGCATGTTTATTAAGGGTTCATCTCGTGATAGATCCGTACCTCTTACATAAGCCAATTGACTGTTTAATACAAAGTTTCGCATAAAAGCGAGGGAGGCATCCAAATCGACTCCTATTAATTGTGCATCGGTCTGGCGGTACTCCCAAACTTGGAAATTTCCACGAATGGTTTGTTGAACACTTGTAGGCTCAATAACGATAAAATTATTGATTTTGTTCAGGTAAGGATTTATCGAGAATGAAAAAACAGGATTGTCTCTTTGAAGTGCCAAGGCGACTTTATTTCCAACCTCTGATTTGAAGCTCAAATCTCCATATTCAATTCTAGAGGCTGAGTGGTGAAGACCTTCGCTAAACAATTCTGAAGGGTTGGGAGCTCTGGAGGCAATGGATAAATTAAGCAGTAAATTAAACCCTTTATCAAAATTGTAATTGGCACCAAATGTTGCTGAACCGTTATAAAAATTTAATTGAGGGTTAGTCAATACTTGATTTGCTAATTCCTCAACTACGATGTCTGGATACAATTCGTCGTAATTCCTCAATTCCCAAAAGGAAGTTCTGTAATATTTGAATGCATTCATATAGGTGTAATCAAATCTTCCTCCAGCTTCGAGGAGTAACTGATCGTTCACCGCGTAATCCGCAACTAGATATATTCCAGCGTCGAATTTGTCGTAATCCGGAATAAGTCTGCGAACCCCTGTCTCTGGATTTGCAAAATTGTTTTGAAAACTTCCGTTTACACCGTACTTCAGGTTGATCATATCGTATATCTCACTATCGATATCCAACAAAAAAGTATGCGTATCTAATCGCAGGTCAATAGAGGCTTTGTATTTATCATCCCCTCGTCTAATATCGTATTCTAATCGATTGTTTCTTTGAAAGTCGTATTGCAAACTCAATTTACCCAAGCCATCATATCTTTTAAACGCCTTTATTCTGGCTAGATTATGCGTTACATCTTGTTTAGGCGCATTGATATCGTAGGTAAAGTCTCGGATAACTAGAGGGACATCACTATTGATGGCGTTTACTTGATCTTGGGCTCCACCGAGGTGTGAAGCTCTCAAAATACCAATTTCATTTTTGTAGATAGAGTAATATGCTTCAAATCCAGAATTAAATTTGTTTAAGCCTAATTGAAATGAAGCATTGCGCTCAAAGACTCCAGTATTACTCAGAACATAGTCTGGAGCTTCAAAATCACCAAAGCGCTTTAAACTTCCTTGTCCCTTTGCGTACCAACCACTTTCATAGCTTTTGGTAAGTTCAGTTGTGACTGTCCCTCCGCGTCCGTTAGTAGCTCCGGTCAAAAGAGTTTTTCCGAACAAGTTGTCTTCTACCGGCACTTTTGCGGTCTCTGCTACTATAACACCTCCCACGGCGTCGCCTCCGTATTGTAAGGCGCCAGCACCTTTGATAAGGGTTAGGTTTCCTAAAGCGTTAACATCGAGATTGGGTGCGTGTTCTGAACCCCATTCTTGATCCTCCATCCTAACGCCGTTGTTGATAATAACCACTCGACTACTGTGAAGACCGTTTATCATAGGCTTGACAATTGCGTTTCCTGTGTTTAGAGAAGATACACCACTAATACTGTTTAGAGCATCTCCAATTGTTGCACTGCTGTATTTTTCCAACTCAGCTGTTGAAATGGAATTTTCTAAAATGGTATTGGTCTGAATGTCTATGGTTTTTCCATCCACTATAACTTGATTCAATTCTTCGAGGTGATGTTCTAGTTTGAAGTTCTTAACAGTAGCTCCTTTTACCTTGACTAAAACAACTTTTGTAGTACAAGAGGGGTGGGAAATTTGAATATTATAGCTCTGTTCACAGAGGTTTTTGAACGTAAACCTACCATCAAAATCTGTTGTGACTGCTCGATCAGTATCTGCTATAACTAGCGTAGCTCCGATTAGCAGGGAACCATCGTGGAGATCGGAAAGGGTTCCAGATAAACTGTTATCACAATTTTGTGATAGACATGGAATACTGCTCAAAAGCAATATAAATAGTACGGTAAAACGCATAAAACTTCTTAATTAACACAAAAACTACTCTTTCAAATTACTAGGAAAGAACAGGTGGTGCGCGAAGTTGTGCGTGGGTAGTTTTTATAGATGAATAGTGAAAAAAACGAGTGTTTTCTTCTTCTTGATATAGATTCTTTGGGATTGCAATACTGAGAATATCGACTAAGTCAAAATTATAAGTAATGGAATACTCACTACACAAATCACATTGGGAAGGCGCTTCGTGCAGGTGGGTAATATCTTCGTCACAAGCGATGTGCTTATGGCATTCAAAGGAGTGATAAAGCTCTACGGCAGAAGGGGACAACAATGCTATAAAAAGCAGTATTGCGCCAAGGGTTTTGCCAAATGGAGTTTTGAATTTCACTTTCAAATTTTCTATAAAGAGCAAAAATAGAGATTTATTTTTGATTTGGCTAAAAACTCGAATCCAAAAGAGTTAAACAGATGTTAATGCCTTGGTGAATATTCCCAATTCTTATGTTTTCGTTGGGACTGTGTTGGTTGTTGTCCATATTCACCATTGGAATAATTACCGTTGGTACGTTTAATTCATTTATCAAAGGTACGATTGGAACAGTTCCTCCCATTAATCGTATTGCCACTGGATCTCTGTCAAAAGCCGTTTTCAAGGATGCTCGTATTTTCTGACCGAAGTTGGAGTCCGGATCTGTTCTAAAGGCATCCATGCTCTCGGAACTCACGAATTTGACTATTTTTTTATGATTCTGTCTTTCTTGGTCCGTTGGTTCGCGATCAATCACATAGTATCCTTCACTTTCAATATGTTTTTTGATCTTTTCTATTTGATCTTTTCCTTTGGTCTCCGGGACCAATCTTACATCGATATCTGCCCTGGCGTATTCAGGAATAACAGTTTTTAGGCCTTCTCCCTTCCAGGAGGTTCCAATTTGACGAATATTTAAGGTTGGATACTGTAAGGACTCTTGATAGGTGTTGCCAACTTTTTCGGATTCTGAAATCCCCAAGGATTTATTTAAATTATCTCTATCATAAGGCACCGACTCTAAAAGACGTTGCGTTTCTCGATTTATCTCAATTCCATCGTAATATCCATCTATCAGAACATTGCCTTCTTCGTCTTTCATGTTGGAAAGAATATTAGATAAGGCAAAAACGGGGTTGGGAGCGTAGTTTCCATAATGACCACTGTGTTGCGGGAGTTTGGCTCCGTAGGTGGTTATGGAACAAGTTACGATTCCTCGGCAACCGAAGGTGACGGTAGGCCTATTGGAATTGTGTGCAGGACCATCCATGACCACAAAAAAGTCTGAGGCATATCGGGATTTATAGGTTTCCAATGTGCTCAGGAGGGCTGTAGAAGAATATTCTTCTTCCGGATCAAATATAACCTTGATATTAAATTTTGGCGACTGTCCATTTTCCTTTAGAAGTCTTATCGCAGATAAAAACATTAGAATTGGTGCTTTGTCATCTGCAGCAGCTCTTGCAAAAATTCTCCAATCCATATCTATATCTCCTTGGATGTTTGTCCAGTCTATTTTCTCCCAAGATTCCCCCTCTCGATTCTCTTTGAGAACAGGAACAAAAGGGTCGTCCTGGCTCCATGCGTCGGCATTTACAGGTTGCCCATCAATATGAAAATAAAACAAAATTGTTTTTAGAGACGGGTCATATTCTTTTTCGACAAAAAGGATTGGTAAAGTCGAGGAGGGGAGCAGTTCGGTTTTAAAGTCTAGCTCCTCATACTTTTGTGCAACCCAGTTGATGTTTTCCAACATTAAATCTTTATTGCTAGGAAGATTAGGAATACTGACAAACTCCTTGTGTTGTACGATAATATTTCTGAATTCTTGATCGCTTAATTGCGGTATGTTTTGACTGAATAGGTTTTGTCCAAAAGCGATCCAAAAAATTAGATTTGATAAAAGGTATAGCTTGGTTTTCATGACATTTCAAAAAAAAGATGAGGGCAGAAGGCCCCCATCACAAATATAAACTTTTTCAAAATTATTTTACCAATTCTATTTCTCCTGGCCTCCAAGTCTTCTTAAACCACGCCTCCTCCGGGCTGTAAAGTCTTAGAACCACGAACCATCCTTTTCCCGGAACAGTTTGGGTCCAGTTAGCTTCCATGCCTTCTGGTGCAGACGGCCCGTAATAAAGGTCAATGGATCCATCTTCGTTTTTGATAAGAGCGTCTCTTTGACTTTGCTTGCTAGGAAATGTTTGGTCGGTTTGGAGCATGGATCTTGTTTGAGGATCGTATACGCACATAGACCAAAATTTTAGAGCAGGAGGATCTTTGGGTATATTGACCTTATAGGTTTTAGACCCATCCAAAAAGGCTCCGTTGGTATCGAGATATCCCCAGGCATATTGAGACCCCGCACCGATTAATTCGATTGCCATCATCGGAGTATTTACCGTAGCAAAATAGTAAAACATGGAACGCGCATCTAGGTTTCTTCCTCCGACACCTTCATCCTTTAAAAAGAGGTAATTATTTCCTGGATACCCTCTTTTCCAAAAACTATTTTCATACAAAAACTCCTCTTTATTTCTCTCTTGCCACAAGGTAGCTCGTGCAGTTGCATTTGCCACAGCTACGGCTTCAGTAAGGGTTTTCTTCATGCGCTCATCTGGATTAAAGGGCTTGCCTTTCTCTATTCCGATGGACGAAAATAAGCCCCTTATTTCTGGATCTAATAAATCCAATGGCTCTCTTTGAATAACGTCGTTTAGTTCCTCGTAAAACTTATAATTATTTGCGTGAACGGTATTAAAGGCCTTACCAGAACAGCTTATGAATTCCATTTTTGGAGGATTGTCTGCTTGGGATAAAGGATATATTTTTAATCCTTCTTTCCACATTTTATTGGCGGCATCTGCTTTGCCATCCACAAGAAAACCTCGTAGCGCAACCCAATTTACATAACTTGTGGATTTGACCACAAAATAGCTTTCTCCGTTGACAACTTGAACCTTTCCTCCGATAGGACCTTCCAAATCCCCTGTGTAATCGGGAGGTAGAATTAAGTATTTACCTCCTTTTCCTCTGTCAGGACCAGGAGCTCCCATGTCGATTATAAATCTAAAATAGGCATCGTTAACAGTTCCTGGACCGGCTCCAGCAGGAATCTCTACTACGGTTGGGCCATCTTTTTTCAGATTTAGAAAAGGAACCGCATATACCGTACTCGTATTTCCAGTTAAGAAAATAGGTTTGCTGTCCATCAAATTGTCAAATATTGGCACTTGATTTGAATTGTATGCTCCTATGGATTCCATCCCTGCTCTGAGGCCTTCCATTGATGTAGCAGGAATACCTTGAAGGAAGGACTCAACCCCTCGAATAAAATCTAAATTATCGTATACCATTTCTGCTGTTTCTTCGGTAGGTATACCGTCAAAGAATTCAAGGGTTCCAATTCGAGTTTCCACTTTGTTAGGTGTCAAGACATAATCGGGAACATCTGTTTTGTATTTTGATTGAATTCCCTCTAAAGAGTCTTGAGGGGAACTAGCTGAATTGTCACTCGATTCACAGGCCCAAACTAATGTAAGTATCCCCAAACCGAAAAAAAGAAATCTGATTTTCATTTACTTCGTTTTTAGATTAATATTCTGTCGATAGAAAAGAACTGTTAAGCTCTTTTTGGTAAGGAGGCTTCTTAAAGATAAGGAAATTCAGGGACTAATAGAAAAACA
>JBELHR010000027.1:17204-26615 GCA_042091275.1 Flavobacteriaceae bacterium
TTTTGGTAAGGAGGCTTCTTAAAGATAAGGAAATTCAGGGACTAATAGAAAAACATTCCACTTGCCTACAAATTAAACTAGATGAGTTTTTCCAAAAACTCCCGAACTTTCGAAGGGTCCTTAATTTGATATTTTGCTTTTGTTTTGGCGTGACCAACCTTAATGGTATATGCCCAGTGCGGAGACTCTTCAAACATATACTCATCGGTCCAATCGTCCCCAATTACAGCTACGAAATCATATTTTTCTTGCATGAGGAGACGGCTAGTTGCTCTTCCTTTACTCACATTACTACTTTTGATTTCAATCACCTTATTTCCCTTTAAGATAGACAAATTATTATTAGCCACCATACTCGTTAGAACCGTATTTAGTTCCATTGTTCTGATTTTTGCCAATTCTGGATCGGCTGTTCTGTAGTGCCAAGCGAGAGAATAGTTTTTTGTCTCGATAAATGTTCCTGGGGTACGATCGACAAAAGTCTCCAAAATCGGTCTAATATTATCCATCCAGTCTATTTTGAGGCGTTCCAAAGCGAGCCATTTTTTATTTTCGCGAAGCCAAACTCCGTGATCGGTGACCAAAGTATAATTTTTATCACCAAACCATTTTTCAAAAGTTTCTCGATCTCTTCCGCTGATCAACACGACCTTTGTATCGCTTCGTTGGTTGAGTCCATCCAAAAGAGCGAATAGTTTTTCGTCAGGTTCAGCATCTTGAGGATTATCTTTGAAACCAACAAGAGTTCCGTCGTAATCCAAGAGCAGAAGTTTATTTGTTTTCTCATGAAATTCTTGAGCGATATATTTCTCCAGGTCAGTATCAAGTTTTTGAACAACAGCTTCGTCTTTTAAAGTGTTTGTAGAATTGAGGGATTCTAAAAATTCCTTGGCCCATTTTTCTACATCGTAGCGCTTCAGCCTTTTTTGAAGAAACTTCATTCTCACTTGTTGTTCTTTTAGAGGCATTTCAATCGCAGTCTTGAGGCTATCCGCAAAATCCTCAAAATTATTTGGATTGATAAGTATGGATTCATTCATCTCCTGAGAGGCTCCCGCCATTTCACTCAAAATTAAAACACCATCTTTATTCGTCCTCGTTGCGACATATTCTTTAGCAACTAAATTCATTCCGTCTCTAATCGGGGTTATAAGAGCAACATCCGAAGAAATATACAAGTCGATAAGATCGTCGAAAGGAAGAGAACGATAAAAGTACCAAATAGGAGTCCAACTAACGGTGGCATATTTTCCATTGATTCGCCCTACTAATTCATCTGTCTCTCTCTTTAGTTTTTGGTACTGGGGAACGTTTGACCTTGAGGGCACTGCGAGCATAACCAGACGGACTTTTTCCTTAAACTCAGGGTATTTTTCCAAAAAATACTCGAATGCTTTAATTCGATTTGGGATTCCCTTTGTATAGTCCATTCTATCGATGGATAGGATTAATTTTTTACCCTCGCTAGCGTGCTCTTCGAGTTTTTTGAATAGCTCGGACTTTACTTTAGATCCATTAAAGTGATCTTTCGCTGCTTGAGAGTATTTTTTATAATCAATCCCCATTGGGAAGGAGTCTACTTTAATTGTTCTGTCCCGATATATTATTTGATTAAAATTCACGTCCAAACGCAAGATTCTCTGGACAGAACTCAAAAAGTGTCTTTCGTAATCGTAGGTGTGAAATCCCAAGAGATCCGCTCCCAACATCCCTTTTAAAATCTGTTTTCTCCAAGGGAAGGTCCTAAATATTTCATAAGAAGGAAAGGGGATGTGCAAAAAGAAACCTACCGTTGTATTCGGTTGTTTTTCTTTGATTAAAGCCGGAAGTAAAAGGAGTTGATAGTCGTGAACCCAAACTGTGTCTCCGTCGTTGAGGTTGGCCAAGACAACATCTGCAAATTTCTGATTTACGGACTCGTAGACTTCCCATTCTCTTTTTTCAAAATCCGTATACTCCATGAAATAGTGAAACAAAGGCCACAGGGCTCTATTGCTAAACCCCTCGTAATAAAGTTCAATTTCGGATTTGTTCAAGGGAACCGAAACACATTTTTCTTTTTTGATTGCCTGCTCCACACGTGAGGAAAGGTCGCTGTTTAATTCTTCCTCAACCACTCCGGACCACCCGACCCATATGCCGTTTCCTTCTTTGTGTACAGACTTCATTCCAGTAGCTAAACCTCCTACGCTAGGTGTTATTTCTAGTTTGTTTTCCTCTATAGAAACTTGGAGGGGGAGTCTGTTGGAGACAATAATCGTTTTATTCATAATACAATTTTGGGCAATAAAAATCTTTGTGTTAATTTAGTGAAATTAAACGCGTTATCCACTTTAAATTTATAGGTTTTGAGCAATAATTTAGATTTTGGATTTATTGGTAACTGCAGAAGTGGTGCCCTAATTTCAAGCGACGGATCCTTGGATTGGTGTTGTCTGCCTCAGTTTGACTCTCCCTCTGTGTTCGCTAAGCTTTTAGACTCTGAAATAGGAGGGTCTTTTGGCTTTGATTTGGAGAGCGCATATGAATCAAATCAATATTATCTCGATAATACTGTCGTTTTGGTAACTGTTTTTTCCAAAGGGGAAAACGTTTTTGAGATTCACGATTTTATGCCGAGATATAGAAAGCGAAATGGAGAGCGTTTTAGTCCCCCAGAGGTTATAAGGTATATCAAATATGTGTCCGGTAGCCCGAGATTTAAAATCCGCTATAATCCTAAATTAGAATATGCAAAGGGAGAAACCAAGACCTATATAAAGAAGGATTTTGTGGTTAGTTTAACGAATAATGAAGCTTTTGACTCTTTGTTTCTCTATTCTGACTTGAATAAAAAAGCAATAGTGGACGGTAGCGAGATCGTTCTGTCAGAGGATTGTTTCTTTGTGCTTAGCTATAACGAAAAGCTAAAAGATCCAACGTTGCCATTGGTAAAACTAGAATACGAGAGGACAAAAGTGTATTGGAGAGATTGGATGGAAAGAACTTCCACTTATCCAAAGTATAACCGAGAAATTGGACGAAGCGCAATGACCTTAAAGCTTCTCAGTTATGACAAGACTGGTGCTATTTTGGCAGCGGCGACGACATCTCTTCCAGAGACTATTGGTGAGGTGCGCAATTGGGATTATCGATTTTGCTGGATTAGGGATGCCTCTATGGTGATAAAGGTTATCTCTCAACTAGGGCATGAAAATATTGCCAAGCGTTATTTGAAGTTTATCATTAATTTGATTCCCGATAAGGATGAAAAACTCCAAATCATGTACGGTATTAATGGAGAAAAACACCTGGAAGAGGGGTTTTTGGAACATTTATCGGGATATGAAGGTTCCAAACCAGTTCGAATTGGTAATGCGGCATTTGAGCAGAAACAAAATGATATTTATGGTATTTTGATGGATATGATTCATCAATTGTTAGTGAATTTTGGTGACGATATTGAAAATGGAGAAGAGCTTTGGAGTATAACCAAAGGAATTGTTTGGGTAGTAGAGAAACATTGGCAGGAACCGGATAAAGGAATTTGGGAGTTCCGATCTGAAAACCAACATTTCACCTTTTCTAAAGTGCTTTGTTGGACTGCAGTGGACAAGGCCATAAAAGTTGCTAAAATACTGGGGAAATCAAATAAATTGGAACGTTGGTCTTTGTTAGAGGACCGTATTCGTCGCGATATATTGGACCATGCTTGGAGTGATTCGGCTCAGGCTTTTACCCAAGCCTATGGGACAGATGATTTGGATGCCTCCGTATTACTTATGGAGTCTTATGGTTTTATCTCGGCAAAGGATCCAAAATATATAAGCACCGTAAAAGCAATAGGAAAAGAGCTTTCTAACGATGGGCTGCTGTACAGATACAAAAACCAAGATGATTTTGGTTTACCTTCCTCTTCCTTTACCATATGCACTTTTTGGTATATCAATAGTTTGTACAAAATAGGAGAGAAAGAAAAAGCTGTAAGCCAATTTGAAAAATTGTTGACTTACAGCAATCACTTGGGTCTATTTAGCGAGGATATCGATTTTAAAACGAAACGCTTATTGGGTAATTTCCCTCAAGCTTATTCTCATTTAGCCCTTATCGAAACAGCGATTAATTTATCGAAAGATGCTTAAGCAAAATTTCTGCAACTAATTCTGATGAAGCGGGGTTTTGACCAGTAATCAAGTTTCCATCCTCCACAGCGTATGGATTCCAGTCTTCTTTTTTGGAGTAGATTCCTCCATTGTTTTTTAGCATATCTTCCACTAAAAACGGAACGATATCTGTTAGTTGAACGGCATCTTCCTCTGTGTTGGTAAATCCAGTGACTTTTTTTCCTTTCACAAGTGGAGTCCCGTCCTCGTTTTTGGTGTTTTTAAATACTCCTGGTGCATGGCATACCGCCGCGACTGGTTTGTTGTTATTGTAAAAAGCCTCAATCAGAGCAATAGAGTTTTTGTCTTCTGCTAAATCCCACAAAGGACCGTGTCCTCCAGGATAAAACACCGCGTCGTAATCCTCCTGATTCACATCGGCTAATGCGATAGTTTGAGAAAGAATATTTTGCGTATTTCTGTCTTCGTTGAATCGAATAGTTGCTGGGGTTTGAAAATCTTCTCCTGCACTTTTAGGATCGATAGGAGGTTGGCCTCCCTTTGGACTTGCCAAAACAACATTTATGCCTTTATCCTTTAGAATATAGAATGGTGCTGCGAATTCTTCAATCCAAAATCCTGTTTTTTCTCCTGTGTTTCCTAGATCTTCGTGACTAGTCAATACAAATAATACATTTTTCATGGTTCTGTTTTTTCATTTTAGAATAGATAACAAAAATACTCCAAAGTAGATCTTGAGAAATTGACCTAGGATAAGAAATTACTTGGAGCTAATTTCTCTTCGTATTCTACTTAGTGTTTCCGTTGTCACTCCTAGATAGGAGGCAATATGATAGTTTTTTACACTCTGTTCTATGTTTGGATAACTGGCGACAAAATCCAGATAGCGCTCCTTGGCGGACTGGGAGAGGTTGGCGAGAATTCTTTTTTGAAAGCTGGAAAAAGCTCCTTCTAGTTTTTTGCGAAAAAAGGTTTCTAGTCTGGGAATTTGAATAAATAGCTCTTCTAGATTTGATCGAGAGACTTTAAATACCTGAGAGTCTTGAAGACATTCAATATTTAGCGTCGCTTTTGAATTGCTAAAAAATGCCGTATAATCGCTTATCCACCAGTCTTGAACAGCAAATTGAACCGTGTGCTCCTTGGCTGATTTGTCCAAATAGAAAGTTCTCAAACAACCTTGAGCAATAAAGTATTGGTATTCTACTGGATCTCCTGTTTTTAGGAGAGAGCTTCCTTTGTTTAGGTGAAGCTTTTCAAAGACAGTATCCAAACGAGCATACTCTTCTTCGGAAAAAGAAAGATTTTTAAAAATTTCAGAAATCTCCATGTAATTAGAGTTCTATTTTGATAGTATTGTCCAGCTCTAAGAGCTTTTGAATAAAAGATTCGTTGGTCTTAGGACTGATATAAATTTCCTCGTATTTATCATATTTTACGATTAAACCCTTTCTGGATGTAGCCGGTTTTAAACCTACCCACAGAGTTTTTCCTTTTGTGATTTCCCGAATCCGATTTAATTCTATTTTTCCTTTGAGAGGACCACATTTATAACTTATTCCATCTTCTTTTGACAGGCTGTAATTCGTTTGGAAATACATCCACAATATTAATCCAGCAACGACAAGTGAAATACTGAGCGACAGCGCCTTGACCAGACTCATGTCCTGGTAAAGAATGATACTGTAAACATCTATTCCAATCAAAAAACAAGCTATTCCTATAATAGAAATACTGAAAAGAGGGTCTTTGCGGCTTTTGAAAAACGTTTTGTTTGTCATATTGATTTTTGAACCCTCAAGTTATAACAAATTTTCAAATCGAAACGCAGATTCCTGGTTTGCATAAAAAAACAAATCCGTACTACTTTGAAGGTATAATTGTGGTAGTTGGGTCATAACCTTTTCGATCTTCCAAAACCGCTTGACTTGGACCATAATGACGAAATAGCACATTCCATTTTCCGGTAGTGTTACCCTCTCTAATTGGAATATTATTCGCTTGTCCATCACAACCGAAGCGAACCGTTATAGTTCCATCTTTATTGATTTGGGGATCTAATTCACTTGAAATATTTGCGATATCGTTAAACATTCTACCATCACCATTATACACGGTCGCTGACCAAAAATATTTGTCTTCTGGATTTGGGAAAGTAGTTTGATAGCACCCCTCGTCTGAATAATAGATACTGGTTTGATAAACGTTATCTTGAACCATTGCTCCACCCCAACCGCCTGCGGCTCCTACAAAATTCATATATGGGGTTTGTCCGGATTCGGGACTACCAAACGCTTTGGATTGATCGTAACCTTTACTAAATGCTTCATTACCTATTTTCTCCCATTTTAAAAAGGAAGCCATATTCCATTTTTTTGCAGGGAAAGGTTTACTGCTAACGGCTTCAATCGTCGCATCTTTTCTGATATCTCCATCTAGAGTGCGTAAAATCACAAAAACATAGTCTGTTTTACCTGATATTTTATGACGTCCAGGTCCGTAAATCATAGGTTGCGTTTCTTGATTTTCGTCTACAATTTGGAGGGATGCATAACGCTTTGTCTCAGGTACCGTGACATAAGCATCTCCTTCGGAAATATCAATTACTGCACCAGAATAAGGCGTGTCTCTATTCATTCTAACTACGAATTGTTTAGCGGGGTCGCTACTTGGTCTAGTCATCAGTTGAAACGTATTTACCCCACCTGCAGATTTCGCAATTGCGGCCATTCTCATATTACTATAGGCAGCTGCAAAATTATCTTGGGTCACAAGTATTCCTGAGTTTTCTGCTGATGTGACTTGTGTTTTTTCTGAATTTACTTCCTTTTTTTTGTTAGTTTGGCAGGAGATTAATAGTACAGTAAGGACTGCCACTAAAAGAATTGAGTTGCTTTTTTTCATAATAAAAATCATTAAAATTTAGTGGAGGCTTATAGGGTGTCACTAAGATAATGAAATTTTAGGACTACTTAGTTATCAGTCTTTTAAGGCGGTGACTTGAATCTCAATTTTCATTTTTGAATCTGCTAGATCTGCGGCAAACATAGTGGCGGAAGGTCTAATATCCCCAAAGTATTGACGCAAAGTTGGCCAGCATTTTTCAAACTCTGAGGCATCTTTTAATATATAGGTAACCCTAACAACATCCTCTAATTTGGAGTCTGCTTTTGCCAGTGCTTCGGAAATATTTTTGAAACATTGCTCTGTTTGAGAAACGATATCGTCTTCTATGGTATTGTTTTCGTAGTTAAATCCTGTAGTTCCCGATACAAAAATCCAGTTTCCTTTTACAACAGCCCTAGAGTAGGCAATGTTCTTTTCAAATTCAGATTCAGAACTAATTAGTTTTTTCATAATTTATATTTTCATCCGATTTAATGGGATTCCACAGAGCTATGGTCGAAGCTGTAAAAAAGACAATTAAAATTAAGTTTAGATAGCCTCCTTGGACGATTACAAAAAGACCCTTGGGCACATGGTCCGTGATTACTCCCTCTAGCAAGAAGAGAAGTAGAGGAAAAAAAACAATAATCCATCGCGGATAAAGTGTTTTTTGGATCCAAACTTGTCGAATAAAAAAGAGAGATAGTAATCCAAATATCGGATAAACAAATAGCCTTAAAATGTCATTTACTCGAACTGAGAGTGCGACGGCACTGTTTAAGTCGAGATTGTTTTCTAGAGAAAGTTTTGCAGTTGCAGCAATAGCTGTATAGGCAGCATGGACGATTCCAAACGCTATAAATATTCCACCAAAACAGAGCACTACTAAATTTCTATAAAAGGGTTTTGAAGGTTTAAAAGCCATGTAAATTTGAAGGGTACCTAAGGTATAAAACCAAGCCGCAAAAAGAGCACAAACCCCACTTGCGATTATTCGTAAGTCTGAGGCATGTGCCATATTTTGTCTAAAATCAACACTCACTGGATCGTAGTAAAGAAGCATGTCTCCACAAAACAATAGTATTCCACCTAATATCCCAACGCAACCAGAAAGTCGCATTTTGAGGAGATTTAAATTTTTAGTCATAAGTTAATCAAAGAAAATGTTCTCTGACTAAAGTACATTAAATTTTAGTATCGGCGCAACAGGAATCCGAGTCACATCGGCAGTACTTTCGGTTGTAGAGATGAATAGCAACAAGAGAGAAAGCGGAAATATAGGTTAGTGTTTCTGGCAAGTGAAATAACTCTAGTTTCTCATTCATAATAAGGGCAAATAGACTGAACCAACTCAACCAAAATAGAGGCTTTATATAGCGGCCAGTAGTTTTTTTGGTGGACTGATAAACCGCGAAAAAAGAAATCAACAAGAATAGATAATCAAGAGAACTCCAGAAAACTTGAGCGGAATCAAACTGATTGGCATATTGAGCTTGGGCAATAAATAAAAACGGAGTAGCAACACAGTGCAGGGCGCACAAACTCGTGGAAAACGCTCCTATAGTATCTGAATTCTGTATGGATAATTTCATAAATCTTGTAACTTAACGCAACTTAGTTGCAAAGGTAAGAATAAGATTTGTTAATGCACCTTAGTTGTAATAAATTTGTAGCATGGGAACAATTAGAAAAACAAAGTCAATTGATGCTCTTCTAAACGAGTTCACGCATGATTCCGGAGCTATTTCGGCTATTGATTTAATTAAGCGTTTAAGTGATCGTATTAACAAGACCACCGTTTATAGGGCCTTAGATAGATTAGAAGACGATGGTGTTTTACATTCATTCTTGGGGTCAAATGGAATTAAGTGGTATGCCAAGTGCAGAGATTGTTCATCGCATGGGCATTTTGATGTACATCCCCATTTTCAGTGCTTTACTTGCGGAAAAGTAGAGTGCTTACATATTGAGGTCAAAATCCCTGAGATACCTAACAAAAAGGTCTTAGCTTCCCAATTACTGATTCAAGGAAATTGCGAAAGTTGTGCTTAGGATTAGGCAGTTTCGATACGGTTATTAGTCTTCCGTCGATCGTTCGTAGGAGAAAGCTCCTCCATTTTGATTTCCTTCCCAACTTAAAAACTTTACGCTCAGGTAAACGTCTTCTTGTGTAATATGTAGTACCAAGTCCTCACCAACCACGTCTTGTGGTCTTATTGTATTTCTAAAGCTAGAAAAACTTAGATTCTGTATGTTTGAAATACTTCCAATAGCCCATCGAGTTCCTGCGGGACTCACTCCCTTTTCTGCTGCACTCTCAGAAACAGCATTATAAATTTCACCTCCATTCCCTCGTGTAATAGCTAGGCTCGGAGTAATATTATCTTGATTCGCTGAATTCGTAGGATCAGCTCCACTAGTT
>JBELHR010000067.1:0-4231 GCA_042091275.1 Flavobacteriaceae bacterium
AACATCATCTAACGGTGGTGGTCCTTCAGGCACAATAGCTTGATAAACAACAGAGCCCTTTCTATCGAGGTACTCTTGTTTAACAGCTTGCACATCTTTGGGATTCTGATAGAGATCTAGCATAGTAAAGGCCATGGCTTTGGAAGCATAAATCATTCCTTTGTGACCAATACTCATTCCCCCGCATGCGACGACAGCCCAGCTATGCCAAGGAGTATCAATAGGAGCTGTAACCACTCCTAGATTGATGTTGGCAACATTCCAACTCACATCCCCAACATCTGTCGACCCACCTCCTGGATTGTCCTTAGTTTCTAATAATGGCTTTATACTGCTGTCTAAACCTAATTGTGGCTTGAAAGTGACCTCTTGAATTTTTTTTGCGAACTTTACTTCCTCATCGGTATAGGTTATTGGTCCGAGAAGCTCCAAATTCTCCTGCATGATAGCACCTCCTGTTCTATTTACAAGAACCTCATAAATACCTGAAATTAAAGAGACTTTATAATCTACATTCGCCATAATTGCAGCTCCTTCTGCCATCTCCATAGCCCTTTCATAAACCGGCATCATCCCCTCTCGTTTGGTATCCCTTACACGCATCCAAAGTCTTGCGTAATCTGGAACTACATTGACCACTTGACCTCCATCCTGAATGTGATAATGCATTCTTACCGTTGGTTTTACATGCTCTCTATAATAATTAATTCCAGTGGTATATAGCTCCAAGGCATCCGAAGCACTTCGACCATTCCAAGGATCCCCTGCAGCGTGAGCAGCTTGACCAAAAAATTCAATTTTAAAATCTACAAGAGCCAAAGAACTTTGTACGTCTGCTTTAGTTTCTGCCGCAGGATGCCAGCTAATATTTACATCTACATCATCCCATAATCCTGCCTTTACCATCCAAATTTTTCCAAAATACTTTTCTTCAGAAGGGGTTCCAAAAAACTTGATTGTACCCTCTATTTTTCCAGCTGCAATCATTTCTTTTATGGCAATTGCAGCTCCCAAGCTCCCCGCACCAAATAAGTTGTGTCCACAACCGTGACCTGCTGCACCCTCTTTGAGGGCTGCTTTGGTGGGTTGTGCCTTTTGAGAAATCCCAGGAAGAGCATCAAATTCTCCTAAAACACTAATCACTGGACTCCCAGAGCCATAAGTAGCGACAAAAGCAGTAGGCATACCAGCTACACCTCTCTCCACTTTAAAACCCTGTCTCTCGGCATAACCCGCCAGAATTTCGGAGGATTCGACTTCCAACAAGGCGGTCTCAGCAAGAGACCAAATTGAGTCGCTAATTTTGATCAAATTTTCTGTATGTGAATCGATGGAGTTGACAATCAATTTCTTTGATTTAGGAACCTTCTTTTGACCAAAAGAAAGAAAAAAGCAAAATTGAAAAACTAAAAAGGGTATATATTTGGCTCTCATGGTTGGTGTTTTTAGATTTAAATATACTGAAAAACAATATAATAAAATGTTCTTCCTTATCTTTGACTGTTGAAAGAATTGTGTTCAAAGTTTAACAATTCTATGGCAGAGAGTTTCTGCTACAATTATATATTTGTATTTCAAATTTAATAGGTGATTAAAAGTCTTTCCATATTTCTGACTCTACTTTTTTTGGCTCTTTCGGCATTGCCTTCTGTACTCGCTTTTACAGATGACAATGGGGAACAAATTCACTTGTCCTCCAAATCAAACGAAGAAGAAAATGTAAATGAAAAGCTTTTGGATATTGAGATTTTATTCTCAGATCAACACCTAGAATCTTTCCATTCTACCTATCAATATCCAGAGGAAAGCTTGATGCATTTTGACAAGAACTATCCTGTTCCTTGTCTAAACATCCTCTCCCCTCCACCAGATTCACTATTTTCATAGGAATACATGGCCCAGATAGGCCTCTAAAGAATTTTATAGAATATTAGTTTTAGAACTAAGCACAAATTACAAAACATGTTTAAATATATTAAAAGTGATTTACCGGCAAGTATTGTCGTGTTTTTCGTTGCATTACCTTTATGTTTAGGAATTGCATTAGCCAGTGGAGCCCCATTATTTTCAGGATTAATAGCCGGTATAATTGGAGGTATAGTAGTCGGATCCCTAAGTGGATCAAAAATAGGTGTTAGTGGACCTGCAGCAGGACTTGCAGCAATTGTATTGACCGCAATAGGTAGTTTAGGAGGTTACGAAAACTTTTTGGTTGCTGTTGTTTTAGGAGGAGTTATCCAATTAATCTTTGGAGCTCTAAAGGCAGGAGTTATTGGATACTACTTCCCATCCTCTGTTATTAAAGGAATGTTGACCGGTATTGGTATCATCATTATCCTAAAACAAATTCCACATTTTTTCGGTTTCGATGCAGATCTTGATAATGGACTTTTCCAATCCGATGGAGATGGTGGTTTTCTAAGCTCTCTAAGCCATATTAGCATAGGCTCAACGATTGTAGGTTTTATGGGAATGGGAATTTTACTTCTTTGGAGCGAAGTTTTATCCAAAAAACACAAAATTTTCACTTTGATTCAAGGACCTCTTGTCGCAGTGGTTATGGGGATTGTATATTTTATGTTGACAAAGTCAAACGAAAGCTTAGGTATTAATTCTAATCTTATGGTTAGCGTGCCAATTCCAGATAGTATTGATTCCTTCTTGGGTCAGTTTAGCTTTCCAAACTTTTCAGCAATTTCTAACTCTGAAGTATGGGTAGTTGCCTTTACCATTGCACTTGTGGCAAGTTTAGAAACCTTATTGTGCGTTGAGGCTACAGATAAATTAGATCCGCATAAAAACGTTACTCCAACTAATAGAGAATTACTAGCTCAAGGAACAGGAAATATAATTTCAGGAATGATAGGTGGACTTCCAATTACTCAGGTTATTGTTCGAAGTTCTGCAAACATCCAATCTGGAGGAAGAACAAAACTATCCGCAATTATTCACGGTGTTCTATTGCTATCGGCAGTAATTTTAATCCCAAAACTAATAAACAACGTTCCCTTATCTGTTTTGGCTGCAATCCTTTTTATCGTAGGATATAAGTTAGCGAAACCTGCATTATTTGTTCAAATGTATAAAATGGGATGGAAGCAATTTTTACCTTTTGTAGTAACAGTAGCGGGAATTGTCTTTACAGATCTTTTAGTAGGAATATCTCTTGGTCTAGCAGTTGGAATTATTGTAATTCTTATCAAGAGTTACCAAAACTCTCACTTCTTACATATTGAAGACAAAAGCGACGGGAAACACAAAATAAAAATGACTCTTGCAGAGGAGGTTACCTTTATCAACAAAGGTGCTATTTTAAAAGAATTAGATTCTCTTCCATCTGAATCTCTATTAGAATTGGACGTCAGAAAAACGAGATATCTAGACAATGATATTGTTGAAATACTCGAAGATTTTGCCCTAAAAGCCAAAGAGAGGAGTATTGATATCAAAATTATTTCAGAAAGAGGAATTGTAGAAAACCCACCGAGTTATATAGAATTCTTTAAACTAAGACCAAAAACAGCTTAATAAACTTAAACTCAAACAACATGAAAGCACATACAAAAGAAACGCAGGCTACTATGACTCCTGCTAAATCTCTTGAAACCTTGATTGAAGGGAATAAGAGATTTCAAAACAATCTAAAATCCGATAGAAACTTAGTCGAGCAAGTTCACGACACAAGTAAAGGACAGTATCCCTTTGCTACAGTTCTTAGCTGTATTGACTCAAGGGTTTCTTCTGAACTTATTTTCGACCAAGGAATTGGCGATATTTTCAGTGCGAGAATAGCTGGAAACTTCGTGAATGACGATATTTTAGGAAGTATGGAATTCGCATGTAAATTAGCAGGAACTAAACTTGTGGTTGTTCTTGGACATACCGCATGTGGAGCTGTAAAAGGAGCATGTGACGACGCTAAACTAGGAAAGCTAACAGGAATGTTAGACAAGATAAAACCAGCGGTTAACGCGGTTTCTGAACCTCAGGAGGCTAGTCAAAGAAATTCTTCCAATATTGACTTCGTAAATGATGTCGCTAAGAAAAATGTAGAACTGACTATTGCTAAAATCAAATCTGACAGCGAAGTGTTGGCAGAAATGGAAAGTAATGGAGAAATCAAAATCGTTGGAGGGATGTACGACATCAACTCTGGTGTAGTTTCTTTTTTCTAGACTTAGAAAAATTTTAAGTAAAAGCGATTCCGAGAGGAATCGCTTTTTTTTGGTCT
>JBELHR010000068.1:0-2496 GCA_042091275.1 Flavobacteriaceae bacterium
TTGGATTCTTAAAGTTAAGAATTTTAGAAAAGTTAAAGAGCTGTTATTTTTTTTTCTTTTCAATTTTGAAAACGCTTAATTATTTATTTTTAGAGAAAATCTATCATCATGAAAAAAGTCTTAGTTACGGGAGTATCTGGTTATGTAGGTCAGCATTGTGCTGCGGAATTGTTGAAAAAAGGATATCAGGTGAAAGGCTCGGTTAGAAACCTTTCTAAAACAGAAGAGGTTGTGAAAGGGCTTTCTCATATTAAAGAATCCAAAGAGAATCTAGAGTTTTGTGAACTAAACCTTCTCGAGGATAGCGGTTGGGATGAGGCAATGAAGGACTGCGATTTTGTTCTTCACGTGGCTTCACCATTTTTTAATAATGTACCTAAGGACGAAAATAAAATGATTCGACCAGCTGTTGAAGGAACTATGAGAGCTCTGAAAGCAGCAAAACATGCAGGAATCAAAAGAGTAGTTCTTACCTCGTCTATGGTGGCCATGCTCGGAGATGCAAATGGTTCTGTAGACATTGACCAAAACTCTTGGACCAATACAAATGCTAAATACGCCACACCATATCTAAAAAGTAAAACACTTGCCGAAAAGGCTGCTTGGGATTTCATTAATTCACAAGAGGGAACAGAAAAGCTCGAACTTGTTGTTATCAATCCAGGTGCTGTTTACGGTCCTTCGCTAACGGGAAATCTATCCGGAGAATCTATGGCAATGGTCAAAAACATGATTCAAGGAAAAGTTCCAATGTTACCATTTGCTGCCATCAATATTTCTGACGTGCGAGATATAGCAGAGTTGCATGTAGCGGCTTTGACAAACGAAAAAGCAGTTGGAAAACGCTTTATTGTTGCAAGTGAAAAGCCTCATACGTTTTTGGAATTAAGTGAAATTTTAAAGTCAAATGGTTTCGAAAAGTCAAAATCTAAACAGGCTCCTGTTTTTTTAATAAAATTCATGTCAAATTTCAGCAGTGAAATCAAGGCGATGTTGCCGTTTGTTGGTAATGTATTTAACGGCAATGTGGAAAGTACTATGAATACGTTCAACTGGAAGCCGATACCACTGGAAAAAACAATGGTAGATACAGCTAAGGCAATAAAATTGAAGTTAGATTCTTAACTTCCTTCTGAAGGGGACATATATTTATAAACAACACCTGCAACCATAGCTCCCGCTATTGGTGCGAGCCAGAATAGCCAAAGTTGATCGATTGCCCAGTCACCTACAAATATCGCTTGACTTGTACTCCTCGCTGGATTTACGGAGGTGTTTGTGACAGGGATGCTTATTAAATGAATTAGGGTAAGTCCCAAACCAATAGCAATTCCCGCAAAACCTTTTGGAGCTTTTTCGTGTGTAGCGCCGAGTATTATAATCAAAAACATAAAGGTCATCACAAATTCTGTAGATAGTGCTGCTAGAAGATTATATCCTCCTGGGGAGTGCTCAGCGTAACCATTTGCTGCAAATCCACCGAGCTCAAAACCAGCTTTTCCGCTTGCGATTATATATAAAATAGCTGCTCCGGCTATTCCTCCCAAAACTTGTGCACCGATATAAGGAAGCAAATCTTTTTTATCAAACCTTCCACCGGCCCATAGTCCAATGGATACAGCTGGATTTAAATGACATCCAGAGATATGCCCGATAGCATATGCCATGGTCAATACGGTTAAACCAAAAGCTATGGAGACACCGACAAAACCGATTCCCAAATCTGGATAGGCCGCGGCTAAAACGGCACTTCCACAACCTCCAAGGACTAACCAGAGGGTTCCAATAAATTCTGCTACTAATTTTTTCATGGCTCTTTTTTTAATTTAAGGTACAAATTATCAGCATTTTAACAAGTTTTTTTTAAAACCTTTATTCTTCTTTGAATCCGGTAATCCGTAACAACCAAGAAAAAGATTGAGGGAATAGTCTATTTAGAAAAACTAACACACGCAACATATTTGGTTTGTTTACGCTCTTTTTTTGAGATTTTATAACCTTCATTATAACTTTTGTGGTTTGCTCTAAAGTCATTGTTGGCAGCAACCAGTCCGAAATTTTAGGGATGCGATTTTCACTTCTTTTATTATTTGAAAAATAGGGTGAGTCCACTTTTCCAAAAGTTATGAGGGAGACCTTGAAGTCAGTGGGATAGAGGTCTGCTTGCATGGATTTTGCAAAGCCCATCATGGCCCATCTGGCAGGAATATATCCTGTTGCACCTGGATACGAGTAATAGGCTGCGGCAGAATTGATTATTATAAAATGTCCACAACCCCTGGATTTCATCCGATCGTAAAAGGCTTTACAACTCAGAGCTGTAGCTAGGTAAGGGGAGTTAATAGTATCCCGATAATGATAAATATCTGCTTCATTAAAAGAGAGCCATTCTCCGGACCCAGCGCTGTTTATTACAATATCAGGAACGCCCTGTTCAGCTACGATTTGATCGGCAGTTTTTTCTACAGATGCAGGATCGGATAAGTCGGTAGAATA
>JBELHR010000068.1:2596-4106 GCA_042091275.1 Flavobacteriaceae bacterium
TACAGCGGTACTATTTGCAACTTATTTTTTGTGTATTCAATACAGTTTTGCGTGTACAGGAATCATTATTAGAACAGAAAACGGGGTTGCAATCCCTGCGAGAACAATGGAATTTGGATTTGATATAAGGTCTAAAATATTAGTGATTCCAAAAGGAACTTCAATCAGTTTTTTGAGTTCTGTAGAGGGAAAAGAAGGATATAAAATGAAAGCTAAATATGGTTTTGCCGGAATGAACGCAGTTGAGAAAAACATAGTGGTTGACGGCATAAATGAAGCTGGTTTATATCTAGGATGCTTCTATTTTAGTGGCTTTGCAAAATACGACCCGTTAACAGATGAGAATCAGTCCAGAGCAGTCTCTAGCGAAGAATTAGGAAATTATGTTTTGGGAAGTTTTGCAACTGTTGATGAGGTTATTGAGGGACTTAAAAAAATTACTGTCGTAGGTAGTTTTATTGAAGATATACAAGGAGAAGCGCCGTTTCACTATGCTGTTACAGATAAATCTGGAAGATCAGTTGTTATCGAATATACCGCTTCAGGACTTCAGGTTTATGAAAACACCGTCAATACAATTTGCAACAATCCGACCTACGACTGGCATATGACAAATTTGAGGAATTATGTCAATCTAACACCAGACAATTCTAAAGGGTTTAGCTTAAACGACGACAAATTTACTGCTCTAGGAGAAGGAACAGGAATGTTGGGACTACCAGGAGATTTCACTTCCCCATCAAGATTTGTGAGAGCCACTGCTTTTATAAATACGGCACTACCAAGCAAAGATGCTGAGGAAGGTGTTTTTAGAGCCTTTCATATTTTGAATGCGTTTGATATTCCAAAGGGAGCAGTAAGACAAGAGACAAATGAACAGGTTTTTACGGACTATACCGTCTGGACCTCTGCTGCTGATACCAAAAACGGAGCATATTATTACAAAACATACAAAAATCAAGCGATTCAAAAAGTGGATTTAAAACAAATCTTAAAGGAGTCCAAAGGTAAAATAATGATAATCGATTCGGAGAAACCAAGGGGGTATCAATTAGTTAGCTCAAAGTAAGACAAAGAGTTACTCTAATCTGTAGTCTGCGATAATTTGCTTTATGCCGTTCGCGTAGCCAGTAATTTGAAACTGGGGAAATCTATTCTTAAACTTTTTGGATACAAAAATATTGTCATTTTTGTATCGAGGCACTAGCTCCAAGGTTTCTTTGATATTAGAATTAAATAGAGCGCTTATTTTTAAAATAAAAGAGGTCAATATCCGATAAGGTATTGGCCTTTTTAATTGTTTGGAAACCTCTTGAATGAACATCTGGTAACTGAGTCGATTGTCGTCACAAGGCAGGTGCCAAACCTCTCCAAAAGTATCTAGAGTATTTCCGATCAAAGCTAGAGATCGAGCGGCATCGGGAGTGAATATAAGTGTACGAAGACTCTTGTCATTCAGCAGTACGGAGGCTTTTTTGTTCTTTTTTAGAGCCTCGAAAATCAGTGTATT
>JBELHR010000069.1:0-4086 GCA_042091275.1 Flavobacteriaceae bacterium
TAAAATCGGGGTTATCAGCCAAAATACTAGGACCTACAGGAAAATAATAATTTCTCAAATAACTCAAATAATTCTATTAATTCCTGTCGTTTTATGACATTTTTATCTCAATTAATTGTAATTATTGCCAAGCCGGATGTTGTACAAGATTTTTGTTTACATCTAATTCCGCTTGTGGAATAGGGAATACTTCAGAGGATTTTCCATTGTAAGCTGGTGCATAACTTCTAGCGTTATCTGCCTGTGATCGTTGGAATGCTTCTTCTACAATTCCCCATCTTTTGATATCCATAAAACGGAGACCTTCCATGGCCAATTCTACTCTACGCTCATGACGCACGATTTCAACCATTTCTGATGCAGAAACAGGTCCGTTAGCACCCTCTACCTCGTCAACCTTTGGCATGTTTACACGTTGACGAACCATATCTACCATGCTTGCAGCACCAGTGACATCACCTGTTTCAGCCATAGCTTCAGCTCGCATTAACAATACATCAGCATAGCGTACGATATAAAAATCTTGTGATCCAAAATCGGCAGGAGGATTTCCTTCAGCGTCGGGTCCATTTCTGATGTATTTGCGAAGTGCATATCCTGTTTTTGATTGTCCCTTTCTAAAGAAGTAATCAGGGTCACTCATAAATTGATCGCCATTGAAGTAGACAGTAGCCAATAATCTAGGGTCTCTGCTTGCTTTTTCATTGGCGTTATCATATCCAGAATTTGGATCGGTAATCGGAAGTCCATTTGTCATATAGTAGTCTCTAACAAGATTTTTCATTGGACGTAAATCTGCCTTTGGGTTTTTAGGATAAGTTGCAGCAAACTTTTCTCCGTTATTACTATCGTCTCCTCTTAAGAAACGAACAGAAAATACGATCTCTGCCGATGTTTCTGATTCTGGAGTAAATAAGTTAGCATAATTATCATGTAAACTGTAGTTCAGCCCCATAGCTTGTTGGGTCAAGTTTAACACCCCATGTTCACCACTGTATTCTTTATTGTATAATTGTACTCTAGCAAATAATCCCAAGGCAGCTCCTTTTGTAGCATAACCAAATTGATTCCCTGGTCTGTCGTTAGGAAGCAGGGTAACTGCTTTTTTTAGATCTTCTGCTACTTGAGCATAAATTTCACCATAACTGTTTTTCGCTACATATGCCTCCTCCAATATCTGAGGTTCTGTAATTAACGGAACATCTTCAAAATATACAGATAGATTGAAATAAAAGAGGGCTCTCAAAAAATAAGCTTGTCCTAATAAATCATTTTTTGACACCTCAGGTACAAGGTCTTGAGAGATTTCTTTAGTGTTTTGAATCACGGCGTTCACACGATTGATTGCTCTATAACTGGCATTCCAATGATTTCTAAAAAAAACATGATTACTTAATAAAGTTCCTTCCATGAATTTACCTGGGCCTTCCCATTCAAACTGATTATAGGCGTTGTCACTTAAACAATCATAGGCAGGGTATCCTTGAGTAGCATTTAATGCTCCTCTATATAGTATTCCAGATTGAAGGACATCGTAGACACCGTTTAAGGCAAGATAGGCGTCGCTTTCACTTTTCCAAAAATTTTCTTCTGCAATAGCTGTCTCTGATGCTCTTTCTAAAAAGTTGTCACTACAACCTAGGGTAATGAATATTAGTACGAATAATATAACTGTTTTTTTCATTTTTTTTAAAATTTGATGTTTAGTCCAAAAGTTATTGTTTTATACAAAGGCACGTTTCGATTACTTTGTTGTCCATTTCCACCTTCTGGGTCAAAAAAGTCTAGGCTTGTAAAGGTGGCTAAATTTTGCCCTCCTACAAAAAGACGCAATTTGTCAATATTCACTTTTTCAATGGCTTTTTTAGGTAGTGAATATCCGAGTTCAATGTTCTTTAAACGCAAGTATGAAGTATTTTTTATATAAAAAGATGATACCACGTTGTTATTTTGACCACCAAGTCTTGGTAATGATGTACTAGGATTTTCTGAGGTCCAACGATTCGTCCAAAAGCTTAATACATTTGAGCGGTCATCTACCATTGGTAAGTTTCCATTCCCCATTAGTAAACGATCTACACCACTAACTCCTTGGAATAAGTAATTAAAATCCAAACCGTTGTATTCGAATGATCCGTTAAAGTTTATTAGGATGTCTGGGTTTCGGTTTCCAATGATGGTTCTATCGTCTGCATTAACGATTCCATCAGGAATTCCCTCAGGGCCAGAGATGTCTGCATAACGGATGTCTCCTGGTCCTGTTATGTTGTTGTTAAATTGCTTAGGGGCATTGTCTACCTCTTCTTGCGTTTGAAATATTCCTTCTGCAACATATCCAAAGTAAGATCTATAAGGAGCACCAACTCTAATAATATTTGTCCCTGTAATGGTTTCCTCTCCTCCGTCACCTAATCCTGTTACTTCGTTGTTTAAGAATTTGGTCATGTTTGCACCAAAAGTGAGACGTAAATCACCAAAATTTTCTCTGAAGTTGAATCCTAATTCTAGTCCTTCATTGACCATAGAAGCTGAGTTTCTTGCCCCAAGAGCACTGATTCCTAGTGTGCTTGGTATTGGGAAACGATTGTATAAAATATCTTCACTTTCACGCTTAAAGTAATCTGCAATGAACTCTATTTTATTATTGAATAAACTCATGTCTAATCCAATATCAAGTTGTGTTGTTTTTTCCCAACGAATGTCTGGATTTGCTAAGCTCGTTTGAGCAACTCCAACTACGGTATTGTCATCTCCAACAACATAATCTAGATTAGGATTGTAGTTTTGAGAGAAAATAAAGTTATTAATTCTATCATTTCCACTGATTCCCCAGCTTCCACGGATTTTTAAGTTAGAGATAAAGTCGATATCGCTCATGAAGTCTTCTTCAGAAATACGCCATCCTGCAGATGCTGACGGGAAGGTACCATATCTATTGCTAGGACCAAACTTCGAGGATCCATCTCTACGTAAATTGAATTCAGCTAAATATTTTCCTTTATATCCATAGCTTAATCTTCCAAAGATAGATTGTGAGGAGATTTCTGAAGCCCCTCCATATACAGTAGGATCTATCACACCCCCACTATTAAATTCTTCTAGGTTGTCGGTAGGGAATCCGGCTAAAGATCCTCCAAAGTCGTCAGTTCTAGCGTAACGAACTGAGTGTCCTACTAAAACTCCCACATTATGAGCATCATTGATAGTTTTCTTATATCGCAAGATATTCTCATTTAACAACGTATAATTAAAACTAGCATAGTTACTTAGGCTGTTCTGTTGATTGGAATTCAAGATATCACCATTGAAATCTTTCAATTCAAAGGTAGGTCTAAAGTCAGAGCTGTTTAAGAATCCAAGCGTAATACTTCCACTTGTTTCAAAAGAGAGGTCTGGAGATAATTTGAAGGTCAACCCTAAACGTGAATTGATATTCACAAAATCACTCACAAAGTTTCCGTTAAATCCTTTTCTAATTGGGTTTTGAGTTTGGAATGAACCATTGGAGTTATCAAATGCGCCATCTGCATGTCCATATTCACCGTTACTATAGTAAACAGGAATCGTAGGAGCGGATCTTTGGAAAGAGTAGATAATTCCATTGTCACCTGAAAAGGCATTTTGTCCTCCCGTTGGGCCTTCATTACGTTTCCAATAGGCATTGGTTACTGTGTTCAGCTTTAACCAGTCGGTCATTTGAGAGTTCAGGTTAAAACTCATGTTGTATCGTTTTGTTCTAAACTTTGATCGAACAACAGAGTTTTGATCCTGATATCCTAGGGAAAGACGGTAATCGAATTTATCTTTTCCTCCCGAAAATGCAAAGTTGTGATTGATCATCATTGCACTCTGCAGTACTTCAGACGCCCAATCAGTATTGGCAAATAAATCTAGGTTAGATCCTGTTCTGATCATCTCTAATTGATCAGGGGTATATCTTGGGTCAAAATTCGCTCCTTCTGCATTTTGAAATTTTTCATTCATCAATAATGCATAATTGTATGAATCTAAAAATTCTGGTTTAATAGTCACGGATTGAACACCCATAAGGCTGTTATAGGTTACTTGTGTTTTTCCTTTTTTTCC
>JBELHR010000070.1:0-4068 GCA_042091275.1 Flavobacteriaceae bacterium
TGTAATATTCGCGGATAGCCACCGGTAACTTGACAGTCTTTCATTAAAATAATTAGTTTTCCAGATGGCGTTAATTGTACGGTTCCTGGTAAAACTCCTGAAGTGAGCATGGAGGAAAATTTATTAGGGATTAAATCTACAAGTCGATAGCCCATACGGTTATTCTCCGAAGATATTTTTAAAGGAGTTTTGAGTAATTGCTTTTTTTGATCGGGAGAAAGTAAATCAAACTCAGGACCTTTAGACGATTCGAGATCTATTGATTCAAAATGCTCCTTATTCACTCTCACAGATGCAAAACTGTCTTTTTTAAGGGTATTTAATGCGTTATAAGGAATCCAATCTCCCTTTTTTAAAATACTTTTTGGAGTTATTTCGGGATAAAAACTCCTGCTTCCCAATACACTTTTAGTTTGGAATCCACCTCTAATAGCGATATAAGTTCTAAGTCCATATTTGCGGTTTCCAAATGATAGAACAGCTCCTTTTGCGATCTTAAGTGGGGTGTTTTGTTTTACTTGTTTGCTGTCAACTTTAGGTGTAAAATCAGCACCTGTAATGCAGATTTCGCAAACTTCATTAAATTTAAGACTGCATCCGCCAAAGGTGACTTCAAGAACGGCATCGGTTGGTGAATTGTTAATTAGATGGTTGGCTAGATTCGCAGAGTAGCTATCCATACAACCCGAATTGGGAACTCCAATACTGGCGTGACCAAACCTCCCTAGGTCTTGAATGCTAATAGGCAGTGCTGCTGATAGTATCTCAATCATGGTTGTTGCTTTTTTGAGTTTCTAAAAGCTTGAATTCTTTAAGGGATATTGGTACAAATTGAACCTGGTCTCCAGGTCTTGCAAAACAGGGATTTTCCTTTTCGATATTAAAAAACGAAATGGGAGTTTTACCAATAATATTCCATCCTCCCGAACTATTTCTAGGATAGATGCCAGTTTGACTCCCTCCGATGGCCACGGAGCCGCGAGCAACATTTAGTCGCGGAGTTGTTTTCCGTTTTATTTCTAGTTTGGAATCCATACCACCTAAGTATAAAAACCCTGGTAAAAATCCGATAAAATGTATGTTGTAGGTCGGTTTGGAATGTAGGAGTATAATTTCGGAAACAGGAAGGTCTAAGGTTTTGGAAACAGCTTCTAAATCCAATCCAAAACAAGAGTCGTAACAGACAGGGATTTTCCATAAAGAGCTATTTTGTGACTCTTTTGAAGCGCTCTTGGAATAAATCAGTTCCAAAGATTGCTTTGTGGATTCGAAATCCGTGATTTCCGAATAATAAATCACCGTTAAGGAATTATAGCCAACGATACAATCTTGAATTGCTTGACTATTTGAGAGGAAAATAGCTTCCTTAAACGCAGAAATACGTTTGGATATTTCTAGGTCTATTTTTGGCAGCCATTCTATGAGAACAGCTCTATTTCCAAAGGCTTTATATGTCGGTTGATTACCCAATATGAACACCTTGGTTTAGTAAATTTTTGTGAATATAGGCAACCAATTCTATGGCATTTGAATTATCTCCATGTACACAAAAGGTTTCTGCTTTTAGAGGTCTTATAATTCCAGATACGGTTTCTACACTACCTTCAGTTATCATTCGGGAAAGGTGTTTAAAAGCCTGATCCTTGTCGGTGATAAGAGCGTTGTTTTGCTTTCGGGAGACCAAGCTCAAATCCTCATTATAGTTGCGATCGGCAAAAGCTTCTCGTTTTATTTTTATTCCTTGGCTTTCTGCTAATCTTACAATTTGAGAATTATCAGGAGCATATAAAATTGTATTGGGAGCTGATTTTTTTACTGCTTTTAAAACGATTTCAGCGGTAGGAATATCCTTTGCGGATAGGTTGTATAAGGCACCGTGCATTTTGATGTGATGGAGGCTTTGATCGGCTAATTCCAGTCTTTGTTTCAAAAGCTCTATTTGCTCAATGATACTTTTTTCCAGCTTTTCGGGTGTTATATTGATAACTCTTCTCCCAAAATTTACCCGATCGGGAAAGGAGGGATGTGCTCCGATTTTTACTCCATGCTGCTTTGCTAATTGAATTACCCGATCTATATTTTCGATCGATCCGGCATGGGCTGCACATGCAATATTGCAAGAGGAAATATACGGCATTAAAAGAGCTTCATTATGAAGGCCTTCTCCGACATCGCAATTTATATCTATACGCAACATTATAAGAGACTAAAGACGGTTAGAATACTTTTTAGTCCTAAAAAGATACTAATTCCAAGAATAATAAAGCCCACGATGTTTTGATATAAGGTGTTGCTGAATACTCCCAAAACGTTTTTTTTATTCATAATCCAGAGTAAAACTCCTACAATAACTGGGAGTAATATCCCGTTTGCTACTTGTGCAAATTTTATAATCTCAATTGGGCTTATTCCAATTGCAGAAAAGAAGACTCCCACAATTAAAATAAACATCCAAACTCCTCGAAAACCTCGAGACTTTTGATTGCCTTTCCAACCAAGACACCCTTTTGCTACATAAGCAGCTGCTAGTGGTGCGGTGATTGCTGACGTGATTCCTGCGGAAAATAAGCCTAAGGCCAAAAAGTATTTCGCAAATGACCCGTATAAGGGTTCCAAACTTTTTGCTAAATCTGAAGCATTATTAATGTCCTGTGCAGGTATTCCGGCAGCCGAAATCAGTATAGCCATAGATACCAATCCTCCCAAAACAATAGAAATAACAGTATCCCTTCTAGCCAAAGGAAGTGCCTTACCGTTTTTCCACTTTTCTTTTACAAGAGCTGCATGCAGAAAAAGGTTGTAGGGAACGACAGTCGTGCCGATTAGTCCAATAATAGTTAGAATGCTTTTTTCGGGGAACTTTGGAATAAGTAGGCCTTTTAAAACTTCTAGAGGATCTGGGCCAGTAATAACAGCAGTGATTACAAAGGAAAAACTCATCAGTAAAACGAGCAATATCAAGGTTTTTTCCAAAAAACGGTAATTTCCAAAATACAATAGAGCAAAAGCGATACCTCCAATAATTAAACTCCAGAAGTTGATTGATAGACCTGCAAGGGGAGTGGTTATACGACCCAAAACGGTTTCAATTCCTAATATCCCGCCGCTGATATTCCCAGCTTCATAGGAGGCGTTTCCAATTACAATTGCAGATAAAATTAATAGGGTTATGGCTTTTTTAAAGAAGGGAATTTTGATTTCACTTCGAATGACTTCGGAAAGCCCTTTTTGAGACACCAAACCCAGGCGAGCTGCCATTTCTTGCAATACGATTGTGGCAAGTATCGACAGGCCCATTGCCCACAATAAATTCATTCCAAAATTGACTCCTGCTATGGTACACAACGTAACGGTACCAGGTCCAATAAAAGCAGCAGCTACTAAAGTTCCAGGACCAATGTTTTGAAACCATTTTCTAATCATTTTCCCGGAATATTTATTTCAATTCGACAATAAGCTCATTTTTTCGACCGAAAACTTCATAAGGAGGGTTGTAGCCCAAAAGAAAGAATCGAGTTGTATAGGCTATGCCTTCGCGGTCTAAAGCAGACTTCAATTCGGTTTTGTATTTCTCTATTTTAGTCTCACTAGTCCAACCTCCAAAACTAATAGCAGCTACTGTTTTTGCAGGTTCCTCTCTAAACTCAATTTGAGATTGATTTGGTTCTGGAAGCGTTTCTTTGGAGAGTTTTTTTGGAACCATAAACATCATGGTTACCGAATCTTCTAAGGACATGGCTACAGGCGAGGTCATGGCGATTTTTTCATTCCGTTTGTTCCCTCCAAAAATATATCCTCCCAAAATAGAAAAACCCTTACTCGAGGCCTTTTTATACCCTCCAGAAGGCAGGGTAACAGCAGTAAAAAGAGTGGCTTCGTAATTGCGAGTTTCAAAAACGTCGTATTTCTTAATTACGGTATAGGGATAAGATTCAATATCTTTACGTCCCTTGTAGGCAAAGAATTGAACGACGACAAAAGCAATGAGAATTAGTCCCAAAAGAATAAAGAGTATTTTCATTTTTTTCATCGTCGATTTTTAGACTAGTTTTTTGTCATGGTGATTTT
>JBELHR010000071.1:0-3939 GCA_042091275.1 Flavobacteriaceae bacterium
GTTGTGTTTTTAACTCCTCAAAATCTGGCGAACGAAACTCTTTCCATTCGGTGAGCAAAATCATAGCATCTGCATTGTTGATTGCGTCGTATTTACTTTGGCAGTATTCAATATTCTTTACTCCTTTGAGATACATCACTTGGGCCTCATGCATTGCCTTTGGGTCATAAGCTTGAATCTTAGCTCCTCTTTTGACCAATTCATTAACCACATATATTGCTGGTGCCTCACGCATATCATCCGTTTCTGGCTTAAAAGCCAATCCCCAAAGAGCAAAAGTCTTTCCCTCTAAGTTTTCACCATATCGTTTCACTACCTTTTCTGCAATTACAAACTTTTGAGCATCGTTGACTTCTTCAACCGAACGAATCAACTTAGAATCGTAGTTATGTTCCTCTGCAATCTTCTTTAATGCTTTTACATCTTTAGGAAAACAAGACCCTCCATAGCCTGCACCAGGGTAAATAAAACTGTACCCTATTCTGGAGTCTGAACCAATACCCACTCGAACTTGATTGACATCAGCACCAACACGCTCGCAAATATTAGCAACCTCATTCATAAAAGAAATTTTTGTGGCTAGCATAGCATTTGCAGCATATTTAGTCATTTCCGCTGAACGAATATCCATCTCAATTAATCTATCGTGATTGTGGAGAAATGGGGCATAAAGCGTACGCATCGCTTCAAAACCCTCCTTATCCTCAGCTCCAACTACTACCCGATCTGGCTTCATAAAATCAGCTACCGCAGCGCCCTCTTTTAAAAACTCCGGATTAGAAACAACATAAAAGGGAATAGCTACACCTCGTGAATCTAGCTCCTTTTGAATAGCGGCTTTTACTTTATCACCAGTTCCAATAGGTACCGTGGATTTATCTACAACAACTAGTGAACTCTCCATACTTTGCCCTATTTCTTTAGCAACAGACAAGACATATTGCAAATCTGCAGAACCGTCTTCTCCCATGGGAGTCCCTACGGCGATAAAGGCTATTTTTGAAACCGAGAGGTTATCTTTTAAACTAGTTGAAAAAGTAAGACTTCCGCGCTCCACGTTACGTCTCACCATAGAATCAAGCCCTGGCTCGTAAATAGGAATGATACCATTATTTAAATCTTCAATTTTGCTCTTATCGATGTCGATACAAGTGACCGAATTACCCATTTCCGAAAAACAGGTTCCTGTAACTAAACCGACATAACCCGTTCCTATAACTGTAATTTTCATAATTATTTTTATCTTAAATGAATGAATTTTGAGCTAAACTATCATTAATTCAAAAATGATAGCTAATTTTAAAAAAAGTCTTTCTCGATTTTTAAAGGACAAATAAAGCGAATTAACTTTAAATACAATAAAAAAAAATTCCGATAAACGCAAAATAAACGACATCTATTAGCTAAAAATTTAGGAATGACCCCAATTTTAACCCAAGCTTCTAAACTTCGCATTCGCTTTCGCAGAAATACACAATACGGACAGATCTTAAATAACCAAAAATTCCGTACTTTTGCGTCATTACTAAACCACTGCTATGGTCTTAAGAAAAAAAATTGCTCGGTACGCTAGATCCAACACCCCTCGTTGGTTAATACTTGTCATAGATATTTATTTAATAAGTATTTCCTATCTATTTGCCTATTTTGTGAGGTTCGGATTTTCACTAGATTTGGATTATTCAAATATTTCTAAAGAATTCCCGCTAATTTTACTTGCCTACTTAACAAGTTTTCTTGCTTTTTCAAGTTACAAGAATATCATTAGACATACAGAGGTTAAAGACGCAATAACCTTATTCTACGCTTGTGGACTAGCTTTTGTAATCCTGGGGATATTTTCTGTATCATCATTTGGCTCGTCATCATCTTCCCTTGAATACTTGAATATTTCGATCCTAGCTATACATTTTATTATTTCCCTCAACGTTCTTGTTATTTCGCGATTTGTATACAAATCGCTCTTTGGATTAATGGTTAGAAGTTCAAAAAGAACGAAAAGAACTCTGATTTATGGTACGGGAGAAAGTGGCTTATTGACTTTTAAACTTTTTAGTAATTTAAATCATTCTGAAAATGTTGTTGTTGGTTTTGTAGACAATCACAACATAAGGAATAGAAAGATAAATGGTCTAAATGTATATTCTGAAAGTGAACTAGGTCAAAGCCTTATTGACAGACTTCATGTAGACGTAGTTGTATTGGCAATGAATAGTATGCCTTCAACAAGGCTTATGGAGATTTCAAAGCATTTGAATCAATTTGGAATTCAAGTAGAAATTGTTCCTCATCCAAAAAAATGGATAGATGGACGTTTTGAATCCAATCAAATAAAGCCTGTGCAGATAGAAGACTTGCTTGGAAGGGAGCCTATAAATCTTTGTAATCCTAAACTAGCGCAGGAATTTAAAGGAAAAACTGTTTTAGTTACTGGAGCCGCTGGATCTATAGGTAGTGAAATTGCAAAGCAACTAAGTCATTTTGATTATAAGCAGATAATTATCCTAGACCAGGCAGAAAGTGATATCTATAACTTACAACAATTCTTTAAGAGAGCGAAAAAAGAAAATATCGAAGCAATCGTCTCCGATGTAAGAAACAAGGAAACCTTAAATCACATATTTAGCTCCTTTACACCGGATATAGTTTTTCATGCGGCTGCATACAAGCATGTTCCTTTTATGGAAGAGAGCCCGTACGAAGCAATCCGCGTAAATGTTCAAGGCACGAGAAACGTGGCACTTTTAGCGTCCAAATATAAGTGTCAAAAGTTTGTTTTGGTCTCCACTGACAAGGCTGTCAATCCAACAAATATAATGGGAGCTTCTAAGAGACTTGCAGAACTTCAAGTGAGCCTTATAGCCCAAAAATCAGATACTAAATTCATAACTACTCGATTCGGAAACGTTTTAGGGTCTAACGGTTCAGTAATTCCATTATTTAGAGATCAAATAGCATCTGGTGGACCTCTTACTTTAACTCATAAAGATATCACCAGATATTTTATGACTATACCGGAAGCTTGCCAATTGGTTTTGGAAGCAGGTATTATGGGTAATGGAGGAGAGGTATTTGTATTTGATATGGGGAAATCCGTTAAAATATTTGACTTAGCCGTAAATATGATAAGACTATCCGGACTTAGGTACCCGGAAGATGTAGATATCGAAATTACAGGTCTTCGTCCTGGAGAAAAACTCTATGAAGAGCTTTTGAGTACTAAGGAAAACACAATCCCTACATACAATAAGAAAATACTTATTGCAAAAGTTAATGTACCAGATGCGACAGAGCTAAGAATGTTATTAAAGGACCTGGATTACAATCTGAAACCAAACAATAACACAAATATTGTTAGGCTTATCAAAAAAATGGTACCGGAGTTTAAATCGAATAACTCCATCTACGAGAGTTTAGATCAAAAAACAAAAGTCATTCACCTTTCTGCCAACTAGAACACTACGAATATTTAAGTGAGTTAATTGACCTCCAAATAATTAACCACCAAATCCACAAAGGCTTGTACACCGAAAATAAGTCCTTCGTCTTCTACAGCAAAAGCAGGAGTGTGATGTGGAGGAGCTGTCGCAACATCTTGACCTACAGGCATTCCGCCTAATTGAAAGAATAAACTGGGAACTTTTTGGCCGTAAAATGCGAAATCCTCTGCCCCTGTTCGAGCAGGAACGAGCAAAACATTGTCTTTTCCAACCGCGTGTTCGAGAGCAGGAAGCATTTTAGCAGTCAATTTTGGATCGTTGTAATTCACTGGAACCCCTTCCGGGATATAAACCTGAGCAGTCGCTCCAAAAGCCTCTGCCGTTTGAATAGCAATTCGCTTGACATGTGCAATAATCATTTCCTGATCCGAAACACTCAAAGCTCTTATCGTTCCTTCAATTTCTGTCGAGGGAGCGATAATATTAAAGCGGTTTCCTC
>JBELHR010000028.1:0-17417 GCA_042091275.1 Flavobacteriaceae bacterium
GCAGACTGTAAATCTGCTGCGCAAGCTTCGTAGGTTCGAATCCTACTCTCACCACATTTTTTAAGACCGGGTAGCTCAGTTGGTAGAGCATCTCCCTTTTAAGGAGAGGGTCCTGGGTTCGAGCCCCAGCCCGGTCACAAAAAAAGCCTCAGTTTTCGAACTGAGGCTTTTTTTTATTCTATTACTAGCGTATCGATTTCCAGTCTGACTTTGAGCCAATTCCTCAGTACGGCATTTTTTTCTTTAGGATTGCTTGTGAGGGAGTCCCACTTAACTTGAAATACGGCAAGCGTATCGATTGAATTGTCAAATTTATTTGAGATTTTTCGCGAAAAGGCAATCTCTTCGAGGCCTGGGTTATTGATCTTTGCTTCTCTAGCGATTTGCAAAAATGGAATTTGCTGGCTTTTGTAATAATCGATCAAGGCATTGAGCTGCTCAATAGTCTCTTCTTTGTCTCGAATAGTCTCTTCCTTGTTTGAAATATAACTTTGATTGGTTTGGTAGAGACTCTCTAAAATCTCTATTTTGTCTAATAATTTAGCTGCTTGGTTGTCTTGATGAATCTTCAAAGAGGTTCCCTCAAGTTTGAAATCCGCCATTCGATTATTCCATTTCTCGCGTTCATTCCTATCTAAGTTTTTACCTAGAATGGCAATGCGAATTTCTTTGTTTTTATAATCGTAGTCCGGATCCCCAATTATTCCAACACCAGTTTCCTTTTCAAAAACGGTCACGTATTGCTTTGCATTTTCGTTAAAGCTATTCTCTTTAAAGAGTAGAAAAAATTGATAAATACTTCCCGCTATAATGATAACAGATATTATAGATACAATTTGAGCGATTCGTCTTCTATTTACTGAGTTTAGATATTTTACAACCGGGAAATTTAAAAATTTAACTACCCCAAACGTCGCTATAGCGATAAATAAGGCATTGATTGTAAATAGAAATAGAGCACCTCCAAAAAACTGTAAATTCCCTACGGCAAGTCCGTAACCCGCGGTACATAAAGGCGGCATTAAGGCTGTTGCAATGGCAATACCTGCAATGGTGTTGGTAAGCTCTTTTCTTCTACTCAAGGCTACGATCAAGGCCAATCCACCCGCAATAGCAATCAATACATCGCGAATATCTGGTTTTGTCCTCGCCAATATTTCAGCAGTAGGTTCTTGAAAAATAGGAATAGAAAAAAACAGGAAGGAAGTAACGATACTCAGTCCTATCATGATTCCTAAATTTTTAAAAGAGCTCTTGAGCGTATCGATATCGTTAATCCCTACAGATAACCCAATTCCTAAAATTGGACCCATTAAAGGGGATATAAGCATGGCTCCGATAACAACTGCAGTGGAACTGACATTTAATCCGATTGAGGCTATTACGATGGAAAAAATAAGAATCCATGCAGTGTGGCTCCTAACCACGATACCCTCTTTTATTTTGTCAATAGTTTCCGGAATATCAGTTCCCTCTCTAATGTCCAAAAGCTGGGTCATAAAGCTTTTAAATGCCTCAAAAAACTCCTTAAAAGAGGAATTGAGTACTTTTTTCTCCTGTTCTACATTTTGATCTATTTGTTCTTTTGTATCCTTTTGATTGGGATCATCCATACTTATAGTTTTATTGGTTCAACAGCCACGTTGGGATTAAACACATACTTACGGCCGTCAGATATTCTCTCGGTTAAAATGCGAGTTCTTCGCTTATTTAGTCTTTTAAACGTCTTATTTTCGAAAGAAAACAAATCACCATCTTTACAGTCATAAAGGCGAAATTCAGGACTAAAACTATCATAAGATAGTAAAACTTTTGTCAAGTTGACATCGCCATCTGATGAGGACTTTGGGTTTTTTAGGTATAATGCCAATAGGGTTAGCAGGTTTTCGGGAAAAACATTCGGATTTAATAAAGGGAGCATTAGTCTTTGAAAACTAACCTTCCATTCCAGCCCGTGAGGAGCAATTTTTAATCCGAATTTTCTGTAGGCGCGAAAATGAGCAATTTCATGAACGAGGGTTATTAAAAATCGATAGGGATTTAAATTGTCGTTCATTGTGATTTTTACCCTATTGGAACGGTCAATTCGAAAATCGCCATGTTTGGATTTTCGCGCTTTGACCACGTAAATATCAATCGGATCTGCAGCTATTAATTTTTGGATATACTCCGCAGAATTCTCAGGTAAATAGGGAGTCAAATCTGTCATTTCTAAGGGGTACTACTCGATACTTCTAGTGTTTTTCCATTGTAAAACTCATTTCCATTACAGGCGAAGTCAGCGATATACTGCGCCATTCGATTTGGTTGTGTCTGAGCTTGATATCCAGGGAATGCCTCCTCTAGCATTTCGGTTTGCACGGCTCCTAGGGCTAAGGTGTTAAAAGCAATTTCGCTTTCCTTAAATTCTTCAGCTAAGAGTTCACTTAGAGTAATAGATGCCCCTTTTGCTGAAGAGTAGGCTGCGAGTCCGGGGAACTTTACACTTCCTTGGATTCCGCCTATGGAACTTATAGTCACCACATGACTGCCCTTGGACATTTTGGGTATAACGATTTGGTTGAGTTTAGCCACACCAAATACATTGACCTCATATACCGATGAGAAATCTTCCTGACTTATTTCTAAAAAAGGTTTGTTTACCAGTTTTCCCGCGTTGTGGATCAAACTTGTTTTTTTAGATGGCAATGCTGCCAAATAATCTTCTAGTTTTTTAAAACTGCTCGAATCGGATAAATCCAGAGAAAAGAGCTCAATATTGTCTTGGTTTTCAAATTCTCTTACAGGCTCTAAATTTCGGGATAGTCCTATGAGTTCGATGTCTAATTTAGAAAAGTGCTTGAATAATTCGTAACCAATTCCTCGGCTGACACCACTTATGATAATTCGTTCCATAACTTGTTTTTAACTTAAGAGTAAAAATAATAAATTTTGAGAGTCTAAAACAATTAGTCTAGAAGTCTAATTTCAAAAAGTTTGTCCCAGTTTTTACCCGTTACAAACAGACGATTTGCAGCGGAATCATAAGCAATTCCGTTAAGAACCTGATCTGCGTCTCCATTGGATTTGATTTTTTTCTTGAGCGACCCTAGGTCTATCATACCGGTTATCGCTCCGTTAGCTGGATCGATAATTACAATAGTATTTTTACTCCAAATATTCGCAAATATTTCTCCATTGATAAATTCGAGTTCGTTGAGGCGTTCTGCTTTTCTGCTATCGGTATAAGCTTCAATGAAATGTTTTTCTTTTTGGTTTTCAGGATCTAAGAAATAGATTCGTTCTGTTCCATCTGACTTGATAAGCTCCGTTTCGTTATTGGTCAATCCCCAGCCTTGTTTGGATTGTCCATAGGAGAAGCTACCTTCGAGATCGAAAGTTTCAAAATCGAATATAAGCCCCTTTTCTGCGCGCCAGGTGAGTACATAAAGTTTGTTGTCCCAATAGGTCATTCCTTCTCCAAAGTATTTTTCATCTATGGAAACTTTTTGTACGACTTCTCCGGTTTCTAATTCTACTTTTCGAACACTAGACAAACCGTATTGCCCTGTGGATTCGTACAAATATCCGTCCTTGAAGAAGAGTCCTTGCGTAAAGGCCTTCGCATCGTGAGGATAGGTGTTGACAATCTCGAATTTGTGAATGGTTGGACTTTGTGCTGCTAGAAAATAAATTTCTTGATTGATCTTTTTGGTTTGCCCTCCAAAGAAAACCTGAGCAGAGAGTAATTGTTTTCCGAGGCGCTTCTCTGAAATATCCAAGGAAATAGTATTGGCAGATCCCGGTATTTTAATTCCATTTAAACTAAATTGCACCGAGTCAATTGGAAAGTCATTTGCTTCTTTTAGTTCCAAGTTCAAGGTTTCGCTAACCTTTATTTTTTTGGGACCTATCAATTTGAATTTATAGTCCGAATTGCAAGAAACTATAAAGCTAAAAAGGATTAAAAAGGTTAAGAGGGACTTTGTATTCATGACTTTTTTACAATTTTGATATTATTTTCAAATTAACGTATTTAATTGTTTGTTTTCTCAAAATTATGGTTAAATTTGCAGTCTGAAAATAAAATTAGAATTAAAAGACAGTTAAGATGAAAAAAGATATACATCCAGAAAATTATAGAATGGTAGCATTTAAAGATATGTCTAATGGAGATGTATTTTTAACACGCTCAACTGCGGATACAAAAGAAACTTTAGAAGTTGATGGTACAGAGTATCCATTATTCAAACTTGAAATCTCAAGAACTTCTCACCCTTTCTACACAGGTAAATCTAAATTGGTGGATACTGCTGGTAGAATTGACAAATTCAAAACTAAGTACTCAAAATTCAAAAAGTAATTTTGATTTAAATAATAGCAATTTTAGGATTGCCTTAAAGACCTCCATTCGGAGGTCTTTTTTTGTTTAGGAGCAAAAAAAAATCCCGATCATCGATCGGGATTCTTCTAAATTGATTTGTTTAGTCTAGGCTTCCAGTCATTTTAGATGGAACTACCCATTTGTCATAGTCTTCTGCACTGACATAGCCCAATCTAACAGCTTCTTCTTTCAAAGTTGTTCCATTAGCATGAGCTGTGTTTGCAATTTCAGCTGCCTTGTAATATCCGATTTTTGTATTGAGAGCGGTTACTAGCATCAAGGAGTTGTTTACCAACTCTTCGATACGACCGTGATTAGGCTCAATTCCTTGAGCACAGTGCTCGTCAAAGGATTTACAAGCATCTCCAATTAATCGGGCAGAGGAAAGAAAGTTTGCAGCCATCATCGGCTTAAAAACATTCAATTCATAATGTCCTTGAGTACCTCCAATGGTTATCGCAACGTCATTCCCCATAACCTGAGCACAAGCCATTGTAATAGCTTCAGATTGTGTTGGGTTTACTTTTCCTGGCATAATGGAAGATCCAGGCTCGTTAGCTGGTATGATCAATTCGCCAATTCCAGATCTAGGACCAGAGGCCATAAGTCGGATATCGTTAGCTATTTTATTTAAGGATACTGCTAGTTGCTTTAAAGCTCCGTGACTCTCCACAATTGCATCGTGAGCGGCAAGAGCCTCAAATTTATTTGGTGCAGTAACAAAAGGAAGACCAGTAAAGGAAGCTATTTTCTCAGCCACCAAAACGTCATAACCTTTAGGAGTGTTCAACCCTGTACCTACTGCCGTTCCACCCAAAGCCAATTGACTTAGATGTTCCAGTGTGTTCTTTAGAGCTTTTAGTCCGTAATTTAATTGAGCGACATATCCAGAGAATTCTTGGCCCAGAGTCAATGGAGTGGCATCCATAAGGTGGGTACGCCCAATTTTTACTACATCTTTAAATGCCTTGGATTTTTTCTCAAGTGTGTCTCTCAACTGTTCTACCCCAGGAATAGTGGTTTCTACAACCATTTTGTAGCAGGCGATATGCATACCAGTAGGGAAGGTGTCATTAGAGGATTGGGATTTGTTTACATCGTCATTCGGTTGGATTACCTTTTCATCTTTACCGATGACACGACCTGCAAGCTCTTGGGCTCTATTTGCTATTACTTCATTGGAATTCATATTAGATTGAGTTCCAGAACCAGTTTGCCAGATTACTAAAGGGAATTGATCGTTGTGCTTGCCCGCTAAGATTTCATCGCAAACCGCAGAAATCAAATCGCATTTTTCCTGTTCTAAAACTCCCAACTCACAATTTGCATGAGCAGCAGCTTTTTTTAGATAAGCGAAGCCTTCCACAATTTCGTGAGGCATAGAAGCAGAAGGACCAATTTTAAAATTATTTCTAGAGCGTTCTGTTTGTGCTCCCCAGTATTTATCTGCGGGAACCTTTACTTCCCCCATGGTATCTTTCTCAATTCTATATTCCATTTTCTTTGTGTTTTTAGGTTTGGACAAATTTAATGGAAATCAATAATAGTAGGTAATAAAAAATCAGAATTTGTGCTATTCTAATGAAAATTAATTTTATTTTTGTGTCATAATTTAAACGAATACTTTTTAGTTATGGATATCAGTACATTTTTAGGATTTTTATTATTCCTTTTCGTTTTTACTGCAGGATTTTGGTTGTTAATATTCCTTTTGACTTTTGTAGTTCCTTTTTGGATTACCGGAACGGTTATTGAAAATCTTAAATTGCGTAAGCAGAACAAAGCCTAACTAGATTTTAGTAAAGCTTAATAAAATAAAAAAAGCATCTCATTGAGATGCTTTTTTGCGTTTACATTTCCATGTCTCCGCCGTAGTCTTGTCCTCCTTGAGGTCTACCTCGCTTCTTTTTTTGTTTGAATCGGTAGGTGAATGTCGCTGTTACTTGTCTTTGTCTCCACATCATATCTGAGACGTTTGTGATACTAGGCAATCCTGTCTGACTATCGGTAGTCGTTGTCGTCATGATTCTTTTTCTCGAGTTTAATAAATCACTTACGTTTAAAGCTAGTGTGGCATTCTTTTTAAAGATATCTTTTGACAATGCCAAATTAATTCCAAAATTACCTTGTCTATCGGTTTGAGCAGATGTAGATCCACTTCTGTAAGAGAAACTTGTTTGCCAATCAATTTCTGCCGGCAGCTTAACGATTGCATTGATCCTAGCCGACCAAGAATTATCACTTGCATCAAAATTTTGATTTATCGTCTCTCCTTGGCTATTTACATAACTATAGTCTCCTTCTTTGAAGAAGCGAAAGAAGTTAAAGGAGTTATTCAGTCGTAACCACGTTCCAATGGAATGACGCGAAGTCAATTCAAAACCAATTCTATCTTCGGTGGCTAAATTAATAGGAGATCTTTTGGTCACTGCCACCCCGTTTATAAAATCACCAGTTTCCTCAAAAACAAATTCGATAGCATCCGTAGAGTGATTGTAATACAAGGAGGTGTTTATAGTGGTTGACTTCCACTGTTTTAGATATCCAATATCAAAGGTATTGGTTATAGTTGGGTCTAGATCGACATTTCCTGTAAAGAAATTGGTTTCCGAGGTTCGGTTTGGAAATGGATTCAAAAACCAAGATCGAGGTCTTCTTATTCTCTTGGCATATCCGAAAATAATGGATGAAGTGTCGTCAAACTCATATGCGAGATTCAAAGTAGGGAACAAGTTGGAATAGGTCTTGTTGGATTGGGTGTCTGTAGTTTCCAAATCAATACGAATATCGGTCAATTCCGCCCTTAGTCCCAACAGAAAATTAAAGTGTTCATACTTGCTTCCAAATTGAAGATAGGTAGCGTGAACGTCTTGAGAAAAGTTGAGAATATTGGAGAAATTCGTATTGTTTACCCATTCCTCATTGAGGTATTCTTCCACTAAATAGTCCGTTCTAAAATCGTTCCAGTTACTTCTGTAGCCCCATTCAAATTGACTTAGTTCTCCGATAGGTTTTACGTAATCTATTTGAAATAAAATATTTTCTGAACTTTCCTTTGTCGTATTTCTCTCTTGCGTGTCTGGATCAGTCCCGAAGAACACTATATCTTCTATTTGAGCATATTCATCCTCTGAGGAATCCTCGTATTTAAAGTCTACCGTCAATATGGAGTCGTCGTCAAAATCATTGGTATAGTTCAGCGAGTATTCTATTAGGTTTTCGTCGCTATCTCTATCTTGAATTCGGTCCTTATCATCGGTCAAAACTCTGTTGATATCGTAGCGGGATTGGTCATTTTTGGAGTAGCGATCCCCGCCAGAGATTCTGTAGAGCACTCCTGCTGTAACAGAACTGTGGTCGTTGATATAATATTCGATACCAACATTGTTATTATTTGAAAACCTTCCTCTGGTCCAATTTGTGTCCTCGGTACGATAATAATCTACTTCACCGCTTCGTTTAAAATAGGTCAAATCGTTGTAGGAGTAACCTGGAGCATCACTTTTACGATAACCGAAATTAGAGAATATATTAAATTTTCGAGATCTGTAGTTAATGTTGGCAGACCCAGCATACAGTGTTGGATCACCTAAGGAAGCATTTACAGAGGCATTAAATCCCTCTGCCTTGCCCTTTCTCAGGATTATATTTAAAATACCACCAGTACCCTCAGCATCATATCGAGCAGATGGACTAGTCACCACCTCTACTTTTTCAATAGCATCCGCGGGTAACTGTCTCAGAACGTCAGTTGTGGAAAGCCCCACAAGTCCAGATGGTTTGCCATTGACTAATATCCTAACATTTTCGTTTCCTCTCAAGCTCACTGTACCGTCCACATCTACAGTAACCGACGGGACATTGTCCAAAACATCGGATGCCGTACCTCCTTTTATGGTCATATCGGCTCCTACATTGTAAATTCTTTTGTCCAAGCGTATGTCTACCGTGGATTTTTCTGCCACGATTTCCACAGCATCCAAGGTGTTCGCTTCATCTTCTAGTCGTATGGTCCCTAAATTTCTGTTGGAGTTTACTTCTAGGTTTTCGTAAGTTTTGGTCTTGTATGAAATAAATTCCACACTCATTTTATACATCCCTTCAGGAACTTCGATCTTAAATTTTCCTTTGGAATCTGTAATTCCTCCAACTAACTTTTCTCCTTTGTTTGGAGTAAAAATAATTGTGGCGTATTCGAGCGGTTCTCCTGAGGTTGCTTCTAAAATAAGCCCTGAAATTTGGGCTGTTTTTTCGCTTTGTGCTCTTGCATTAATACAGGCGAAAAACGCGAAGAGGAGGACTGTGGTGGTGTGTTTAATTTTTTTCATAATTGCTTTGACGCAATATTAATTCTAAAGTTTAACACCTCCACTGTTAAACAATGTTATAACATGTTAAAGATTGTTAAAAGACCGATTCTATATTTTCGGTAGGTCTTCCAACGGCAGCTTTATCCCCATTAATAACAATTGGTCGCTCCATGAGTTTTGGGTGTTGGACCATGGCTAGAATCACCTGTTGATCACTTAAATTTACTTTAGCTTTAAAGTCCGATTTCCAAATAGCTTCGTTTTTGCGGATCAAGTCCATCGGGCTGAAGTTGAGCTTTGCCAAAATTGATTCTAACTCCTCTTCTTTGAGTCCTTCTTTGAGGTATTCAACAACTTCAAAATCCAAACCTTTTTCTTGGAGATACTTTAGACCTTGTCTGCTTTTTGTACAACGTGGATTGTGGTATATTTTAATCATAATTCAAGACCTAAATTAATCAATTCTTCTCTCAGTTTTGCTGGCTCTGTACAGTGTATACAGACCAAATTATTTCTTTTTCCAGCTTCTATATTCGCTGGATTATCATCTATGTAGATGGTAGCTTTAGGGTCAATATTTAGAGTTTTAAATGTGTATTCGTAGATATCGTCGTGAGGCTTACGCATACCCACTTCACCTGAGACTACTACGCCGTCAAAATCTTTGAAAAAAGGAAAAAGTCCTAAAGCAGTATCCCATTTTTCCGCACACCAATTGGTCAAGGCATATACTTTAAAATTTGGATTATTTATGAGGTCTTGTTGTAAATCAACCGCCTTTTCAAAAATCCCGAGAAACATCTCCGTCCACTTTTCGTAGTACAAGGTTATTTCCGCTTCGTATTCTGGATATTCTGCAATTTTATCTGCAACTCCTTTGGAAATTAATTGCCCTCCATCCTGAAGGTCATTCCAATCCATGGTACAGATGTTGTCCAAGAACCATCTGGCCTTTTCTTCCGATTCAAACACTTTGCGATAGACATTCATTGGGTCCCAGTCCACTAGTACACCACCTAGGTCAAATAATATTGTATTATACATGTTACAGTTGATTTGATTGTTCTTTCTCTTGTCCTTCAAGCATTAAAAATGCTTTTAAAAATTCGTCTATTCCGCCGTTCATCACATCGTCTACATTTCCGGTTTCATAGGCTGTTCTTACATCCTTAACTAGTTTATAAGGGTGCATGACATAGTTTCTAATTTGTGACCCAAAGTCAATTTTTTTCTTGTCGGCCTCAATTTCAGCTCTTTTGCTGAGTTTCTTTTGAATCTCTATCTCGTATAATTGAGATTTTAAGAGCTGCATGGCTTTGTTTTTATTTTCCAACTGGGATCGAGTTTCCTGATTTTCCACCACAATTCCTGAGGATTTATGTCTCAAGCGAACTGCAGTTTCAATTTTATTCACTCCTTGACCTCCTGCACCAGAACTTCGGAAGGTTTCCCAAGTAATTTCGGAAGGATCTATTTCAATTTGTATACTATCGTCTACTAGCGGATAAACATATACTGAGGCAAAGGAGGTATGTCTTTTGGCGTTGGAGTCAAAAGGAGAAATTCTAACCAGTCGATGTACTCCATTTTCTCCGCGTAAATAACCAAAGGCATAGTCGCCTTCCAATTCGATACTTACCGTTTTTACTCCAGCCACATCTCCCTCTTGATAGTTGAGGGTTTTAATTTTGTAGCCTTTTTTGTCGGCCCACATTTGATACATTCTAAGTAGCATTTCTGCCCAATCACAGCTCTCTGTTCCACCGGCACCTGCAGTTATTTGAAGAACTGCACTCAAATTGTCTCCTTCTCCTGAGAGCATATTTCTAAACTCTATATCTTCGATGAGTTTTATACTTTTTTCATAGAGTGCATCCAATTCTTCTGCGGTACTTTCATCCTCCTTGGCAAATTCAAATAATACTTCCAAGTCCTCGAAATTTGTTAGACAAGCCGTGTAATCACTTACCCATTTTTTTTCAACTCTGAGATTCTTTAAAAGTAATTCTGCCTCCTTGGGTTTGTCCCAGAATCCCGGTGCAACCGTTTTCTCCTCCTCGTTGGAGATTTCGATTTGCTTTTTATCAATATTTAAATATTTGTGAAGCTTTTCTATTCGTTGCTCCATATTTTTTAACTGTTCCTGTGTAATCATTCCAAAGTATCAAAGTAACAAAAGTACTATTTTACAATTATTTTTTTAGCTTTAGGCTGCTAATATAACTACCCATGAAAAAAACTTATTTTTTACTCACTTTTGGACTGTTTCTAAGTCTTAATTTATCGGCTCAATTCTTTGAAGGAAAAGAGGAGATACAGACATTTTCCGATGGATTCTATGAGTTTTATTTTGATAAAAAAGAAAATAAAATATTTTTAAATATCGATAGACTCGATGAAGATTTTCTATACGTTTCCGCTCTTTCTCAGGGACTTGGATCTAACGATATAGGATTGGATAGAGGGCAGTTGGGAGGAGAGGCATTGGTTTCCTTTAAGAAATATGGCAATCGCATATTATTAGTGCAGCAAAACACAGATTATATTGCAAAAACGGATAATGAGGCGGAGAGAATATCTGTAGAAGAAGCTTTTACCAAGTCTGTTTTGTTTGGCTTTGATATTGTCAAAGAATCAAACGGTAAGTATTTAATCGATGCTACATCTTTCTTTATGAGGGATGAACACGGAGTTTCGAGTCTTTTAAGATCGGGAGGGCAAGGAAGTTATAGTTTGGATAAATCAAAATCAGCTCTCAATCTTTCCAAGACAAAATCTTTCCCAAAGAATGTGATTTTTGATGTTCTACTCACTTTCAAGGGTCAAGCCACAGGCAATCAGGTTCGTTCCGTTAGTCCGGATTCCAGATTGTTAACCGTGGGACAGCAGCATTCCTTTGTCGCATTGCCTGAACCTGGTTTTGAGACCAGAGCCTTTGATCCGAGATCGGGTTCCTTTTTTATGGAGTATATGGATTATGCCTCGGCAGTCGATGAACCAATTGTAAAACAACTTATAGTCAAACACCGCTTAAAGAAAAAGAATCCTGAATTGGACAGGAGTGAAGCTGTGGAGCCAATTGTATATTATTTAGATCCAGGGACACCAGAGCCCGTTCGGTCTGCACTGATGGAAGGTGCCTCTTGGTGGAATCAAGCTTTTGAATCCTTGGGCTATATAGATGCGTTTCAAGTCAAAATTTTGCCGGAAGGAGCAGATTTGTTAGATGTTCGGTATAACGTAATTCAATGGGTCCATCGTTCCACAAGAGGTTGGTCTTATGGAGCTTCTGTCAAAGATCCCAGGACGGGTGAAATAATAAAAGGACATGTGAGCCTCGGATCGCTTCGAATCAGACAAGACTACCTGATAGCAAAGTCTCTCTTGGGGTCCGATTCTCAAGCAGATCAAAAAGCCATGGAATTGGCACTTGCCAGAATTAGACAATTAGCAGCTCACGAGGTTGGTCACACACTGGGTTTTGCACATAATTTTGCAGCGAGTTCAAATAATCGTTCTTCAGTTATGGATTATCCACATCCAAAGGTCAGTATAGATGCAAATGGGAAACTCGATTTATCAAAAGCCTATGAAGTAGGAATTGGCTCTTGGGATAAGATCGCTACACAATATGCCTACCAAGATTTTGCTGGAGACGCCGCAGAGCAGTTAAAATCAATTTTAAATAGAGCCACGGAGCAAGGATTTCGTTTTATATCAGATAGCGATGCGCGCTCCATGGGAGGAGCGCATGCCTATGCCCATCTTTGGGATAATGGAAACGATATGCTGAGCGGAATGAAAGAGGTTTTTCAAGTAAGGGAATTTGCTATTGAGAACTTTTCAGATGACATCATCTCCGAGGGCATGTCCTATACTTCTTTGGAAGATGCTTTTGTCCCAATTTATTTTTACCACAGATATCAATTAGAAGCCTTGTCCAAGCTGGTTGGAGGTATGGATTATAGTTACAGTGTAAAGGGCGGTATAGAGGAAAAGTTTTCCTATTTAGACCCCAAAGTACAAAGAGCTGCTCTAGAGTCTATATTGACGAGTTTATCTCCTGAATTTTTAATTATTCCGGATAAGGTTTTGAGTAATTTTCCTCCAAGAGCCTATGGACAACCGCGTTCTCGTGAATCTTTTAAAGGCTTTTCGGGAGTTGGTTTTGATGCAATTGCAGCTGCCGAGACCTCTGCTGATTTTAGTCTTAAATTTTTGATGCACCCCGAACGATTGAATCGAATTGTGGCACAGTCCTCAGCAGACAATGGTCAATTGAGTCTTCAGGAGTTATTCGATACGCTTCTAAACAAAACTATTTTTGCTCAGAATGCCACAAACAGATTGGCTGCTATTCAGAATTCCGTTAATTTTGTAGTGATGGATCACATTTATTATTTAGCGATAAATACTTCCTCTCCTGAAATAAAAGCTTATGCCTATCAATCTATAAACGATGTAAAGAAGCATTTGCAAAAACGGAAGTCAAAAGGAGTGAGAGGGGTCTATGACAAACAAATTTTGAGAGACATTGAGATTGTTATAAACAACCCTGAAAAATATAAATTTAATAAAGTAGCAAAAATGCCTGACGGCTCTCCAATATAAAGATGGATATAAATTTAATTAGTGATACGGTAACAAAACCGACAAAAGGTATGCTTGAGGCTATGTTTGACGCTCAAGTGGGAGATGATGTTTTTATGCAGGATCCAAGTGTCAACGCACTTCAAGAAAAAGCATCTGAGCTTTTTGGTATGGAATCTGCTCTCTTTTTTCCATCTGGAACTATGGCTAATCAAACTGCAATTAAATTGCATACCCAGCCGGGAGATCAAATGATTTGTGACAAATACGCTCATGTCTACAATTATGAAGGTGGGGGAGCAGCAGCAAATTCTGGAGTGACAAGTTTCCTTATCGATGGGACTCGGGGGATGTTTACTGCAGAACAAGTAAAGTCGGCTATAAATGATTCCTCCAATATTCACCTTGCCAAATCCAAGTTAGTGGCGGTTGAAAACACTACAAACAAAGGAGGAGGAGCCTGTTGGGATTTTGATGAAATCAGAAAGATTCGAAAGGTAGTAGACGATAGCAATTTAAAACTTCACCTCGACGGAGCTCGATTGTTTAACGCTTTGGTTGCTAAACAGGAAAGACCGGTTGACTACGGAGCTACTTTTGATACTATTTCGATTTGTCTATCTAAGGGTTTAGGAGCACCTGTAGGATCCATTCTATTGGGTTCTAAAGAAGATATGGAAAAAGCACTCCGAATTAGAAAGTTATTTGGGGGAGGTATGCGTCAAGCTGGATATTTAGCTGCTGCCGCCATGTATGCATTAGACAATCAAGTAGAGCGTTTATCTGAGGATCACAAAAGGGCTAAAGATTTGGCAGAGGCATTATCTGCTTGTTCTCTGGTAAAAAAAGTAGAAGCAGTTGAGACAAATATTATTATTTTCGAAGTTCACGACAGCGCAGCAGAAGAGAAATTTCTTCAAGAGTTACACCAGGCCAAAATTCAGATGATATCTATGGGTCAAGGAAAACTGCGTATGGTTACTCACTTAGATTTTAACGATGATATGTTGGACAAAACCAGAACCGTTTTACTCAAAATGTAAGACACAGGAATACTTATCGACCTTTAAAGAAAAACAAATGAAGTATAAATTCAGTCTAGTAGTAATATTAATTTTTTTAAATTTTTCCAGCTACGGACAACAAAACTCAGACAAATTGGAATTAGCAACTTTTGGTAATGGATGTTTTTGGTGTACAGAAGCCATTTTTCAGCGATTAGAAGGGGTGGAATCGTTAACCTCAGGTTTTTCAGGAGGGAATATTAAAAATCCAGCTTATAGGGAAGTTGTGTCGGGAAGAACAGGCCATGCTGAGGTAATTCAAATCAAATTTGATCCTAGCAAAGTTACCTTTGTGGAATTGTTGGAAGTCTTTTTTGCGACTCACGATCCAACGACTCTAAATAGACAGGGATATGACGTGGGTACCCAGTATAGATCTGCAGTTTTCTATCACAGCCAAGATCAAAAAGACGCTGCGGAATTGATGATTTCTGCTCTTAGTGATGCGGAAGTATTCGACGACCCTATAGTTACGGAGGTAACGGAGTTTGATGCTTTTTATCCTGCAGATGATTACCATCAAAACTATTACAACCAAAACAAAAACCAACCCTATTGTCAGGCGGTGATAAATCCAAAACTAGATAAATTCTTAAAAGTATATCAGGACAAACTAAAAAAAGGGCTTTAAGCCCTTTTTTTAGTTTCTGATGTCTTTGTAGTTTTCTAGTAATCTGCGCAGAAGATAACCATAAGTGACTCTGTAGAACAACCACAATAAAAATACAATCAAGGCTATGAAAAGTATGCTCGTTACGAGATAGGGTAGCCAGATTTCTTCTATGTTTACAGTGGCGTCCAAATTAAAATAGGATCGCATTATATCGTAATTAGAAAAGACCTTGACGATATAGACCAAGTAAATAAAACTCAAAGCAATCAAATTGTAGTAAATATAATTTTTAACTACTTTTCTAGTCTTTACAATTCTATCGATTAGCTGAGCAACGCTTTGTTCAATTTTGATTTTTTTATAATTCTGATAAAAATAATAGACAAACACAGCACCGACAACATAGGTGGTCAGATTGGTAAAATACATGAAGTTTTGTATACCTATTAGATTGTATTGTTCTTGGATACTCGTTTTGTCTGTAAACAGGTATATAACGTGGGGAATCACAAATTCTACAATACTGATAATCAAAATCCACTTAGCGATGGATTTTGACTTTTTGCTCAATAATTTTTTTAAGTCCTCTCTGCGAATATTTTGATCGCTTAGGTCTTGTTGTTTCCAAATGTCTTTTAGTTTACCCATGATTTTATGGATTTAAAATATTTTTCAATTGCTCTTTGATACGGTTTACTTTTACCCGTGCATTGACAGATGAAATACCCATAATTTGAGAAATCTCTTTGTAGGGTTTTTCTTCAAGGTAAAGAAGTATCAAGGCTTTGTTAATGTCACTTAATTGGTTGATTGCTAAATATAGCCTATCGATTTGCTCGTCTATTTCCCGATCGTAAGTATCCTCAGGAATCTTTATGTTGTGGTCCTCGAGTTTGGATACTTGCAATCCGCGTTTTTTCTTTCGGTAAATCGTAATGGCCGTATTTAAGGCAATGCGATACATCCAAGTAGAAAATTTTGCCTCTCCTCTAAATTTGGGATATGCTTTCCAAAGTTGAATCGTTATCTCCTGAAATAAATCATTGTGAGAGTCGGAATCCGAGGTATATGCTCTACATATTTTATGAGCAATATTTTGATTGGAATCAAAGTCTTTTAAAAATTGTTGTTCTAAGGATTTGGTCAAGAAGTTCGGCTTTTATTTATAAGTATGAAATTTATATAAATTGTTACAATTCATCTCTATTTTTTTACGCTTCATCTTCTTTTTGTTTTTTAAAAGTCCAAATCCCTGCAAATTTGAATAAATATTAAAACAAAAATTATGATTAAGTTATTAGTTGGATTGAGCCTTTTAATCAGTAGCACTGTATTTGGCCAAGCATCCGAAAACCAAGAGACCTACACAATAAGTGTAACTGTGAAGAATATCACAGGTGAAGATGGGCAAATAGGATTAGCTCTATACAATAAAGATAATTTTATGAGAGCCCCTTTGCGCGTTGTGAATGGAAGTATTGAATCTGGAGAGTCTTTCGCCGTGTTTAAAAATATAGCACCTGGGAGATACGCCATTGCCGCTATGCACGATAAAAATTCAAATAATCAGATGGATTTTGATTCAAATGGGATGCCTTTGGAAGACTATGGTATGAGTAATAATGTTATGACTTATGGTCCTCCCGAGTTTGAGATTAGTGCATTTAATCTAAGGGATGAATCTATAGAATTGGAAATTAAATTTTAAATTTCCCTAGATTTGATATTATGAAAAAGTTTTTGAGAATTTTCGGAATTAGTTTGGCAATTGGAGTAAGTACTTTTCTTTTGGCCTGGCTTTTGGGGGATGCACATTATTACGACAAAGACTTTTTCTTTCAATTCGGTTTTTGGCAATTATACTCTGTATTTGTTGGAGGCATAAACATGTATTTTTTCGATTATCTCGATAATATAGATTGGAAGGGTAGATTGGCTCTGAGAATCCTCATAAATTTTCTCGCAGCTATCGTAGTGACATCGGTATCTCTATTTTTGATAAGAGCTTTGACAGAGGTATTTGTCGGAGGGAAAACTTTTGAGTCTTTTGTCTCGTTTGAAACCGAAAAAAATATAGCGCTTTATGTAATCGTTTCTGCCTTTGTCGTCACTCTTGTTTTGGCCTTGACCTTCTTTTCTATTTTCAAATCCAATCAAGAAAAGAAGCTCAAAGAATCTCAATTTGTAGCCAAGACCGTCTCTGCTAAATTCGAATCTTTAAAAAGTCAATTAGACCCGCACTTTTTGTTTAATTCCTTAAATGTGTTGACTGCTTTAATTGGTGAAAACCCTAGTAAAGCAGAAGATTTTACGACAAAACTATCCAAGGTGTATCGCTATGTTTTGGAGCAAAAAAACAAGGATTTAATCCCTTTAGAGGTAGAGCTAAAATTTGCGGAGACCTATATGGACCTTATCCGAATGCGATTTGAGGACGGTATGTCCTTTGAAGTCAGAAATGAAATTTCAGACCTGAG
>JBELHR010000028.1:17517-24516 GCA_042091275.1 Flavobacteriaceae bacterium
ATTCAAAAAGCAAAAACAATGGAAGTCCTAAATTATACAAACGAAGATAAATACAAAAGAGCAAGAGCTCGAGTAAATGAACTCAAGGAATACTATGCAAGTCTTTGCAGTTACGTGTTAGTTATACCCTTTTTAATTTATATAAACCTCACAACATTTCCTGACTTTCACTGGTTTTGGTTTACGGTGTTTGGATGGGGTCTAGGGATATGTATTCAAACCTTAAAAGTATTTGGAATTGGAAAAGGTTGGGAGCAAAGACAGATTGAAAAAATAATGAATAAAAATAATTAAGATGGTAGAAAGCAATTTATCGGAAGAACAAAAGTATTTGGAAGCCAAAGATAGAATGGAGGAGCTTAAGAAGTTTTATACCCATTTAATTACTTATTTGGCATTTGTACCTGTATTTGTGGCCATTAACTATTTTACCTATTGGGGATATAAATGGTTTTGGTTTCCGATCATAGGGTGGGGTATTTCCGTTTTTATCCATACCATTTTTACATTTGTAATGGGGAAAGGTTGGGAAAAGAAAAAGATTAATCAATATATGGAAGATGACAAATTCTAAAATCAGTAACGTATACAAATACGAAAGAGCCGAAAAGCGTCTAAAACAGATCAAAGGATTCTATCTCCACCTGTTTTGGTACTTTTTAGTAAATATAGGATTTACAACGGCTATCATTTATGGTAAAATATGGCGACCGGGCTATTCGTTTAGTTTAGAATCTTTATCTACTCATCTAGAGTTGGGCTATTTTTCAATTTGGTTCTGGTGGGGAATAGGTATGTTATTTCATTGGTATGGTGTATTTGGTAAAAATTTATTTTTCTCTAAGGAATGGGAGCAAAGGAAAATTCAGGAACTTATGAATAATGAAAACTAGATGAGAGTTTTATTAATTGAAGATGAAAAGCCGGCAGCTCGAAGGTTAGAGCGAATGCTCAATGATTTTGATATTGAAAACATCGATATGGTTCACAGTGTGGAGGAGGCAGTAAATTATTTTACATCCCATCCTGTGCCGGATCTTATGTTTTTGGACATACAATTGTCGGATGGTCTTTCTTTTGAGATTTTTGAACATGTTCAGGTATCCGCACCAATAATATTTACCACTGCATTTGACGAATATGCTCTGCGTGCTTTTAAACTCAATAGCATTGATTATTTGTTAAAACCAATCGACAGGGAGGAATTGGAAGCAGCCATGGACAAATTCAATACAAAATATAAACCACAAGGGGATTTAAAGCTCGCTCTTTCTCAAATGAGAGAGGAGATTATGGGGGCTTCAAAAAATAAATTTAAAGAGCGTTGGATGATCCGTTTAGGGCAACAAATAAAACTTATCAAGACCAGTGATATTTGTTTGTTTTATGCAGAGGACAAGGTGAATTACCTGCAGACTTTTGAGTCGAGAACTTATGATGTAGATCAGAGTTTAGAGGAGTTGGAACAACTTTTGGATCCTGAGATATATTTTCGAATGAATCGATCGAGTATTATTCACATCGAAGGTATTGCGCAAATATTGAGTTATAGCAACAGTAGGCTTCAAGTAAAGGCAAAATGTGACCCCAAAAGAGAATTAATTGTAAGTAGAGATAGGGTAAAAGCCTTTAAGATGTGGTTGGAACACGGAGTATAGCCAAATAGTCGTAATGGGGTCCATCCAAAACCTTTTCGGCCACTAAACCTGCTTGGTGGGCTATTTTTTGTAAGTTTTCAAAATCGATATAAACCCAATCGAAAGGTTTGGATTCCTGACCTTTATAAGTCATTTTAAACTCTACTTCTCCGTAGTACTTTTGATTGAGGTTTACCCAATATCCACCATCCTCTTCTTCAAACATATATTTGATATCTGACGAATCTAATAGAATCTGCCCACCTGGTTTGAGTAAGCTTTTTAGGTGTATTAAAAATGGCAGTGTTCCCTCTAGAGTGCCAGCCATACCGGCTCCATTCATTAAGAGATATAATGTGTCAAAGGATTTTTTTTGATCTATTTTCCAAATATCTCCACAAATAACTTGATTTATACCTCGTGATTCCGCCACTTTACAAGCACCTTTTGAATAGTCCAAAGCAGTAATGTCAAATCCCTTAGATTGCAGGTATAAACTATGGCTTCCAGAGCCACAACCAATATCTAGACAGGATCCCTTTGCCATATCTAAGGCCTTTTTTTCAAGTTTTGGCATTTCCTTATAATCTCTAAATAGGTAGGGTAATGGAAATATATCGGAATCAGAAATGCTGGTTTCTGAATATAAATCTTCGCTGTAATTTCCCTCCAAATAATCTAAGAGTGCATTTCCGTATAAATCCATTATAATAAGTTCATTTTGATATTGTTAAATCCCTGAAAAATTTGTACATTTGCACTCCTTTTTACGGCAATAGATTTAAAAAAGGATAATTTTTTATTTATAACAACTCTTTGCATTTGAGCCGTGTCATAAATCTATCGAGGGCAAAGATACAAAACCATTTCTACAGCATGTCTGAAGAAAACACAAACAAAGTAGAAGAACAAGCTGCGGCACCAGTTGCAGAAGTTCAAAACACACAAGAATTTTTAGATACATTTGACTGGCACAAATACGAAGAAGGTATTGAAGCAGTAGATCAATCTAAATTAGACGCTTTTGATAAAGCCTTAGAAGGAACTGTTGGTTTCGTAAATGAGCGCGATGTTATCGAAGGTACAGTGGTTAGAAAAACTGATCGTGACGTGATTATCGACATTAACTCTAAATCTGAAGGAGTTATATCTTTAAACGAATTTCGTTACAACCCAAACCTTGCGGAAGGGGATACAGTTGAGGTATTAGTTGACAAAAGAGAAGATGTTTCTGGTCAATTGGTATTGTCTCACAAAAAAGCACGTGTAATCAAAGCTTGGGATCGCGTAAACAACGCATTCGAAACAGGAGAAGTTGTAAACGGATTTATCAAGTGCAGAACTCGTGGAGGTATGATCGTAGATGTATTCGGAATCGAAGCATTCTTACCAGGATCTCAAATTGATGTTAAGCCAATTAGAGATTACGATCAATTCGTAGAGAAAACTATGGAATTCAAGGTTGTAAAAATCAATCACGAATTTAAGAACGTAGTTGTTTCTCACAAAGCACTTATCGAAGCAGATATCGAAATTCAGAAGAAAGAGATTATCGGTAAGTTAGAAAAAGGACAAGTATTAGAAGGTGTTGTTAAAAACATCACATCATACGGTGTATTCGTAGACTTAGGTGGTGTTGATGGATTAGTACACATTACAGATCTTTCTTGGTCTCGTATCAACCACCCATCTGAGGTTGTTGAATTAGATCAGAAAATGAATGTTGTTATTCTTGACTTTGATGATGAGAAAACAAGAATTCAATTAGGTCTTAAGCAATTGAGTGCTCACCCATGGGAAGCACTAGACTCTGAACTAAAAGTTGGAGATAAGGTTAAAGGAAAAGTTGTAGTCTTAGCGGATTACGGTGCCTTTATCGAGGTTGCTCAAGGTGTAGAAGGATTGATTCACGTTTCTGAAATGTCTTGGTCTACGCACCTAAGATCTGCTCAGGACTTTGTGAAAGTTGGAGATGAAGTAGATGCAGTTATCTTGACTTTAGATCGCGAAGAGCGTAAGATGTCACTTGGTATGAAGCAACTTCACCCAGATCCTTGGACAGATATTACAACAAAATACCCTGTAGGTTCTACGCACACTGGTACGGTAAGAAACTACACTAACTTTGGTGTTTTTGTTGAATTAGAAGAAGGTATTGACGGATTGGTTTACATTTCTGATTTATCTTGGACTAAAAAGGTTAAGCACCCATCTGACTTTGTAAGTGTTGGTGACAAGCTTGAGGTTCAAGTATTAGAATTAGATGTAGAAGGTCGTAAATTAAACCTAGGTCACAAGCAAACTCAAGAAAACCCTTGGGATGCTTATGAAGCGACTTACGGAGTTGGAACGGTTCACACAGGAACTGTAAAAGACCGCAATGACAAAGGAGCTGTTGTTACTTTAGGAGATGGACTGGAAGCTTTTGTTCCAAATCGTCACTTGGAGAAAGAAGATGGTTCTAAAATCGAAAAAGGGGATACTGCAGAGTTCAAAGTAATTGAGTTCTCTAAGGAATACCGTAGAATCGTTGCTTCTCATACAGCAATCTTTAAAGAAGAAGAGCAAAAGAATATCAAAGCTGCTAGTAAGAAATCTGAATCTTCAGAAAAGACTACTCTTGGTGATATCGCTGGTCTTGCTGACTTAAAGAAGAAAATGGAAGGTAAATAGTCTAGACTATTTTAATTATAGAAACGACCTCTTTTGAGGTCGTTTTTTTTTGCTTTTATTTTACCTCTCTCGACGATAAGATTATATTTGTGAAAAAAAACTATGACCTTAATCAAATCTATTTCAGGAATACGCGGTACAATTGGAGGTTCAATTGACGAAAACCTAACTCCTTTGGATGCTGTAAAGTTTTCGGCTGCCTATGGGACTTGGTTGTTAGCTCGAAATCCTCAAAAGCAATTAACTGTTGTAATTGGTAGGGACGCTAGGATATCAGGAAAAATGATTTCTAGTCTCGTAGCAAACACTTTGGTTGGTTTGGGTATAAATGTATTAGATCTAGGTTTGTCTACAACTCCGACTGTTGAAGTTGCTGTACCCATGGAAAATGCTCATGGGGGAATAATTTTGACGGCATCTCACAATCCTAAGCAATGGAATGCTTTGAAACTACTCAATGAAAAAGGAGAGTTTGTCAATGCCCAAGATGGCGCAGAAATATTGGCATTTGCGGAATCCGAAGATATGAAGTTTGCCGATGTTGATGATTTAGGTGTATATCAAAAGAACTCGGACTATATGTCCAAGCATATCGATGAGGTATTGAAATTAGATTTGGTCAATGCCGAGGCGATTAAAGAAGCAGGTTTTAAAGTAGTGGTTGATGCTGTAAACTCAACTGGAGGTATAATTATTCCAGAGTTATTAGAGAGGTTAGGAGTAGAGTGTATAAAATTATATTGTGAACCTAATGGTGAGTTTCCACACAATCCAGAGCCATTAAAAGAACATTTAACGGATATTTCGGAGCGCGTGGTGAGCGAGGGAGCTGATTTAGGGGTTGTTGTAGATCCAGATGTAGATAGACTTGCATTAGTTGCAGAGGACGGTTCTATGTTTGGCGAAGAGTATACCCTAGTTGCTTGTGCCGACTATGTTTGTGGAAAGCACAAAGGAGGTAATACGGTTTCAAACCTCTCTTCTTCCAGAGCGTTGAGAGACGTCACTGAAAAACACGGAGGTACTTATACAGCTAGTGCTGTGGGTGAAGTCAATGTGGTAAACGCCATGAAAGAAACGCAAACTGTTATTGGTGGAGAAGGAAATGGGGGAATAATTTATCCAGCTTCTCATTACGGAAGAGATTCCATAGTTGGAATTGCTTTGTTTTTGTCTTTATTGGCAGAACGCAAAATAAGTGTAAAAGCCTTAAGAGATAGTTATCCGTCCTACTTTATGAGTAAAAACAAAATCCAATTGACTCCGGAATTAGATGTGGATCTGATTCTAGAGAAAATGGCTCAAAAATATGCTCACGAAACGGTAAATACCATAGATGGAGTAAAAGTGGACTTTAAAGATAATTGGGTCCACCTAAGAAAGTCTAATACAGAGCCTATCATTCGAATTTATACAGAGGCAAAATCACAAGATTTAGCAGATCAATTGGCAGAACAAATTATAAAGGAAATCGAGGAAATAGCTTTTGTGAAGTAAATTAATTACTTCACTTTATCATCTGTCCTCACTAGATGTGTTTTGTCCTTGTGCTTGAATCTGTTATGAGACCAAAAATAGAATGCAGGATCTCTTTCAATTTGTCTTTCAGTTAAACGAGTATATCGTTTAGTTATTTCAAATTCCTCGAGTTTATTTGGGGTTTCTGTAATTAATTCAAGCTTAGCCTTGTATCTTCCGCGACCTGTTTTTTGAACATCGACAAATACGACTGCCATGTCAAATTTGCGTGCGAGTATTTCTCCACCAGTATGAACAGGTACGTTTTGCCCCAGAAAGCGCTCAAAATGGTATATTTTCCCCTTAGCTGGACTTTGATCGCTTATCAACACATAAGATGCCTGTTGGTTTTTCTTATGATTTTCTATAACCATTGGGATAAACTTCTTGGATTCTAAAACAAGGCTCCCATATCTGGTTCGGGAGTCGATTAACTTTTGATTATAATAGGGATTGGAAACTTTTGTAAATGCGCCTATAACAGGTTTGCTTACCATGTTTCCAAGAATAGTCGCCCATTCCCAATTACCGTAATGCGCGGCCATCAATGCAACAGACCTTCCTTCTTTTTCCAATCTTTCAAGTAACTCTACGTTTTCGTATTTAAAGCGTTTTAAAAGCTTTTTTTCAGAAACGGTAAAGGTCTTTGCCATTTCCATAAAAACATCTACAAAATGATGGTAAAACCTCTTTTCTAGAGAAAGTAACTCTTTGCTTGTCGCCTTGGGATAGGCTAGTTTGAGATTATTTCTCACCACTTTCTTTCTGTAACCAACCACATAATAGATGATTATATATAAAAAATCACTGAGCGCATAGAGCACCCTAAAAGGTAAAATAGAAACCAAATAGAGGAGTGGGTAAGTCAATAGAAAAACTAATCGATACATATGGATAAATTGAATCACAAATATCGTAATAATTTTATCTTTGAAGAAAATATAATTTTATGAATACTACTCTGATTTTGCTAATTGCAGCCAATGTTTTAATCTCCATAAAGGGGTTTTCAGATGAGTATTTTTTTGAGAAATATAAATTTTGGGTAAAAGGTATTCAATCGGGAGAATCTTATAGAATGGCGACGTCCGCCTTTTTACACGTAGACTATATGCATCTATTTTTTAATATGTACGCATTGTATTTGTTCGGGGATATTGTGCTAAATAGT
>JBELHR010000072.1:0-3891 GCA_042091275.1 Flavobacteriaceae bacterium
CAGATTTCCACTTTGGAAGAAGAAAAGGAAGGCTTTGATTTTATGGGGATCTTAATCGCTAAAAACACCTATACTACAGCAGTTTATGCTATCCTGGCAGTTTTGATAACAAGCCTAGTCGTTTTAGGAGTTAAACACAAGAATTCTCACGAAATCACAAAAAAATCCATAGCGGATTTAGCGGAGCTGCAAGAGGAATTTGAGACCCATAGAAAGACCGCTTTGAAGAGGGAACAAAGAGTAATGCGAAAACTTCAAGACGAAATTAACAAACAAAAGTAAGCTTAAGTTATTGGTTTTTATTATCTTAGAAAAGGTGTAATTTTAAAAACTATAACAATGACGAGAAGTAAGATTGTTTGGAAACAATCGATACTCATTTATATTGGTATCGTTTCGTTTTTCTTTGTGATGAAAGTGTTTGGTCTGGACAACATTGTTCAGTTGAGGGCACTGAATTTTATTTTTGTCTTTTTTGGCATTAATAAAGCGATTAAATTGAATATCATCAATAATGGAGAAGTAGATTATCTCTCTAATTTTTCTCTAGCAATTTTGACAGCTGTGACCGCTTTGATCATGGTTATTTTATCTCTTGTTTTTTATCTCGACTTTATCGATCCTGGTTTTCTCGAAGTCATGGAACAAGTTCGTGTTTGGGGTGCTCAAATTGATGTTCTCATGGTCGCCTTTGGTATAGCTGTGGAAGGCTTTGCCTCATCGGTCATCATTAGTTTTATATTGATGCAATACTGGAAAAGAAGATCCGTGGATTTAATTCCTCAATAAAAAAAAAGCCCTTTTTCACAAAAGGGCTTTTTTTTTACTCTAATGCCTTTATGCTGGCTAAGAGCGTTTTTATTTTAGCATTTGCGTCTTCTTGTTTCTTGCGCTCCATTTCGATAACCTTTTCTGGAGCATTGTTCACAAAACGTTCGTTAGATAGCTTTTTGTCTACTCCTTTCAAAAATCCTTGGGTATAAGTCAATTCTGATTTTAATTTTTCCAGTTCCTTTTCAACATCGATAGTATCTTTGATAGGAATAAAAAACTCACTTGACTTTACTCTAAAACTGATCGCTCCCTCAACCGCAGAATCTCCTTTGTTGATTTCAACCACATTACACATTTTAGCAACCAAAGAATCGTGGAACTCCAAACCTTCTGATTGTATATAGGTTAGCTCCAAAGCTTCCTTAAAAGCTATATTTTTATCTTTTCGGATGGATCTTATCGAGGAGATTAATTCCTGAGTATATTCCATTTTTTGTAAAACCTCTGTATCGACCGCTTTTATCTCTGGATACGAGCTGATAATCAATGCCTCCTCTGAACTGCGCTCTTTCATATGTTGCCAAATTTCCTCTGTTAAAAATGGCATAAATGGATGCAAGAGTTTTAAGTTGTTCTCAAAGAATTCGTTTACTCTGTCGTAGATTTCAGAGGATATTCCTTTTCCATAAGCCGGTTTTACAGCTTCTAATAACCAAGAAGAGAAATCGTCCCAAATCAATTTGTAAATAGACATAAGAGCCTCTGATATTCGGTAGCTCTCAAAAGAAACCTCAATAGAGCTTATGACTTGCTGAAATTTATTTTCATACCAAGATATAGCATCCAAAGCAGCGGTATCGACCTCTGCCTCTGGGTCAATAGTCCAACCGTTAATCAATCTAAATGAATTCCATATTTTATTAGCAAAATTTCTTCCTTGCGCACATAGATCCTCGTCAAACATCAAATCATTACCGGCAGCAGAGCTAAGCAATAATCCAACTCTTACTCCGTCAGCACCGTATTGCTCCATCAACTGTATAGGATCGGGAGAATTCCCTAAGGACTTGGACATTTTTCTGCGTTGCTTGTCTCTTACAATTCCTGTAAAATACACATTCTTAAATGGTGGTGCTTTTCTGTATTCATATCCAGCAAAAACCATACGAGCTACCCAAAAGAAAATGATATCCGGTCCTGTTACCAGGTCATTGGTAGGGTAATAATAATTTATCTCTTCATTATCGGGCTCATTAATACCGTTAAAGACAGAAATTGGCCACAACCAAGAGGAAAACCAAGTATCCAAGGCATCTGGGTCTTGAACTAATTCAATCTCCGAAGCTGCTTTACCTAATTTTTCACTAGCCATTACTAATGCCTCATCTCTTGTCTCAGCAATCACGTAATCATTGACTCCTTGACCATAGAAATAGGCTGGAATTTGATGCCCCCACCATAGTTGACGGGAGATGTTCCAATCGCGAATATTTTCTAACCAGTGTCTATATGTATTTGTATAACGCTTTGGATGAAGCTTTATTTCCTCATTTTTTAAAACCGCATCCAAGGCTGGTTGAACTAAGTCCTCCATTTTCAAAAACCACTGTGCCGAAATCTTTGGCTCAATAACTGCCTTGGTACGTTCTGAGGTACCAACTTTATGCAGGTGATCTTCTGTTTTTATTAGGATACCTAAATCTTTTAATTCTTTTGAAATCTCTTTCCTTACAACAAATCTATCCTTTCCTTGATAGTGAAGACCGAGTGCGTTCAAGGTAGCATCGTCATTAAAGATATCGATTACCTCAAGATTATGTCTCTCCCCTATCAACTTATCATTAGGGTCATGAGCAGGAGTAATCTTTAAACATCCCGTACCGAATTCTATATCCACGTAATCATCTTCGATTACAGGAATAACTCTATTGGCGATAGGTACGATTACTTTTTTTCCTTTTAAATGCTTAAAACGTTCGTCATTGGGATTTATACAAATAGCGCTATCTCCCAAAATTGTTTCGGGTCTAGTAGTTGCTATTGTGATATAACTATCCTCGCCTTCTATTTGATATTTTACGTAATATAATTTCCCTTGCTTTTCCTCATAGATCACCTCCTCATCTGAGAGTGTTGTCTTTGCCTCAGGATCCCAGTTGACCATTCTATAGCCTCGGTAGATCAACCCCTTGTTATTTAGGTCTACAAAAACTTTGGTTACCGACTCGTTTAAGTCTTTGTCCATGGTGAATTTAGTACGTTCCCAATCGCAAGAAGCCCCTAATTTTTTCAATTGATCCAAAATTATACCACCGTGCTCCTCGGTCCATTCCCAAGCGTGTTTTAAAAACTCATCTCGGGTCAAATCGGCTTTGTCTATTCCTTGTGCAGCGAGTTTAGCTACAACTTTTGCCTCTGTTGCGATAGATGCGTGATCCGTTCCTGGAACCCAACATGCATTAAATCCTTTGAGACGTGCCCTGCGAATCAAAACATCTTGAATCGTATTGTTTAACATGTGACCCATATGCAGAATTCCGGTTACATTTGGTGGCGGTATAACAATAGTATAAGCCTCTTTCTCGTTGGGCGTGGAGTGAAAATAATTATTTTCCATCCAATAGTTGTACCATTTATCCTCTACATCCTTTGGATTATACTGTGCTGGAATAGTCATTAGCAAGGTTTAAGTAATTTAGTGGCCAAATTTACAATTATACATCTAAACTCTTTTTACAAAATTCGTATTTTTACAAAAAATCTTATCATGATGCGATATACATTTGCCCTAATTTTCACCATTGTCTCCACTTTTTGCTATGCTCAACAAATCGAAAGCAACGTTACTATGGACGCTCCCGTTTTTAAATTTGAAACAAAAACGATTAATTACGGTAAAATTTTAAAGGACAGCGATGGTATTCGAACTTTTGAATTTATGAATATTGGGAACTCTCCTTTGGTTATAACAAAAGTTTCCTCGAGTTGTGGTTGCATGATACCTAAAATGCCTGAAGATCCAATCATGCCAGGAGGTAAAGGAGAAATTCAAGTAGAATACGACACTAAGAGGTTAGGAAGAATATCCAAAAGTATTTATGTGATGTCAAATGCATC
>JBELHR010000003.1:0-22158 GCA_042091275.1 Flavobacteriaceae bacterium
GGCAACTATCGGCCAGTCTAGTGTAATTAACGGAGTAACATACACCATTATTTCTCAAGTAGATTTAGAAAATAAAATTAATAGTGGAGAGGACGTGACAATATATTGCACGACGAGAGTAACAAATATGAGTGATCTCTTCAAAAATAAGAGTAGCTTTAATCAGAACATAGGTTCTTGGGATTTAACCAATGTTACAACTACCGGAGGTATGTTTGAGGGAGCCGCAGATTTTAATCAAAATATCAGTAAATGGAATTTAGCTAATGTTACTAATACAGGAAAGATGTTCAACCTTGCCACTTCATTTAATCAGGATATTGGAAATTGGAATACAGCCAATGTTACGGATATGGCTAGTATGTTCAGAAAGGCAAGTAACTTCTCTGCAGATATTAGTAATTGGGATGTTGCGAAGGTGAGGTATTTTGATAATATGTTCGAGGAGGCTAATTCTTTTAATGCACCGATTGGAAAATGGACTACAACTAGTCTGGAAGAAACTGTACAGATGTTTTTCAAAAATAACTTCTTTAATCAATCTTTAAATAATTGGGATGTTTCCAAAGTAACAGACATGGAAGGTATGTTCTACGATGCCACTAGTTTCAATGGAAATATTTCAGGGTGGAATACGGAGAATACAACTAGTATGGTAGACCTGTTTCAAGGAGCAACAAACTTTAATCAAGATATCAGCCAATGGAACGTATCTAAAGTAACCAATATGTCAAATATGTTTAGAGAAGCTGTCCTATTCAATCAAGATATCGGGGCATGGAATGTTTCAAATGTAACCACTATGTCCGGTATGTTCTCAGGTAGAAGAGTTGGCGGAGGAAATAATATAGAAACTACCTTTAACCAAAACATCGGAAACTGGGATGTTAAAAAAGTCAATGATATTAGCTCAATGTTCTTCTTCAACAAAACATTTGATCAAGATATTTCCAGTTGGAAGTTTAACACAGTTCCAGCAAAAGTGGATTGGGATGAAGGGACAAATGTAAACTGGACGTCTGATGAAAAACCAGACTTTATTCCAATAAATTAATCGAAATAAAAAGAACCTGCTTAAAGCAGGTTTTTTTTACTTTAAAAAGCCTTTTAAACTATATGCTGGCTTGGGATAGCTGTAAAAACCCTTACCCGTTTTAACACCGAGATTACCTTTATCTATAAATTGAGCTTTTATGGAAGAAGCACTAGCCAACATCTGTTGATTTTTTAGAGTTTCTCCCCACATGTGCAAAACGTGATAAATAGTCTCCAAACCTATCATATCCATTATCCCGAATGGGCCAGTTTCAACCTGCATCGTTATCATCCAAGTCTTGTCTATAGATTCAAAATCAGAAACTTCCTTTTCGAATAGCTCAGCCGCTGCCGTTAAGAGGGGAACGAGGAGCGTATTCATAACGTAACCATTTTGTTCTTTGCGTATTGGAATTGCAACCATACCAATCTCCTTTGCAAAGGCAATTACTCTATCAAAAACAATTGGAGAGGTCCCTGGATGCCCCATTATTTCAGCTACATTTCTCTTCCATATTTCATTGGCAAAATGAAGCGCCAAAAATTGCTCTGGTCGACCGGTGTATTCGACAAACTGACTGGGGAGCATAGTAGAAGAATTAGTTGTAAAAATAGTCTTGTCAGGAGCTAGCCCTGATGCCATTTTGTAAAACTCTTTTTTAATCTCGGGAGATTCCGGAATAGACTCACTCAATAGGTCGCAATTCTCGAGAGCAATTTTTAAATCGGTAGTATACGATATACGAGATAAGGCAGACGCAACCGATTCCTCACTTTTATTCAAATCGTTTAAAAAAAGCTCCGCAAACTGTTTGTGAAATTTCTCGCTCGCTTCTAGTCCACTTTCAAAAACATCATAGACCACAACATCAAATCCTTTAAAAGCGATTTGCCAAGCTATTTGAGAACCTAAAGTCCCCCCTCCTGCAATAGTAATTTTAGTAAAACTCATGATTTTTCTCTTTAAGATACGAAAAATCTGAGGCTTAGTTTACTCCGGGAATTGGTCAGAAAGTTGTAAGAGGTATATTTTTAGCTCGTTGACCTTATTTTTTTTAATGAGATCATGAGTAGATTGTTGGTCTAATGAAGCCTCAAAAAGACGATTCATTCTACCCGATTCAAAATCTAAGGAATTTAAAAAATAATCCGAAAAATTAGCGTCCAGGTATGCTAAACTTTGCTCCTTAAGTTCAAGCGACCTTCTAACTCGCACCTCCTTGGTTTTTCCACTAATCCAATTGTATACAAAATCTATACTTATAGCCCCACCTGGCATTCCTGAAGTCGATTTAAGAATATTTGGAGTGGATTTAGCGTTAAATTCTCTATCGGCTCTTGAAAGCGTCTCTTTACCATAATTAGGTACACCGACCATGGTAGACTGGTTTAATTTTTTGATTTCTACCTCCTCAAGTGCGACCACTCTTTGCTTCATTTGAATATCTAGGTAAGGTTGGCTTACCACAAATTCAGTAACAATGACGTTATTAATTTCTGTGTTCGCGTGGCTGACCTCTAGAGTATCCCCGAGCATTACTTTGATTTTAGCGATACCTGCATCATCCGAAATCTTAAAAGATTTATCCTCCTTATTTAATATTATTCCGCCAGCCAAAGGCTTTGACAAATATATCAATCTGATTTCCAACTCCTTTTGGAGCCCTTCTTGGGCAAAAGAAGAAAAAGAAAATAAAACACAAAAAATTACTAAGAGTCGCTTCATACTGCAATTTACGGACAAATTGCTGAATTTTATCAAAGACAAATAAATAAAATAATCGTTTCTTTGTTTTTATCTAGTTGAACAGAGATTTAATAAGAATGGAAACTACTGAAATCGATGCGGTTATAACTTGGGTAGATGGCCAAGATCCAAGGATTTTAAAAAAAAGACAATCCGCAATGAATCAGCTAATAAAAGCCGATTCGGAGAATTCGGATGCTACAAGATTTGATTCCTCTTTTGAAATAAATTTTTGTGTCTTATCTATTTTAAAATTTGCTCCTTTTGTCCGAAAGATTCATATTGTTACAGATGAGCAAACTCCAAATATTAAACAAGATATCCTCAATCACTTTCCGGGGGATTATTCGAAGATAAATATTGTAGACCATAAAGATATCTTTAAAGATATACCAGAAAATTTACCTACTTTCAATTCACGATCCATAGAAACAAATCTAATTTATATACCAGGTTTAGCAGATCACTTCATTACGCTAAATGATGATTTCATTTTTATAAAACCGACAACGGAAAAAGATTTTTTTAAAGGTAATCAACCTCTTTTAAGAGGGCAATGGAAAATCTCATCTGAATATCGAAATTGGTGGAATAGTATTCGAGGGTATTATTTCAAACTATTAAAGAAGCCTTTTGAAGCGCGTGCATCTTATAATTTAGGGCAATGGGAAGCTGCCAAAATATTGGGATATAAAACGAAATTTTGGTATAATGATCACAGTCCCCGGGCGATAAATAAAAGAACATTATTAGACTTTTTTAATAGGAACAAAGGTCTTAGAAAAAAAAACAGTAGTTATGCTTTTCGCAGCTCTGAGCAATTCTTACCTATCAGTTTACATGATCATCTCGAAATAAAAATAAATAACAACAAAAACAGAATTCACGAAAAAGAGGTCTATATTAAACCAAATAAGAGGAAGAATTATATATCTAAAAAATTAGAGTATTTGAGAAGCTCAAATTGTAAGGAGCTTTTTTTATGTATTCAGAGCTTAGATAAAGCTAGTTTAATAGATCGAGAAAAAATATATGAATACTTGGATCAAACCATAGCAAAAGTTGACAGAAATGGAAATGGATGAAATTGCAGTAATATCTATGGCTCGAAATGACGATATGTTTATCCAAAAATGGATTTCATATTACGGAAATCACTTTGGTGAGCATAATTTATTTTTGATTTTGGATGGTATGGATCAAAAAAAACCTTCCAATACAAACATAAACTGCCTGCGAGTGCCTCATAAAAAATTGAGCAGAAGTCAAGGGGATAAAAACAGAGTACAAATAGTATCTTCATTGGCCAAGTCTCTATTTAAAAGATACAAGCGGGTTATCGCTTGTGATATAGACGAATTCTTAGTCTTAGATCCAAATATAAAGTCAACCTTGAGCGAATATCTACTTAAGAAGTCGAATCGCGCCTCGCTATCGGCCTTAGGGATTGATGTGGGACAACATATAGACAAGGAGCAAGCTATCGATCTAAAAGCAGCTTTCCTAGATCAAAGGTCCTTTGGGATAATAGCTGCTAGATATACAAAACCAGTAGTTGCCTATAAGCCTTTAAATTGGGGTTCTGGATATCACAGAGTAAAATGGAGAAACTACAATATTGATAATAACCTATACCTCTTTCACTTTGGTATGGTAGACTATAAACGATCTACGGGTAAAACAGAGGATGCATCCCGTGTAGAACAAGGTTGGACAAAACATTTAGATAGGAGATTCAAAATCTTTGATGATATTCGATCGAATAAAGCAATTTCAGGAGATGAAATAATAAAATCTACTCGAACAAGATTTCAGTGGTTAAGAACTCCATATGCCTGGAACAAACCGCGACAGAGTAAACCTGAAGTTGTCATTCAAATACCGAAACGTTTTAAGGGCACAGTTTAAAGAAGATTCAAAAAAAAGCAGAGATTCGAAAGAACCTCTGCTGTCTTATCAAGATAGACTGAAACCTCCTACCCCTAAAAAATTTTTCCTCCATCTTGATAATAATCAAATATAAATAAATTTTACCAAGTAAACAATACATTAGGGTAAATTTTATTACATCTATAATTTTGAAGCTCTAAAATTTAAGTATTCTTATATTTTCGGAGTGACATTTTCTTTTTTTCTACAATAAAAAAAATGAAAAGTGTACTACTTGTTAATTGTAATCTAAGTACTTCTGAATGATTTCGCGATGCTCCTTTAGGTCTTTTACAAAACTGGGAATTAACTCATTTGCGGCTGTAGGAAATTCTTTACCGATAGCTTCCAAGTTGGGATACTGACAAAATACCAACTTAAATTGGTCTTGATCGGTTTGTGCAAATACTAGATACAAATCGTCTTTGATGGATGCAAAACTAATTTGTTCTGCATTAAAATATCCAGAACTATCTTTTAGAAATGGCGAAAAACCATAGTATGTCATAATAGAATCCATACTACTTGATTGAAGCGGTTAATCCGAGATTTTGAAGACTTTTCATAAAAGGAAGTAGAATTTTTTTCGCTCCTGTCTTTACAACACATTTACCCTTATAATGGACAAGGACAGTGCATTGCTCAGCTTGTTCCAAAGTATGGCCACACACCTGAACCAAAGCATCTATCACAAAATCAAATGTATTGACATCATCATTAAACAAAATAAGTTCATGCTTTGAACCAGTATCTTCCTTAATTTTCGAATCGACTTGCGTTTTTTCAATTGTTGCCATTAATTATATCTTTTTAAATTTTAATCCCATCCAATTATTCTTTTCCAAAACATCATTTTCCTCTAGAATCAATCCGTTCGAATGGCATTTGTCTTTTATTTTCTCCAGATCCTCTGTGTAGAATCCGCTCAGCAAAAGCTCACCCTCAAAAGATAAACATTTTGCATAAACCGGAATATCAGAAAGCAAAATATTTCTATTGATGTTCGCTATAATGAGGTCGTATTTTTGATCTTTTAATAAATTCGCATCTCCCTCAAAAGCATGTATAACCTTTTCAACACCATTAGTAATTGCATTCTCCTCAGTATTTTCAAAACACCAAGTATCAATATCAATAGCATCCACTGCCTTAGCTCCTTTCATTGCAGAAAATATAGCCAGTATTCCTGTGCCACAGCCCATATCCAATACCCTTTTTCCCTCTAAATCCATATTCAAAAGGTGGCTTAACATCATATGAGTTGTCTCGTGATGACCCGTACCGAAACTCATCTTAGGAGTAATTACGATATCAAAAGCAAAGTTCTTTTTTGGATGGAAAGAGGCCCTAACCTGAATAGCGTCATCCACTATGATCGGAGTAAAACTATCTTCCCAGGTCTGGTTCCAATTCTCTTGAGCAATATTTTTTATATCCAAACCAATTGCATCGGGGTTGTGTTGTAAAACATAGACTTGATTCAATAAGTCTTCGGACCAATCCCCCTCCGGAATATAAGCCTCCAAGCCATTTTCCTGTTCTACAAATGATTCGAAACCCAATAAACCTAGTTCCGCGATCAATAGTTCTCCAAATTCAGGACGATTTGGAAATTTAAAATAGCATCCGACGTAGTTGTGCATAATTCTGTTTGAGAATGCAAAGATAAAACAAAAAATGGATGACAAGGTCATCCATTTTTACTCTGATTTGAAAAAGTTTATATCGCTTTTACAATGGCTGTAAAATCATCTGCTTTTAAAGCTGCTCCTCCAATTAGCCCACCATCCACATCTGTTTGTGAGAATATCTCTTTTGCATTTGCAGGTTTAACACTTCCACCGTATAAGATAGAAACCTCATCTGCCATATCTGCGTCGTATTTATCTGCTATCAATTGTCTTACATGAGCGTGAATTTCTTGAGCTTGCTCAGGACTAGCCGTCTCTCCGGTACCAATAGCCCATACTGGCTCATAGGCTAAAATTATATCTTTCCAAGATTCTTTATCCAAGTCAAAAAGAGCTTTTGTAATTTGTTCAGAAACAACTTCAAAGTGCTTTCCAGACTTTCGCTCTTCCAAAACTTCTCCAAAACAAAAGATTGGAACCAATTTAGAATCTAGAGCCGTTTTGACTTTTTCGGCCAACAAGGCGTCGGATTCACCAAAATACTCACGGCGTTCTGAATGACCTAAAATTACATGTTTCACTCCTATATCCAAAAGCATCGGAGCGGAAATTTCTCCAGTAAAAGCACCACTGAGTTTTTGATGCATATTCTGAGCAGCAATAGAAATTGGACTTTTCTCTGCTAATAATTGACAAGCTTGTAAATTCACAAATGTAGGAGCCACAATAACTTCTGTATTGACTAACTCTACTCCGTCTAAAGCCTCTATCAGCTCATTTACAAGTGTTGTACTCTCACTGATGGTCTTGTTCATTTTCCAGTTTCCCGCAACTATTTTTGCTCTCATAACTAAATACTTTAAATTTTTGTTCGAACAAATATAGCATAAACCACCCTAGATAAGTTTGAAATATGTGAATTAAACGATAACGTTTTCGGTCTAGTTCCCCATTCTAACTCGTGGATCTAAAAGTCCATAAAGTAAATCTACAAGTATATTAATCACAATGAAAATACAAGATATAACTAGGACGCTACCCATTATCACAGGGAGATCCAAGGTATTTAAAGCCTGAACAATTTCTTTTCCCAATCCATTCCAATTAAAAATGTACTCCACAAAAACCGCACCAGCTAGCATAGAAGCAAACCAACCGGAAACTGCAGTAATTACTGGATTTAAACTGTTTTTTATACCATGTCTCAAAACAATTTTGGACTTGGACAAGCCTTTGGATCGAGCCGTTCTTATATAATCTTGACTGAGGACCTCGAGAAGTGAATTTCGCATCAATTGGACAATGACCGCCAAAGGACGTATTCCCAAAACTACTGCAGGGAGAAGCAGATTTTTTAACACCAAGTGATACCCCTCACCAAAATCATCAATTTCATATAAATTTCCACTCATATTTAGACCGGTAAAAGACTTTAAGATATAACCAAAAACCCAAGCAAAAATAATAGCAGAAAAGAAACTGGGAACACTCATTCCTACCGTACTCAAAAGACCGATAGTCCGATCCAACCAAGTATCTTTAAACAAAGCAGAAATAATTCCTAAGAAAATCCCCAATAGTAAAGCTATACTTATCGCTGAAACTGCCAGTACGGCTGTGTTTGGCAAGGTAGAGCCTATAATATCAGATACTTTTCTTCCTCCTTGTTGAAAGGAGGTTCTCAAATACGGGGTTTTTAACGCCAGAGAAAAACTTCCAAAAGACACGCTGAGCAAAGAATTATATTTTTCTGCATCCAAATAGGAATAGGATGATTCAGAATTACTGTGAATCGATATGGGAGATAAATCATTGAGGTAATTTATGTATTGCTCCGGCAAAGATTTATCAAAACCATATTTCTTTTTTATCATCAAGAGCTGCTCACTATCCTCTCTTTGGTCCAAAAGCATTCGAGCGGGATCCCCAGGTAATACGGCGAATAAAAAAAAGATAACCGTCACAACACCGAACAAGGTCAATCCTGCATAAATCAGTTTTTGAATCAAATAAGAGATCATATCACAAATAAACCAATTATTAAATCTGTAAGCAATAAAATTGCTAATTTTGTAAAAATTACATGCATGAACCGAGCTAAACTGATAGAGCAAATACATATAAAAAAGTCATTCCTATGTATTGGCCTCGATGTTGATTTAAACAAAATACCCCCACATTTATTAGAAGAGGAAGATCCTATTTTTGCCTTTAACAAGGCTGTTATAGATGCCACCCACGATTTGGCTGTAGCCTATAAACCGAATACCGCATTTTATGAGGCATACGGTATAAAAGGCTGGAAATCTTTAGCCAAAACGATAGAGTATCTAAACGATAATTATCCAGAAATATTTACAATCGCCGATGCGAAAAGGGGAGACATTGGAAATACGAGTACCATGTACGCCAAGGCCTTCTTCGAAGATTTAAATTTTGATTCTGTAACTGTTGCTCCTTATATGGGTTCGGACTCCGTGGAGCCTTTCTTAGCATTCAAAGACAAGTTTACCATTTTGCTAGGTTTGACCTCAAACAAAGGAGGTTTGGATTTTCAAGGTCTAACAAATGATGAGGGAACTCCATTATATCAGGAAGTTTTAAAAACAGCATTGACTTGGAAGGGACATGAAAACCTAATGTTCGTGGTAGGCGCAACCAAGGCTGAATACTTCAAAAGTATAAGAGAAATTGCACCAGACCACTTTCTTCTAGTTCCAGGCGTAGGTGCTCAAGGTGGAAATTTAGAGGACGTATGCCGCCACGGCTTAAACAAAGACGTCGGTCTACTTATCAATTCCTCTCGAGGTATTTTATATGCCGACAAAGGGATGAATTTCGCGGAATTTAGCAGAAAAGAAGCTCAGAAATTACAAACTAGTATGCAATCGATATTGGATGCTAGATAAAGTAAACTCCATAGATCATATTTCACAAGGCAAATTTCCGAAACGAATCATTTGTCTAGTACCCTCCTTAACCGAATTGCTCTACGATTTAAACCTAGAGGAGGAAGTAGTCGGTATCACTAAATTTTGTGAATTCCCACCTCATTTTAGAAAAACAAAGGTTCTGGTTGGGGGCACCAAAAACATAAAATTAGAGCGCATAAAGGAACTCAAACCAGATTTAATTATCTGTAATAAAGAGGAGAACACCGAAGAGATTATTTCTGACCTAATGCCTATCGCACCTATCTATTTATGCGATGTGAAAAATCTCAAAGACAATGCTTTAGTCATTGAACAAATTGGAAAAATTTGTGGTAGAAATACAGAAGCCTCCAACCTCATCCAAAAAATAAACTTCGAGTTAAACGACTTTCAAACTTTTTTAAAAGGCCAGAATCAAGGACATAAAGTAGCGTATTTTATATGGTATCAGCCTTGGATGGCAGCGGGTTCAGATACTTTTATTCAATCCATGCTAGAGATCAATAAATTTGAAAACATCTATAGCACTAAAGAACGATATCCTACAGTAGAGCCAAAAAAAATAAGGTTAGAGGGAGATCCCGAGGTGATATTTTTATCATCAGAACCCTTCCCTTTTGGAGATAAACACGCCTTTGAATTGGGAAGATTCACCCACCATGCCAAGACCGTCTTTGTCGATGGCAGCTATTTTAGCTGGTATGGCTCTAGGGTGAGCAAATCCTTCCAATATTTTAAAAAGTTACAACTAGAACTCAATTCTTAAAACTGTCCGTAGACTTGTCATATCCGTATGGACAATGGCGACAACCACTTTTACAACAATAGCCTCTTTTGAGATGAAAGACTTCGGTAAAAACGCGATAGCCTTCGGGACTCCAATAAAAATCCTCTTGTTCTAATTCTTTCATTTATTGCTGAGCATCGGGGTATTGTGCCAAAATCTTAGCGACATACCCGTCGATTAATTTTTCTTTTTTCTCTCCTGTGGCACGAGTTATAGCAGCTGTTCCGATACCTTGCCAATACATTTCTTTTTTCTTGACATCGATAAAATCTATAAACAAAGTCCCCTCTGTATATTGATCGACATTAGTGTTATTGGGTCCCCACATATATGGATTCCATCCGTAATAACCATAACCAAAATAGTTGGTAGAGTAAACATCGATAACTTCTTTGCTCTTGGTAAATATATTAATCATAAAATCGGGCTCCGTGCTCTTGGTATAGCCTTTTGCTTGTAATTCGCGATCAATTGCTCGTAAGACTCGTTTTTTATCGAGATCAGACATTTTCAGTTGGTCGATACCTGATTTATAAAACGCATAGGTTTTATATACCGTGAGGTCTACTTTGGAATCATAGTCGTTCGAAACTCTAATAGAGCTACAAGAACTCAATCCAATTAATAAAATTCCAAGAATAAATAAGTTTTTCATAGTGTTTGTTATTTTTTGGTAAATAGTAAGTCGTCCACGAGATTAGGTAAAGTAACTTTCAATAAAGGTTGTTTTTGCATAGCGCGTTTTATTGCAAAAGTAGCCCCCTTATTTCTAGCCCAATTTCGTCTTGAAATTCCGTTATTTACATCCCAGAAAAGCATAGACTCTAATCTTTTAGCCGCCTCTAAGGTACCATCAAGAACCATACCAAAGCCCCCATTCACAACTTCACCCCAGCCTACACCACCTCCGTTATGTATAGATACCCAGGTCGCTCCGCGGAAGGAATCTCCTATCACATTTTGGATTGCCATATCGGCTGTAAACTGAGATCCATCGTAAATATTTGAGGTCTCGCGATAAGGTGAATCCGTACCAGAAACATCGTGGTGATCTCTTCCGAGTACAACAGTTCCGAGTTCGCCTTTGGCAATGGCCTCGTTAAAAGCCTTTGCGATTTCAATTCTTCCCTCAGAATCTGCGTAGAGTATTCTAGCTTGAGAACCGACGACAAGTTTATTCTCCTGCGCTCCTTTGATCCATTGAATATTATCTTGCATTTGCTCCTGAATCTCGGATGGAGCATCTTTTTGCAATCGCTCCAATACGGCACAAGCAATTTTATCTGTCAAGGCTAAATCACTAGCCTTACCGCTTGCGCAAACCCACCTGAAAGGACCAAAACCATAATCAAAACACATAGGCCCCATTATGTCTTGTACATAAGAAGGGTATTTAAAAGTAAGCTTATCTTCTGCAAGAACAGAAGCTCCAGCTCGAGATGCCTCTAATAAAAAAGCATTTCCATAATCAAAGAAATAGGTTCCTCTGGCCGTATGCTTATTTACCGCATCGGCATGACGGACTAAAGTAGCTTGAACCGCCTCTTTAAATTTAACAGGGTCTTTAGCCATCATATCATTAGCCTCCTCATAAGACATATCCACAGGATAATAACCACCTGCCCAAGGATTGTGCAAAGAGGTCTGATCTGACCCGAGGTCTACATATATACCTTCTCTATCAAAATATTCCCAAACATCTACGATATTTCCTTGATATGCAATCGAAACGATTTCCTTATCAGTTTGTGCTTTTCGGACTCTTTTTCCCAAACTATCCAAATCATCAATCAGTTCATCCACCCATCCTTGCTCGTGACGAGTTTTGGTAGCTTTTGGATTGACCTCAGCACAAATTGTTATACAACCAGCAATATTTCCTGCTTTGGGCTGTGCTCCAGACATACCGCCTAGTCCTGCAGTCAAAAAGATCTTACCTGCCAATGACTCTCCATTTTTTGCGATTTTTCTACCGGCATTTAATACCGTTATTGTCGTTCCGTGAACAATCCCTTGAGGACCGATATACATATAACTTCCAGCAGTCATTTGACCGTACTGGGTAACACCCAAAGCATTGAATTTTTCCCAATCATCCGGTTTAGAATAATTCGGAATCATCATTCCATTAGTAACAACAACTCTCGGCGCATTGGAATGAGAAGGAAAAAGTCCCATCGGGTGACCCGAATAAATAACCAAAGTCTGTTCTTCGGTCATCTCTGCCAAATATTGCATACACAATAGATACTGAGCCCAGTTCTGAAAAACAGCACCATTTCCTCCGTAGGTTATCAATTCATGAGGATGTTGAGCTACCGCATAATCCAAATTGTTTTGGATCATAAGCATAATAGCTTTGGCTTGTTCGGACTTTCCAGGATAATCTTCTATAGCTCTAGCTTTCATCTCATAATCTGGACGAAATCTATACATGTAGATTCTACCGAAGTCTTCTAACTCTTGACTAAACTCTGGCAACAAAACCGAATGGTGTCTCGGTTCAAAATAACGGAGGGCATTTCTAAGTGCCAATTCTTTCTCACTATCGCTGAGAATATCCTTTCTCTTGGGAGCGTGATTTACACTTGAGTCATATTGCTTTTTGGCCGGAAGCTCTTTTGGTATTCCTTGAATTATCTGCTGTCTAAAGTCCATTTCATCTAGTTTATTCACCACAAATATAATCGAAATATAGAGATGTACCCCTGCCTTGGGATCAAAACCTAATAGATTAAATCAACTGCGTTTTTTACAGAAAAAATACCCCAGAAGACATTTGTCCAAATTATTCTCAATATAATATATTTAAAACGCAATATTTTTAATTAATCCTCAAAATAATTTAAAAACCAAACAACCATATGTGTTTACTAGGCAGTGAAAATGAATTATCTTGGCTTGGAGAAATTACTTTATGGACACAACGATATATCAGACCGAAAATAAAATCAGAATTGTAACTGCTGCCTCTCTCTTTGACGGACACGATGCCGCAATCAATATTATGCGAAGAATTATCCAATCTACTGGAGTGGAGGTAATTCATCTTGGGCACGACAGAAGTGTTGAGGAAGTCGTAAATACGGCTATCGCAGAAGATGCTCAGGGTATTGCGATGACCTCATATCAAGGAGGGCATATGGAATACTTTAAATACATGTATGACCTTCTCAAAGAGAAAGGTGCTACTCAGATAAAAATATTTGGAGGTGGTGGTGGAGTTATTTTACCGGAGGAAATTAAGGAATTAATGGACTACGGTATCACTCGAATTTACTCACCAGACGACGGTAGAGAAATGGGACTACAAGGAATGATAAACAATATGGTTTCCCTTTGTGATTTCCCTACTGGATCCGAAATAAACTTTGACATAAAACAACTTCAAAACAGAGAAGACTTGGCATTGGGACAAGCAATCTCTGCGGCAGAGAATTTTGGAGAAAAGCACCAGACGTTTTTGGATAAAATAATTGCGGAAGGCTCCAAAAAATCCATTCCAATTTTGGGGATTACAGGTACTGGTGGAGCAGGAAAATCCTCTATGGTAGACGAATTAGTAAGGCGATATACCAATGACTTTCCAGACAAAAACTTAGCAATTATCTCCGTAGACCCTTCCAAGAGAAAAACAGGAGGAGCGCTTCTAGGAGATCGAATAAGAATGAATGCTATTGACACCCCTCGAGTATTTATGAGGAGTTTAGCTACCAGACAATCCAATCTAGCTCTTTCCTCACATGTAAGTGATGCTTTGGCTATACTGAAGTATGCTGAATTTGATTTAATCATTTTGGAAACCTCAGGAATTGGGCAATCTGATACAGAGATTTTGGATCATTCCGATAAGAGTCTGTATATCATGACACCAGAATACGGGGCTGCAACCCAGTTGGAAAAAATTGACATGATTGATTTTGCAGACCTTATTGCTCTTAATAAATTTGACAAAAGAGGTGCCTTAGACGCCTTAAGAGATATTCAAAAGCAATACCAAAGAAACCATCTTTTATGGGACAAGCCCCTGGAAGAAATGCCTGTTTTGGGAACTATGGCATCTCAGTTTAACGACCCTGGAACCAACCGATTATACCTGGCTATTTTAGGATTGCTCGAAATCAAAGGTTCCAAACTAGAAAACTCAGACATTCCCTCTGAAAAGAAGTTTATCATCCCTGCAAAGCGAAGTAGATATTTATCTGAAATAGCAGACAGCAATAGAAACTACAATACAAAGGCATCTGCTCAAGCGGACTTGGCTCAGAGATTATACGGTCTATACCAAAGTATTCTCAGTTTAAGCGACCAAAAAGAAAACGAACAACAGCTCACTGCTTATGGTCTTGATCAAGAGATTTTCACAGAGGTGTGTAAAACAGAAAACAAGGAAATCATAAGGCTTCTATTTGCCGAATTTGATCGTGTTAAACTAAATCTAGATCCTTATAATTGGGAGTTGATAAGAAATTTCACCAGTCTAAAAAACAAATACAGCCAGCCTGAATTCAGTTTTGATGTCAGAGGAAAAACAATTCGTATCCCGACGCAAAGTAAAACTTTGGCTCACACTTCCATCCCGAAGGTTAGCTTGCCGAATTACAAAGCTTGGGGGGACTTATTAAAATGGCAACTTCAGGAGAATGTTCCTGGACAATTTCCGTTTACCGCAGGACTTTTCCCTTTTAAGAGAACTGGGGAAGATCCAACTAGAATGTTTGCTGGAGAGGGAAGCCCGGAGCGAACCAACAAGCGTTTTCACTATGTTTCTTTGGGCATGCCTGCAAAGCGACTATCTACAGCTTTTGACTCCGTAACCCTATATGGAAACGACCCAGGTCTAAGACCTGACATTTACGGGAAAATTGGAAATGCAGGGGTTTCTATTTGTTGTTTGGACGATGCAAAAAAACTGTTCTCTGGTTTTGATTTAGCCCATGCCATGACTTCGGTATCTCTTACCATTAATGGTCCTGCACCTATGTTACTAGGATTCTTTTTGAACGCAGCAATAGACCAACAGTGCGAAATCTATATCAAGGAAAACAACCTCGAGAAAGAGGTAGATAAAAAAATTAAAAACCTGTACAAAGGAGAAGTTAGACCGCAGTATAACGGGGACCTTCCAGAAGGAAACGATGGACTAGGCCTATATCTATTGGGTCTAACCGGAGATCAAGTTCTAGATAAGGAAATCTACGAGACAATAAAAGCGAAAACACTTTCTTCTGTAAGAGGAACCGTTCAAGCCGATATACTAAAAGAGGATCAGGCTCAAAATACCTGTATTTTCTCCACTGAATTTTCTCTAAAGTTAATGGGAGATGTTCAAGAGTATTTTACCAAAAATAAGGTCAGAAACTTCTATTCGGTATCTATCTCTGGATATCACATTGCAGAGGCTGGTGCAAATCCAATTACACAGTTAGCCTTGACTCTTGCTAATGGTTTTACTTATGTAGAATATTACCTGGAGCGCGGTATGCAAATCGATGACTTTGGACCTAACCTAAGTTTCTTCTTCTCTAACGGAATCGACGCAGAATACGCTGTTATAGGACGTGTAGCGAGAAAGATATGGTCTAAGGCCATGAAACTAAAATACGGAGCCACGGAGAGAGCACAAAAGCTCAAGTATCATATCCAAACTTCAGGACGAAGTCTTCACGCTCAAGAAATTGACTTTAACGATATTAGAACGACGCTTCAGGCGCTATATGCGATTTACGACAACTGTAACTCTCTTCATACCAACGCCTATGACGAAGCCATTACTACGCCGACCGAGGAATCTGTAAGGAGAGCGATGGCCATACAATTAATCATAAATAAAGAACTGGGCTTAAATAAAAATGAAAACCCTATTCAAGGAGCCTTTATCATAGAGGAGCTCACAGAACTTGTGGAAGAAGCCGTATACGACGAGTTTGATCGTATTACTGAACGAGGTGGAGTACTTGGAGCTATGGAGACCATGTACCAAAGAAACAAGATACAAGAGGAATCCCTTTATTACGAAACCCTTAAACACAATGGAGATATACCGATAATAGGTGTGAATACGTTTTTAAATAAAAATGGTTCTCCAACCGTTACTCCTGCCGAAGTGATTCGCGCGACTGAGGAAGAAAAACAAGGACAGATTTCCAACCTTAAAGACCTCAATTTGAGAAATACCGAAAGAACGGAAGCTATTCTCGAAGAGATTGCTCAAGCGGCTCGAAAGGGAGATAATATTTTCGAACACCTAATGGAAGCGACTAAAAGCGCATCCTTAGGACAAATCACCAGAAAGCTGTTTACCGTAGGTGGACAATACAGGAGGAATATGTAAGACAAAAAAAAGGCCAACGTGAAGTTGGCCTTTTTTATTTTTCTTGAAAGTCTAGAAATCTAAACTTTTTAAGTAATTGTATTTCATATTCCAAACATCCATTTGAGCTTCGAACTCAGCAATGGACTTTTTGACATTAACAACAAGCGGATTGTCCTCACCAGCATTGGAAATAAAACTCAAATTATTCTCAAGCTGTTTTGCCTCGCGAACACATTCGTCAATTTTCTTGCGAACAAAATTCATTTCGGACTCCAATTTACGCACGTCATTTTGCTCCATAAGAGCATCCACTAAGGTCTTGAACCTAAACATTGCAGCCTGATCTGCAGGAACTCCCATTTTTGCAAAAACCTTCTCTAAAGCTTTGTCAAACTTAACTTCTATATGACGCTTGTTACCAGGAACTGGACCAATTGCTTTCCATTTCTCTGTAGCCGCCATTATATCATCAATAGTAGTTTCCGTATCTGCCTCTACCCTAGCCCTCAATTCATCGAGCAAGACTTTTTTGTCTTCATAAGCCTTGTTTCCTGCATTATCTTTTTTGTCTTGAGCCTGATGTAAACGATCAAAGTAATGATTACAAGCTCCCTTGAATCGCTTCCAAATAGAATCTGAAAATTTTCTTGGAACATGCCCGATGCGCTTCCACTCCGACTGAATACGCTTCATGGTTTCGGTCGCTGTTGCAAAATCATCGGAATCCTTGAGTTCCTCAGCAGTTTCTACCAAAGCCATCTTTTTATTTAGATTCTCCTGCTGCTCTTTTTTAACCTCTTTATAGAATTTGTTTTTACCAGAGTTAAATCCTCGTGTAGCGGCTTTAAACTCATCCCAAATAGCGTTACTCTTTGCTCTTGGGACCTTACCTATTGCGAAAAACTCTTCTCGCATAGCTTCAAAAACTTTAATTCCTTTTTGCCAATCGTTATGGGTCTTAAAACTATTAAAATCATAGTCTTTTATCTTTTGAATAACCTCCTGCTTCTTTTGGATGTTATCCTCATAACTGGACTTTAAATTATTAAAATAGGCGTCTCTTTTTTGGTGAATTACTTTTGTAGCCTTACTAAATCTCGACCAGATTTCTTCTCTTTTTTCTCGAGCAACCGGGCCAAAATCCTCTTTCCATTTACGGTGGAGTTCTTGAAGTTTTTTAAACGAAGCCATTACATCGTCATGTTCTCCTAAGGACTCAGCCTCCTCTACTAACTTGACTTTTTCGTCGTAGTTATTTTTAAAATCGAGATCTCTAAAGTCGTTGCTCAAATGCAACAGATCATAAAAACGCTCCACGTGATGGTGGTAATTTCTCCAAGTATCGTTGTATTTGCTTCTAGGAACAGAACCGATCGAATTCCAACGGTTTTTCAGCTCCTGAAACTCCTTGTACATGGTTTTTGGATCGGCGTTTTGAATGAGCTCTTTAAGCGCCTCAATAACGAGTAATCTAGTTTGTAAATTTTGATTTAATTGTTTGTCTAAGTCCCCAAAGAATTTGTCTCTTTTTTCCTTGTAGCTTTTGAGCAACTCGTTGAACTTAGATTTTTCTGGACTTGAAAACTGAAAATCGATTGAATTTCCACCTTCTGCAAGAAAAGCAGCTTTTTTCTCTGCGAGAACCTTTGCGAATTTAGCATTAAAGACAGCCTTAATAGAATCAACGGAAGACTTGATACTCTTTACTGGTTGATTATTTAGAAGGGTTTCGAACTCCGAAACTAAACGCTCAAGACTCAGTGAACTGTAATCTATCGACGCAGTTGCATCCTCTTGCTTATCTTCAGACTCCTTTGCAATTTCCTCTTCCACCTCTGCTACAGCCTTCAGCTCGGCAGCATCTTCTGTTTTAGGGGTTTCTGAATTTAAATTATCTTTTTCTTCTTTTGTCTCATCTAACATATCCACATGTTTAAGGTTCCATAATATATGTTCTAAATATACTAATCCCTATGCGCATGACAAAATATATAAGTATTATTTGTTCCAGATTTCCCAGGCCAATTCCGCTTGATTTTTGAGCATTTCGTAACCGTTTTTGACTACTGCTCCTCGTTTTTGACCTTCAGCCAAAAAGGAAGTGATTTCCGGGTTATAGATAAGGTCAAATAAGAGGAAATCATCATTTATTCGAGAATAAGGCAATTCTAACTTTTCTTCTACATTAGGAAAAGTACCTATTGGAGTACAATTGATCAGAATTGAGGCGCTACCAAAGCCCTCTTTCATCAAAGACGCATAAGACAAAACACCGTCTCCTGAATTTCTAGAGACAAAAGCATAAGGAATTTTCAAATCCTCAAGAGCAAATGCCACAGCCTGAGCGGCACCTCCAGTTCCGAATATCAAGGCAGAAGGACTCCCTTTTGGAAGAACTCCTTTTATACTGTCTCTGAATCCCGGAGCATCTGTATTATAGCCAATCTTTTTGCCGTCCTGAATTTTTATAGTGTTGACAGCTCCAATCTTTTCCGCAATAGGGTCCAAACCATCTAGAAAAGGAATAACAGCCTTCTTATAAGGTATCGTCACATTCAACCCTTTTAGATTTGAGGTCGTTAAAACGGGCTTGAATTCCAAGTCTAAATCTTGTATGTCGTAATTTTTATAGGAGAGATCCGATCTTCCCAAAAGTTTAAATTTCTCCGTAAAATAGGCTTGTGAAAAACTATAAGAAATATTTCTTCCAATTAATCCAAATTGCGATTGATTCATGATTTACTCGTTCTGATTTTCTTAGCAATATACTCAATCAAAAGAATAAGACTAAAAGCAATTGCGATAGTGATTAGTGCATAGAGTGTTTCTGAGCTGGACCAATCTGGGAGATATTGTTTATAGGATCTAACGATAAAATCCCCATTGGCATCGGTCAAGGGACTTCCATCCTCACCTAGTTGGTAAACCTTTTCTTTCCAAGGCCACACAACAGCCAAGGATCCGAGAATAAAACCTATGATTATAGCGATTACCCGATTGTAGAAACGCTTTAAAACAAAACTCAATAAATTGGAAAACATAATCAAACCAGTAAAAGAGCCCAATCCAAACATCAAAATCACCAACAACGAATCCAACTGTTCTGGTCTGGATAGAAAACTAAAATCCCATTGCGCAATCTGAAATAGGGTTTTGGACAAAACATTAACCGAATCGACCATCAAAAGGACGTAGTTCCCCATCAACATCAGGATAAAACTGCCTGACAAACCAGGTAATGTCATCCCAGATACTCCTATTATTCCACAAACAAACACGTAAAAGAGATTGTCATTTTCCGTTCCCTGACTTACAAAAAGAAGACTGACACCTACACTGGTACCAATAATTGCACTCAAAATATTCTTGGTATTCCAGGCGTCATAGTCCCTTGCAATCAAAACAACAGAAGCCAAAACCATACCAAAAAAACAAGCCCAGACGTAAATCTCGAAATGACGAATTAAGTAATCCAGAACAAATGAAAAGCCAAAGTAGCTAATCAGACTTCCTATAAGAAGTGGAAACAAAAACGGACCGTTAATATATCTGTAAAAGGATGCAAATCGAAAGGATATCAGAAGTTTAAAGGCTTTTAGGTTTATCTTCTGAAGGGAGTAAATCAAGTCTCCATAAAAACCCAAAACAAAAGAAACAGTACCACCGGATACTCCGGGAATCTTGTTCCCAATCCCCATCACAATACCCTTTAATATTAAAATTATGTTGTGCAATTCTCACTTTTTATGACTTGCTATTCGCGAATCGTTCTAAAGCAAAGATAAGGATGAATCCAACAGAAGCAGCAATTAAAGCCAAAGCAATTTTAGGCTCTCCTTCGAAATTGACAGGAAGTACGCTTTTCTCGATAAGCGCTACTTGTTCCCCATGACGATCCATCCGCCATTCCAATACGTCTTTCCAAGGCCAAACTTTATTCAAAGAACCTATAATAAAACCACATAGAGCTAGGAGTGTGATATCTTTAAAATTTGTAAACAACCACTTTAAAATCTTAGCAAAGCTCAAAATACCTATTACTGCTCCGGAGATAAACAATAAAATTGATTTTATATCAAAAGACTCGACAGCCTCCAAAACCACCTCATAAGAACCTATAATAACCAAGATAAAAGAACCTGAAATTCCCGGCAATATCATGGCGCATATTGCCAATGCCCCCGAAAAGAAAAAGAGCATTGAAGACGCCTCTCCATCGGTCATCGGCTCCAAAAGAGTAATATAATAAGCGACAAGAGTCATTAACAGTCCAATACCAACACCTAATAGTGAGACTTTTGAAATACTCTTAAAAATCACAAAAACACTCGACAAGACAAGACCAAAGAAAAAGGACCATACTAAAATAGGTTGTTCCTTTAACAGAAAACTAATAGCATTTGCTAGACTAAAAACACTGACTGCAATACCAGATAACAAAGTCAGTAAAAACTTACCATTTGCTTTTTTCCAAAAAGAAGTAAATCCCTCTTGCTTTAGAACCTTTAGCAATCCTAAATTAACTCCATCAATGGAACTTACTAACTCCTCATAAATACCGGAAATAAAAGCGATTGTCCCTCCCGAGACTCCAGGAACGACATCAGCGGCCCCCATGGCCATACCTTTTAAGAATAAGAAAATTGAGCTCTTTGAGTTTTGCATTGCGTTTTTCACACAAAACTAAGATATTTTTTAAGCTCTCGGGTTTAGGTCTTGATAATTCTTTAAAAACAACTCTGGAAAGACTTCTCGAATTAATAAAATATATTCGGGATCTTGGTCTTTTGCCTTTTTTAGAATTAGAGTACCCATATCTTGATTTCCATGCAAATAGTGAAGAGCACCTAATCTATAGGTAAGCGCAGCAGTGTTCATATGAATTTTCAGTCCCATTTCGGTATAGGCTAAAGCACTAGTATTTAAGCCTGATAAAACCATGGAATCAATCAACTTTAACCAAACATCTAAATCGCCTTCATTTAGTTTTAGACAAGCTTTGAGGGATTCAATGCACTCGTCATATCTCGCTAATTCAAAGGAAAGGTCCGCATACAACTTGAGGTAATCAAAATTATTTGAATCAATATTCAACAATGCCTGGCAATAATAAAGAGCCTTGGATCTATCCTCCTGACCTTGATAACATTTGGCCAATGCATACCACCCTTTTTCTAACAAAGGATCTTCTACCGTTGCTTCCGCATAATATTTTATAGCCTTCTCAATATCTCCAAGTTTTTCAAAGCATCTTCCTACACGATAAAAAACATAAGATGTTGGGTCATCTAAGTCTAGGCTGATCAAATAATTCTCTATTGCCTCTTTTGGACGATTCAATTTTTCCAAAGTCTTTGCTTTCTCCACATAGGCTCCGACAAAGGCTTCATCAATTAGGCTTGCGAAATCAAAAGCTCTATAAGCCTCCTCGTATTGACCTTCGTTAAAATATTGTCTACCCAATTGATGCCACGCTATTTCACTGTAGGGATTTATATCGATAAATTCCAGCAAGTACGAAATTGCTTTAGCGGAATTTTTCTGCATATCAAAACAGTAGACTACATTAAAAAGAGCTGCAAAATCATCTGGATTATCTTCTAAACACTGCTCAAAAAATCCTCTTGCACGATTAAAGTCGTTTAAATAAATGTACTCCATACCTATTAACAACCAAACGTCTACTAAATTGTCCGTAAATTTAAGAGCCATATCTAAAAGCTCCACAGCTTTTCGGTGATCGTGTTGTTTGGAGTAAATATCTGCTTGTTGAATATAGA
>JBELHR010000003.1:22258-39730 GCA_042091275.1 Flavobacteriaceae bacterium
ACAGCTTTTCGGTGATCGTGTTGTTTGGAGTAAATATCTGCTTGTTGAATATAGACCTCTGCGTTGTTTGGCTCAATTGCCTCCAAGCGTTTGAGAAGTCGAAAAGCTTTGTTAAACTCTTGATCGAAGATTAACATTTCTGCTTTTAAAATAAGTAAGTTCGAAGATTCTGGATGTTGCTCTAAACCTAGGCTCAATGCCTTTTTCGCTAAACTCTGCTTCCCAATTTCAATGTAATAATCGATGATGTCTTCAAATTCTGTAGCGTCAAAGAAATAAACATTATTCGTCTTTAACATGGATTCAAACTTCGATAATGACATATTGTTTTGCTTTATGTGCGGCTCGGTGAAAGCAACATGGATTACTCAACAAAGATAAAGCTATTTATGTGTACTATTGTTAAGGTTAAAATAATCTTTTCCACAAACTAATTAACAGATTTACTATATTTGTTACGTAAAGCCTAAATATTCAAATGAAATTAAAAACACTACTTAAAAAAGAGGAAATTGATATCATTTTAAACAGGTTAGCTTGCCAACTTTTGGAGAAGCACGGAGATTTTAAAGATTCCGTATTGATTGGACTTCAGCCAAGAGGTTCACAGTTAGCACAAAGACTGGGAGATTTACTCAAAAACCAATACCAAATTGAAAATATTGATTTAGGATTTTTGGACACCACTTTTTTTAGAGATGATTTTAGAAGAAGAGAAAATCCTTTGGAAGCAAACTCGACAAAAATTGATTTTCTAGTCGAAGATAAACGAGTAGTTTTTATCGACGACGTTTTGTTTTCGGGAAGAAGTGTAAGAGCAGCACTCAGTGCTATCCAGAGTTTTGGGAGACCCAAAGAAATTGAACTTCTCGTTTTGATTGACAGAAGATTTTCGAGAGACCTTCCAATACAGCCAGATTATAAAGGAAGACAGGTAGATGTTTTGAATAATGAAAGAGTAATTGTACAATGGGATGGCTCGGAAGACGAGGATCGCGTTTTAATAACTAATGACTAGTATGAAAAGCCTAAGTGTAGAACATCTTTTAGGAATAAAATATTTAAAGAAAGAGGATTTAGATTTAATTTTTGAAACTGCCGATCAGTTTAAAGAGGTAATCAACAGGCCAATCAAAAAAGTCCCCTCTCTTCGAGATATTACCATTGCCAATTTATTTTTTGAAAACTCGACTCGAACCAAACTCTCTTTTGAGTTAGCGGAAAAAAGACTTTCTGCGGATGTTATAAATTTCTCAGCAGGTCAATCCTCTGTCAAAAAAGGAGAGACTCTGATCGATACGGTGAATAATATTCTGGCTATGAAAGTGGATATTGTCGTAATGAGACATTCCGATGTCGGAGCGGGAGTGTTCTTATCTAAACACGTCAATGCCAAAATAATCAACGCTGGAGATGGTACTCACGAACACCCAACTCAAGCCCTCCTCGATTGTTATTCTATCCGAGAAAAATTTGGAGAGGTCAAAGGTAAAAAAGTAGTTATTCTCGGGGATGTACTCCACTCTAGAGTAGCGCTGTCTAATATTTACGCACTGAAACTCTTAGGAGCAGAAGTTATGTTATGTGGTCCTACCACCCTAATACCTAAATACGCAAAAAGTTTAGGGGTAAAAGTTTCCCACAATCTTAAAGAAGCTTTGGAATGGGCAGATGTGGTGAATGCATTGAGAGTTCAAAACGAGAGAATGGACGTAAGCTATTTCCCTTCTACAAGGGAGTATGCTAAATTGTTTGGAATCAATAAAAAAATCCTTTCTGAATTGGATAAGGAAATTGTGATCATGCACCCTGGGCCCATCAACCGAGGTGTTGAACTTACCAGTGATGTCGCTGACGCAGATCAAGCCATCATACTGGATCAGGTAGAAAATGGAGTTGCGGTTAGAATGGCCGTTATTTACTTATTAGCGCAACAAATCAAGCACGAATCATGAATGTAAGCGAAAGAAAAAATTACGTTTTAGTTACCCCTTCAACCAGTACTTTTGAGGTCTTTAGAGATAAATTCAAAGATCAAAAACACCGATGGACGGATAAGCATGTCGTTCTAGATTTAAAAAACATTGAAAACTTGTGTAGAGAAGATCTCGCTTCTTTTTTGCCCTCAGTTATAGAGCATAAAGAAACTAAATCCTCTTTTATCGTTCTAGCCAATGGGATTCACCTCGAAGAATTAGAAGAAAAAGGAATGAATGTGGCGCCAACCTTGATTGAAGCTGAAGACCTAATGGAAATGGAGGCTATCGAAAGAGATTTAGGATTTTGATCAACGAACTCACTATTCTGGGATGCCATTCCGCTACACCGAGAGCGAATGCATATCCCAGTGCACAATTACTTTGCCTAAGAGGACGTCATTTTCTTATTGACTGTGGCGAAGGAACGCAAATGAGAATACGAGAGCAAAAAATATCATTTGCAAAAATTAAACATATTTTTATCTCCCATTTACACGGAGATCACTTTTACGGCTTAATCGGTTTGATATCGACCTTTAGTCTTTTAAACCGAGGACCAGAACTTCATATTTACGGACCGAAAGGACTCAAAGAAATCCTACTTTTACAATTAAAACTAAGCGAATCTTATACGAGGTTCCCATTGGTGTTCCACGAATTGACCAGTAAGCATTCCGAAAAGATTTTTGAAGACGACAAAGTTGAAGTATATACAGTTCCCCTATCTCATAGAGTTTATACTAACGGATTTCTCTTTAAGGAAAAAGAAAAAGAACGCAAACTCAATATAAGTGCTATTGGCGAATATCCCGAAATAGAAATTTGCGATTATCAAAACCTCAAAGATGGAAAAGACTATGTTTTGGAATCAGGAAAGGTTGTAAACAACGGGGAATTGACTTTTGATCCAGATAGAGCCAAGAGTTTTGCCTATTTGAGCGACACCTCTTATAAACCGGACATCTGTGAACTCATCAGCAAATGCGATTTAATCTACCACGAATCGACCTTCCTAAAAACAGAGGAAGCTCTTGCCAAAAAAACAAAGCATAGCACAGCAGAACAAGCTGCTAAAATAGCGGAACAAGCCAAAGTAAAAACACTTTTATTAGGACATTACTCCAACCGCTATAAAGGTACAAGTGAATTTATACAAGAAGCAAAGCGTATTTTCCCTTCTGTAAAAGCTGCCGAATCTGGGAAAAAATTTACCTTTTAATAGGTTCCTAGACTCAAAAGAACAAGAGAACAAGCCACTTCAACTTCAATCCCTTCAGAAGACAGTATTTTACTAAATTCAGGATTTTCTGTACCTGGATTGAAAATAACGCGGCGTGGATTTAACTTTAATATATCCTGGTAATAAGGCACTTGACGATCCTCTCTTAAGTATAAACTGACGGTATCCACCTCCCAGTTTTCATCCCATTTTGTCAGGATTTCGAGACCCTCTACCGTTCCAGTAGCTCTCCCAAAGGGAATAACCCCTTCCCCTATACCAACCAATCTTGTGACAAGTTGATTGGCATAGCGATTTGAATTAGAGGAAACTCCTATAACTAAGGTTGTTTTTGACATAATGGATTACCAACGAATAATGACAGACCCCCAAGTAAAACCAGAACCAAAGGCAGCGAGAACAACCAAATCGTCCTCTTTTACTTTTCCTTTTTCCCAGGCCTCAGAAAGTGCGATAATGATGGAAGCTGCAGTAGTATTACCGTAGTTCATGATATTGTTGTAAACCTGATCATCGCTCAGTTTAAATTTTTTCTGAACAAACTGTGATATCCTTAAGTTGGCTTGGTGAGGAACCAATAAATCGATGTCTTCACTAGATAAATTATTCGCCTGAAGCCCCTCTATAATGGCTTCAGAAAAACGAACAACAGCGTGCTTAAAAACGAATTGACCGTTCATATGCGGATAATAACTTTCATCACTAGGGTCGTTTGCTTCTAAGATTTCTGGTACCCAACGGTTTGTACTAGGGCCCATCAAAACCAATTCTTTAGCATGCTTCCCTTCAGAGTGCAAATGAGAAGAGAGAATTCCCTTTCCTTTTTCTTCTGATCTGGACAAAACGGCAGCACCAGCTCCATCTCCAAAAATCACGGTAACTCCCCTACCTCTTGTAGATCTATCCAGACCTCCGGAGTGGTTTTCAGCACCGATAACAAGAATATTTTTATACATTCCTGTCTTGATAAATTGATCTGCTACCGACATGGCGTAAATAAAACCAGAACATTGGTTTCTCACATCCAGAGCACCTATTGTCGGCATATCCAAAAGGTCTTGAACCTCAACACCTCCTCCAGGGAAATACATATCTGGACTCAAAGTAGCAAAGATGATAAAATCAATATCATCTTTTGTTACGCCAGCGCGATCCATAGCAATTCTAGCCGCCTTAGCTCCCATAATGGAAGTGCTGTCACCAGAACCCTTTTTGATCCACCTGCGTTCTTTAATACCAGTTCGTTCTTGGATCCAAGCGTCATTAGTATCCATCATTTCTGACAAATCATCGTTAGTTACCACATTGTCAGGAACATAATGACCTAATCCTATAATTTTTGAATTATACATAATAATATTAATCTTAAATACGAATTTCTAAGTTTTTCTATTCAAAGATACTTAATCTAAAAATGCTAAGCTAACAAACTGACATCTTGGCACAAAATATATTTTGGTACTTTTTTTGACAATAGTAATTCGTAACAATAAATTATGTAAACATGGCAAAAGGAAATATTAATGTTTCAGTTGAAAACATTTTCCCTCTAATAAAAAAATTCTTGTATTCCGATCACGAAATCTTTCTAAGAGAATTGATTTCAAATGCGACGGATGCAACAATGAAGTTAAAGCACCTAACTACTATTGGAGAGGCTCCAGGTGTAGAATTAGGAAACCCGAGAATAGAAGTCAAAATTGACAAAGAAAACAAAACCATCAGTATCCTAGACCAAGGTCTTGGAATGACCGGTGAGGAAGTAGAAAAATACATCAATCAAATCGCCTTCTCTGGTGCAGAAGAATTTATTGATAAATACAAAGACAAAGTGGACGATGCTGGAATTATCGGACATTTTGGTTTAGGTTTCTACTCTGCATTTATGGTAGCGGACAAAGTAGACATCCTCACCAAGTCTTATAAAGATGCCCCTGCAGTTAAATGGTCTTGCGACGGTTCTCCAGAATACAGTTTGGAAGAAATCGAAAAGACAGAAAGAGGATCAGAAATCGTTCTTCATATCGCAGAAGATTCTTTGGACTTCCTAGAAGATCAAAAAATTGGAGATTTATTAAACAAATACAATAGATTCAATCAAGTTCCTATCAAATTTGGAACAAAAGAAGAAACTTTACCAAAGGCAGAGGATGCTGCTGAAGATGCAGAAGCTGAAAAAATCACAGTTGACAATATCATTAACAACACTGCTCCAGCTTGGACTAAAAAGCCAGCAGATCTTAAGGATGAGGACTACAAAGGATTTTACAGAGAATTGTATCCTATGCAATTTGATGATCCACTTTTTCAAATTCATTTAAATGTGGACTTCCCGTTCAATTTGACCGGAATTTTATACTTCCCAAAATTGAGTCCAAACGTAGATTTGCAGAAAGATAAGATCCAACTTTACCAAAATCAAGTCTTTGTAACAGACAATGTAGAAGGTATCGTTCCCGATTTCTTACAAATGCTAAGAGGGGTTATCGATTCTCCGGATATTCCTTTGAACGTTTCTAGATCTTACCTTCAAGCAGACGGTAACGTAAAGAAAATCTCTGGATATATCACGAAGAAGATTGCGGACAAACTAGCTACCATGTTCAAAAAGGACCGAGAGGACTTTGAGAAAAAGTGGGATGACATCAAGGTAATTATTGAGTACGGAATGCTATCGGAAGATAAGTTCTTCGAGAAGGCAGAGAAATTTGCCCTTTTCCCAACCGTGGATGGAAAGTACCTCAATATGGAAGAATTAAAGGCGGAGACTAAAGATGCGCAAACAGATAAAGAAGGAAATCAAATAATCTTGTACGCTTCTAACAAAGAGGCACAACACAGTTATATTGAAACTGCTACCGAAAAAGGATACAAGGTTATCGTAATGGATTCTCCTATTGTATCTCACTTGATGCAAAAATTAGAGACGTCAAATGACAAATTAAAGTTTGCTCGAGTAGATGCAGATCACATTGATAACCTCATCAAAAAAGATGACGAAAAAATCTCTAAGCTCAACGAAGAGGAACAAAATAAACTCAAGCCTATCATCGAAGGTGCTGTCCCAAAAGAAACCTATACGGTTCAATTAGAATCTTTGGATTCTAAGGACAATCCTTTTATGATAACAATTCCAGAGTTCATGCGTAGAATGAAAGAAATGAGTGCTACAGGTGGAGGAATGTTCGGAATGGGCAACATGCCAGAGATGTACAACCTAGTTGTAAACACAAACAACGATCTAGTTGGTGAAATTCTGAATTGCAGCGACGAAAACAAGCAAAAAGAGTTAATTCACCAGGCATTTGATTTGGCTAAATTATCTCAAAACTTACTGCACGGTGCAGAGCTTACAAACTTTATAAAGAGAAGTTTTACACTGATTAAATAAAAAGTTTTTTAGAACACAAAACCGCGATTCTTATCGCGGTTTTTTTTTTCCAAAATTTTAATTACCTTTAAAAGGCCAAATCGTCTGATAATGAATTAATTATCTTTTAGAGTTTCGTAAAAAATAATATTCCCCATCATGAATGAAGTAAAAAAAGAATTAGTGGTTGGGAATAAAATACCTGACTTTACAGCTCTCTCCTCGGTCGGCCCATTAAATTTTAAGAATTGGGTAAAAGACCATTGGACCATTCTCTTTTTAAAGCCCTGTTCGTTCTCAAATAATTTTGATGACAATCTATTTATCGCAAAAAACAGAATGTTTTTGAATCACAAAAAAATAAGACTTATTGCTTTTGCCAATAGCTTCTTCGAATCCAATCAATGGGGCAAAAATATTACGCAAACCAGTATCCCCTTGAGTAACCCAATTATATACGATATTGACAAGATGTTGAGTAAAAAATTTACTGGTTCAGAGAACGAAGCGTACTTAGAGTCTATGAATCGCTTCTATATCGTAGATAACAACTCACTTATAAGACAGATAATCACTTTCCAAAAAGAAGTCTCTATCGACCTAAATGATATTTATATGGTTATCAATTCACTAAGAGACACGAGTTTCCACAAGGTCCTGAGAGAATAATAACTCCTATTTATAGATTTCATTTAAGAGCTTGGCCAATCGCAATCCACCGGACTGCAGTTGCTCTCTTAAAATTGGAAAATAAATATACATGTATTCATAAGACAAATTATCTCCTGGTTCACAGGATGCATAGACCTTCTCTGCAAGTTTCTGAGACTGATAGACCCAATCTAATAAACTCCCAGATTGTATGCTATCGATTTGCTCCTGAGAAAGTCGATTGACATTTGAACTGAGTTCGGAATAACTCATCCCGTAATCCTGAATCATTTTAGAATCCCAAACTACGTGTAAATTTGTGTTTTTATAAAACCATTTTACTTTGATATCATTACCACCTCTATCACTTCCGTGACCTACATGGAGGGGTTGATGTAAATCTCCCACAAAATGCACTAACATCTTTAAGTAAAACTGTTTATCCGAATCAGAGGCTGTTTTATCCTTTAAGACAGAAATACATTTCTCAATTCCAAACACCAAATCCCCTTTTGGGTTTGCTTTGGATGCATCGTAAGATTCTCCAGTTTCAAAATTCACATAATGCCAAGAGTAGAACTTGTTATACCTCTCGTCCGATTTAATTTCATCAGCAAATGTAGAGACGCGCGCAAGACTCTGACCTTCCAAAAGCTCATCTACCGCACGAGAAGCTTTTCTTGTCAAATGCTGACTTGCAATTTCTCCTACAGCTCGATGTCCATTGGCTCCGTAGAAAACAATGAACGAACTGAGTCCTAAACTCACTAATAGTACAAATGCTATAACAACCGCTTTTTTCATGGGATCCTAATTTTTGGTAAAAGTAATCAATATTCTCCTTAATTTATTTTTCTATCTTGCCAAAAAACAACTAAAATCATGAAGGAATATCGATTTATAAAACAAAAGCCGACTACGATAAAAAAGGATCAGGATTTTGAAGATCTATTGAACTCCTATGCAAAAATGAACTGGGAAGTAATCGATGTTTTTGTGCATAGAGGCATTATCAAAGCAGTTTTGGAAAGAGATAAAATTGAAGAATAGTTTGACAGAGTCTTTTAAACTTATTTTTAGCGATATCGATGGAACTCTTTTGGATTCCACAAGAAATATATCTGAGCAGACAATAGTCGCTTACGACAAATTAAGGCCTCGCATTCCCTTTGTTCTAATCTCATCGAGACAGCCATCCGCAATGTACTATCTTCAAAAGGATCTGGGTGTGGAAAATGAGGTTTTAGTGTGCTATAACGGTGGAATGATAATCAAAGGGGATCAAATCTTGAGCTCGACAACTATTTCAAACTACACCACCTGCAAGGCGATTAAAATTGCTGAAAACATAGATCTACACCTCAGTCTTTATCGAGAGGACGATTGGTACGCTCCCAAAAAAGACTTTTGGTCGGATCGGGAACAAAATAATACTAGAGTAAATCCTACAATAAGTTCTTTTGAGGATATGCACCACCTGTTTGAACAAAACAAATGGGGAAGCCACAAAATGATGGGTATGGGAGATGCAGATAAAATCGATCAGTTAATTTCTGAACTAGAAGTGAAATTCCCAAATCAGCTGCACTGCTATAGATCCAAAGACACCTATGTGGAAATTGCACCAAAAAATATTTCCAAAAAAACAGCAATTCAAACCGTTCTCAAAGAACTATATCCAGAAATAAAAATAGAGGAATGCATCGCATTTGGAGATAATTTTAATGATATGGAAATGCTCCAAGCAGTGGGAATTGGGGTTGCAGTAGACAATGCAAAGCCAGAGGTCAAAAACATAGCAGATTACTTAACGGACTCAAACAAAGAACACGGAGTTGCTAAATTTCTGAGTAAATATGGAGATCAGTGAAGCGATAAAACATTTTTTATCCCCAACATATAAGGTCGAATCCGTCTCCAAACTTCACGGAGAAATAGATTTAAATTTCAAAATTGTCACCTGCGATAAAGAGAGCTTTTTATTAAAATTGACTCTTGCCGACCGAAAGAATGCCTTTCAAAATAAACTAGAAAAATTCATCAGTCACCAAGACAATTTTCAAGGTTCCAAGCTGGTCAATACCTTTGAATTGAATTTAGAGTATCGAACCAAAACCTATAAGGCGAAACTTTTTAATTGGGTTTCTGGAAAAGTATGGGATGATCTAAAACTGCATCGAGAGGAACTCTTTACGAGCCTTGGAGAAAAAGCCGGTGAATTGACTGGCCTTTTAAAGCAATTCGAATCTAATACTGCTCACACAGAAATGGATTGGGACTTAAACCATTCCCTCTGGGTAGAGAATTTTACTCACTTATTTAGCGATGCGGAATTAAGCCAAGTACTCCCAGTCATTAAAGATTTCAAATCTGAGCTCCACAACTATTCCAGATTGAGAAAAAGTGTCGTTCACAACGATCTCAACGAACACAATATTATTGTAAACTCCAAAAATCACAATTGCATTTCGGGACTCATAGATTTCGGAGACGCTATTTATACCCAGACAATCAACGATGTTGCTATCGCATTAGCCTATACAACAATGGAGCTCAATCACCCATTAAAGGCGAGTCGTGCTCTGTTGAAAGGCTACCACGAGTTCTTTCCTCTTCAAGCAGAAGAATTAGATGTGCTTTATAATGCACTGCGTATGCGTTATGTAGTGAGCTTGACAAAAGCAAAAATAAATGCAAAACAGAATCCGGATAGCGACTACCTTCAAATCTCAACAGCCAAGGCTTGGAACGGATTGAAAACCTGGAACAGAATCTCTCCCTACCTAGCAAAACAACATTTTTATCAAGCCATAGCAGAGAAAGACCCGCAATTGAGTCTACTGCACAAAGAACTAGCTGATCTGAGGTTAAACTTAGAGGATATGATTTGTGGAGACTTACAAGCTTTAGATTTAAGTTTGACAAGCAGCCTAAAACCAGAGGATCTCGTTTTAGAAAAACAAAAAATCTGGGCCGGAGGATATTTAGAACCACGTCTTTTGTACACAACTCCTGCCTTTGAAAAAGAGGATTTAGGAGTGATTTCCAATCGAACACTTCATCTCGGCGTCGATTTCTGGACCCAATCCCAAACTGCTATAAAAGCCCCTCTAAGCGGAGAATTGGTTATAGCGTATAATAATGACTTCGATAAGGACTACGGTCCTACCCTTGTCCTTAAGCATCGCACAAAGAATAACATAGAATTTTATAGCCTTTACGGACATCTCTCCAAAGAGAGTTTGAGCCTGCATAAAATTGGAGATCAAATTGAAAAAGGAAGCCTACTAGCTTATATAGGTGAACGAGAGGAAAACGGAAATTGGGCTCCTCACCTCCACTTTCAACTGATGAGTAATCTTTTGGGAAATACCCAAAATTTTCCTGGCGTAGCTTTTGCCGAAGAGTTGGAGATTTGGAAAAAAATCTGTCCAAACCCTATGCTTATTTTTGGCTATGAGTCTTCCTTTCTACAATCTAAAGTTGCCAAAAAGCAGGAATTACTCAAGGAGAGAAAAAAAGTCTTAGGTCAAAACTTAAGCCTATCCTATAAGGATCCCTTATTAATTGTAAAAGGGCTTGGAACCTATCTCTATAATGAATTTGGTCAACGATACTTAGACTTGGTAAACAATGTCGCTCACGTGGGCCACGAAAATCCAAGAGTAGTTGACGCTATTAAAAATCAATCCCAACTGCTAAATACAAATACCCGCTATTTACATCCGAGTATCTTGGAATACGCAGATAAGTTACTCGCTAAATTCCCCGCCCACCTCAGCCGGGTATATTTTGTAAACTCAGGGTCTGAAGCGAATGAACTTGCTTTGAGAATGGCTAAAGCTTTTAGCGAAAATCAAGGGATACTCGCCATGAGGACAGGTTATCACGGAAATAGTCAGGGATGCATCGATATCAGCTCTTATAAGTTTGATTCTAAAGGAGGAAAAGGAAAACCTGAGCAGACCTTTCTCGCCCCAATAAATGATCCTTTGCGAAATCCTCTAAAGGACACAAAACAAGAGGCAAAGAATTTACTAAAGGAAATACCTCCCGTATCGGCATTTATCTACGAGACTATATTGAGTTGCGGAGGACAAATCCCCCAAGAGGCGGAATATCTCTTAGACCTGGAAAGCAATATTCGAAAAGATGGAGGCTTATGCATTGCCGATGAAGTTCAAACTGGTTTTGGTAGGATTGGCTCTCACTTTTGGGCTTTTGAAGAACTGGGTTTAACTCCGGATATTGTAACTCTCGGAAAACCGATAGGAAATGGACATCCCATGGGAGCTGTGGTATGCACCGAAGAAGTTGCAGAGCGATTTAATAACGGAATGGAATACTTCAATACTTTTGGAGGAAATCCTGTTTCTTGTGAGGTCGGTAAAGCTGTGTTGGAAGAAATTGAATCTAAGGGACTTCAACAAAATGCAATGGAGCAAGGAAATCGTTTAAAAGCGAAATTAAACAAATTAAAACTCCAGTATCCTGTCCTAAAAGACGTCAGAGGAAAAGGGCTGTTTTTGGGAATAGAGTTTGCGGACGATCATATGACTCCTTTGCCCAAAATAGCTAAGGAAATCAGTCAAAGTCTCAAAGATTTAGGGGTGCTTATCTCCACCGACGGACCTTATGAAAATGTCTTAAAAATAAAGCCTCCAATCAGCATAAGTGAAATTGAAGTTCTAGAGTTTGTGAAGAAATTTGAACAGGTATTAAAAGTCTGCACAAGCGATTGAATATTTAATAGTATATTCCCAATCAAATAAAATTTAACCATGGGAATAATCTCTTTTATAGCATTTACTTTAGTCGTTGGACTAATATCTTGGTACGCCACTCGAAACACAAACGAAGTCAGTTCTGACGGATATTTTTTAGGGGGAAGAAGTCTAACCGCTCCTGTTATAGCAGGATCTCTGCTACTGACCAACCTATCGACTGAGCAAATTGTTGGACTTAACGGTTCTGCTTATGAAAGTGGTTTATCTGTTATGGCATGGGAGACTCTCGCCGCAATTACCATGGTTGTCACCGCTATATTTTTACTGCCTCGCTATCTAAAAGGAGGAATCACAACGGTACCCGAATTTTTGGCAGATCGTTTTGACGTACAAACCAAAACCCTAACCTCTGTATTGTTTCTAACTGGCTATGTAGTTGTGCTACTTCCTGTTATTCTCTACTCTGGATCGGTTGCCATTAGTGGAATGTTTGGAATCCCAGAAATGCTTGGGGTCAGCGATTCCACTGCTATTTGGATCTGTGTCTGGGGAATTGGACTTATCGGTTCTGTCTACGCCATATTTGGAGGACTAAAAGCTGTGGCGGTCTCGGATTCTATAAATGCAATTGGACTTTTAACCGGGGGTGTTTTAATTCCTGTATTTGGTTTAATGGCTATAGGTTCTGGATCTCTCTCGGAGGGAATAGATATTTTAATGACTGCAAACCCAGAAAAATTTCAATCCATGGGCTCGGAATCGGATCCGGTTCCATTTCACACTTTATTTACCGGTATGATGTTGGTTCAGCTTTTTTATTGGGGAACAAACCAACAAATTATACAACGCGCACTCGGTGCTAAAAACCTGGCAGAGGGACAAAAAGGGCTCTTACTAGCCTCTTTTTTTAAAATACTTGGTCCCCTTATCCTAGTGCTACCTGGTATTATTGCCTTCCACCTTTTTGAAGGTAACTTATCTTCAGTAGATTTAGCCTATCCCGAACTCGTAAAAGAAGTTTTACCAAAACCACTACTCGGTTTTTTTGCTGCAGTTTTGTTTGGAGCCATATTGAGTTCCTTTAACTCTGTACTCAATTCTTCGGTGACCCTTTTTGGTATAGATATTTACAAGCAGTATATAAACAAAGAGGCCTCTGAAAAACAAATTGTGAGTTCCGGAAAGAAATTTGGTCTCTTACTCGCTTTTGGAGCCATGTTTATTGCGCCTCTTGTAGCAAAAGCCGGTGGTTTGTTCGACTATCTTCAAGAAGTAAATGGAATCTATTCTATTCCAATTTTATCCATAATAATTGTGGGGTATTTGACCAAGCGTGTTCCAGCTGTAGCGGCTAAAACCGGTTTGATTTTGGGATCTATTCTCTATGTGCTATCTCAGTTTCTACTAAAACCTTATATGGAAAGTCAGGGGCAAGAGTATTGGCATTACTTAGATGTGATGGCTATTTTATTTGCCCTTAACATCGCTATTATGTTACTTATCGGAAAACTTAAACCTCGATCTGAAGACTTTAAGCTTAAGTATACAGAAAAAGTAAATATCCAGCCCTATAAATATGTTTGGCCAGTAGGATTATCTGTATGCGCCATTGTTATCTCTATTTACATATACTTTGCCTAAATGAACTTCAATCTTCTAGCAAAGTTAAGGGAGATAAGCAGTAAAAAGTCGAATCGACCTCAGCGTGAAATATTTGCGCCAGGAAGAGTAAACATTATAGGAGAACACCTAGATTACAACGGAGGATCTGTTCTTCCGTTCAGTATTGACAAGGGGATTTATAGTATAATTAGTAAAAGTGAGGATTTTGAATTATTTGCACTGGATCTCCGGGAAAAATTCAAGTTTAAGAACTCTGAGGAATTTGACCTCAACAAAAGCTCTTGGCTCAATTATGTTTTAGGGGTTTATCTACTTCTAAAGAAAGATCACCCTAAAATTCAGGGATTTCACTTCAGCTTTTGCAGCGATATGCCCTCAGGAGCAGGGCTTTCATCCTCTGCGGCACTTTGCAATTCTGTGGTATATGGTCTCAATATTCTATATGAGCTGAACCTGTCTAAACTTGAAATGGCAAAAGTCTCCCAATCCGCAGAACAACTTTATGCAGGAGTAAATTGCGGAATAATGGATCCTTACGCCTCTCTATTCGGCAAAAAGGACAATGCTATTCTCCTAAATTGTCAAAGCCTAGAAAGTGAATATATTCCGATGATTTTACCCAGTCACAAATGGATACTCTTTGATACTGGAAAACCCCATCAACTAAACGACTCTCCATATAACAACAGAAAAGAAATCTGTAAACGCTCTTTGCAGAAAATCAATCAACACGGTTATCAAATAGAGAATCTCTGTCAATTAGATCTCAAAAACATAGGGTCTATTCGAGAATTTCTAAACGAGAATGAATTTAGAAAATCGAGCTACGTCATTCAGGAGAATGGGCGTGTTCAATTGGCAATCTCCGCACTGAAATCTCAGGACCTGGAAACCCTAGGTGCTTTACTTTTTGAATCCCACGATGGACTGCGCAAATCTTACGAGGTAAGTAGCGCAGAGTTAGATTTTTTAGTAGATTTAGGCAAAATCCAAAATGGTGTAAAAGGTGCTCGTTTGGTAGGTGCTGGGTTTGGCGGATGCGTATTGGCTCTAGTGGATGCTGACCTAAAAAAACAAATAACCGAGAAATTTAAAGAACAATTTTATTCTAAATTCAACAGACAATTGAACATTTACTACCCATCTTCGGGTACAGGTGTATATGAAATAGTAAACTAAACTTATGAAAGAACCAATATTTACGGACGACGTTATCGTCTTTGGCCTGCTTATGATTTGCTTGGGCTTTACCTTTTATACTTCCAGTCTAAAACAAGGATTTTGGTCCAAGTATTACAAAGTTATCCCGGCACTTTTGATGTGTTATTTATTACCTGCCATATTGAGTTCAGTAGGACTGATAGCACCGGAGTGGTTTACTGTAAATGAACTAAACCAAAAGATACAGCATCAATCGGAGCTCTACAATGTGGCAAAAAACTACCTCCTTCCCGCTGCTCTGATATTAATGACGCTGAGTATAGACTTGAAAGCAGTCTTTAATCTCGGTCCAAAAGCCCTAATCATGTTTTTCACAGGAACTGTTGGAATCATAATTGGAGGTCCAATTGCGCTATTAGTACTTTCACTAATATCACCTGAAATCTTATCAGGAGCTGGCCCAGACGAAGTTTGGAGAGGTCTAGCGACCATAGCTGGAAGTTGGATAGGCGGAGGTGCCAACCAAACCGCTATGTATGAAATATACGGTTACAATCCGCAAAAGTATGGTGCAATGGTATTTGTAGATATTATCGTAGCAAATATCTGGATGGCTGTTTTACTTTTTGGAATTGGAAAATCGGCAGCTATTGACAAATGGCTCAAGGCGGATAATTCGGCTATTGAAGCTCTAAAGTCAAAGATGAGTAATTATTCCGAAAGTGTTCAACGTGAAGCCACCTTGACAGATTATATGATTGTTCTTGGAATAGCATTTTTTGGGGTGGGAATAGCCCATTTTGGCGCTCAAGGCATGACTGCCTTTCTCAAATCGAATTTTAGTTCCATTCAAGATCCTGCTCATTTTCTAAGTTTTTTAAATTCGAAATTCTTTTGGATGATTTCCATTGCAACCTTGCTCGGAATCCTACTCTCTTATACTCCGATAAAAAAGTTTGAAGGTATGGGAGCCAGTAAAATTGGATCGGTTTTTATCTATATCCTAGTTGCTACAATTGGAATGAAAATGGATCTCACTCAAATATTTGACAATCCAATTTTATTAGTTATTGGTCTATTGTGGATGCTAATTCACGTTCTATTGATGTTTGGTGTTGCAAAAATTATAAGAGCACCCTATTTTTTCCTTGCCGTAGGCTCCAAAGCAAATATTGGTGGGGCTGCAAGTGCACCCGTTATAGCAGCAGCTTTTCACCCTTCTCTTGCGACTGTCGGAGTCTTGTTAGCGGTGATGGGTTATGCAGTTGGTACGTTCGGAGCCATCCTATGTGCGCAACTTATGGAATTAGTAAGTCAAGTGTAGCAGTTTAGGCTAATTTCCTTGTGATTATTAAAAAAAAGAAGATATTTGCAGCTCTTTAATTTGAACCTATTCAACCTATGAAAAAGTTATTTACTATTCTTGTCCTTAGTGCTTTGTTATCGAGCTGTGATTCGAGTCCAAAACACAATATGTTTGTAAATGGAAGTGTTCAAGGATTAAAAAAAGGAACGCTTTATTTACAAAAAGTAGAGGACTCCTTATTTGTTTCAGTGGATTCCCTAGAAGTTGCAGGAAATGGTAACTTTAAAATGAGTGCCTATTTAGAAGATGCGGAAATGTATTTTCTAAACTTAGATAACAATCCCAATTTCAACCTAGCCTTCTTCGGTGAACCTGGAAATATAACGGTTAATACCAATCTAGAAGATTTTGCCTTAGATGCAAAAGTTGCAGGATCCAAAAACCAAGCGCTTTTGGAAGACTATAACAAAATGGCTAAAAGATTCAACAATGCAAGACTCGATATTGTAAAAGCTGGATTTGAGGCACAACAGAGTCAAGACGCAAAAAAAATAGACAGTTTAAATAAGGCTTCTGAAAATTTAATCATTCGAAGATATTATTACACAACTAATTTTGCTGTGAATAATGGAGATTATGAAGTTGCCCCTTACCTCGGTTTGACCGAACTATACAACGCGACCAATAAATTACTCGACACCATAGAGACTTCCATGAGTCCGGAAGTTGGAAACTCGAAATACGGGCGAGCATTAAAGACCTTGATAGAATCTAGAAAATAAAAAAAGCCCTCAATCGAGGGCTTTTTTTTATCGTTTTGTTTTCTTTTTAATACTCCAAGTATAGCTGTAATTGGAAACTATTTGATTATCCTCATTTCTTCCAGTGGATCGCATGGTCAATACGACTCCCTCACCGGTCTCTAAAGCCTGCTCAATAGCGTCATCTACTAAGTGCCCATCTTCGCAAACAAATCGAATTCTTCCTGTAGCCTTCTTTACGAACTCTCCCTCGTGCTTTACAACCAACATGGAAAAAGCCTCTTTTCGGATACTGAGCTTTTTGATCAAAAGCGCACCTGTACTGAGTTCTGAGGCCATAGATTGAACCGCAAAATACATAGATTTGAAAGGATTTTGATTAATCCATCGATGCTTAACCCCCACTACACAAAGGTCGTTTGTAATTTCTTTTACCCGAACTCCACAGATAAATGCTGAGGGTAATTTTAGAGTCAAAAAGGAATTAAGTTTACTAGGAGTCATAAGTTTTTTTCCAAAAGTAACATAATTTTCAAACAATCAAAATGTTAATTATATGTTAAATAACCATATAAGAAGGTACTTTGTATTGCATAATACCTTTCTTTATATGTATATTTGTTATAGATAATACCAAACCAAACATATATGCCT
>JBELHR010000003.1:39830-44261 GCA_042091275.1 Flavobacteriaceae bacterium
GATTTAAATAACGCTTCTCTAATCCATTTTTCGGCTTTGATTAATTACTTAATCCCGATTTGGGGCGTAATTGGTCCCCTCATCTTTTGGAGCTTAAAAAAAGATCAAAGCAGATTCCTCGACGATCAAGGGAGACGTGCAATTAATTTTAATTTGAGTTTTACCTTATATGCCTATATCCTCGGAACAACTTCCGTACTATTTTTCTTTAATAAAATAGATAACCTATCGTTTAACTTTTTAAAACCAAACCATTTCCATTATGATTCATTTACTACAACATTTAGTCAATTTGATTTTAACCTTTTTCACTTCCTTGGGATAACAAGTATTGTTGCCTTGATCGAATTAATTCGGGTAGTTCTCGTATGCAACGCAGGTCTTCAGATCAGAAAAGGGAATTCCATATACTACCCTTTAAGTATTAACTTTTTAAAAATAAATCCATAGAACTTATGAAAATTGAAAATGCAAAAGCGCAGATGCGTAAGGGAGTTCTGGAATATTGTATCTTATCCCTGCTCGTGGATAAAGACGCTTATACCTCGGAGATATTATCCACTCTCAAAGATTCAGAGATGATTGTAGTGGAAGGGACAATATACCCCCTTCTAACAAGACTGAAGAATGCGGGCTTGCTCGCCTATAGATGGGAAGAATCAACCTCCGGACCACCGAGAAAATATTATGCTTTAACCGAAACTGGAAAACTCTTTTTAAAGGAACTAGACCAGAGTTGGAAACACCTTATCAAATCCGTAAACAATATTACCGAACCAAAAAAGAAATAAAATGAACAAGACAATAAATATAAACTTAGGAGGAATATTTTTCCATATAGACGAGCAGGCATACACGGCCCTTCGAACCTATTTGGATAGAATTAGTAGGTCGCTCTCGGAGGATTCCCAAGGTAAAGAAGAAATTATTAACGATATCGAAATGCGTATATCAGAAATCCTTTCCGAGCGCATAAAAGATAGCCGTCAAGTGGTATCTCTAAACGACATTGAAGATATTATTCAGATCATGGGTAAACCCGAGGACTATGAGATAGAATCCGACTATACTGCAGAAACGCCTCCCTATTCTGGAAGAAGAACTTCTAACAGAAAGTTATATAGAGATGCAGACGACAGCTTTATGGGTGGGGTTTGTTCTGGTTTAGGACATTATTTTGGAATAGAAGCCATATGGTTAAGACTTCTTTTTCTAGTCCTATTTTTCGGATTAGGAACTGGACTTGTCTTATACTTTATACTCTGGATTCTGATACCTCAAGCCATTACAACGGCAGAAAAACTGGAAATGGAAGGTAGTAGAGTCGATATTAACAACATCGAAAAGCGAGTTAGACAAGAATATAACGACTTGGAACAGCGCGTGAGAGATGGAGATTATGTCAATAAGACCAAAAATGGTTTTCAAAGTTTCCTCGATAGCCTGGGAAAGCTTTTAGTCGGACTTCTTAGATTTTTTACTAAGATTTTCGGCGTAATCTTTATAATTACAGGAGCATTTGGACTTTTAGGAATTATAATAGCTGGTTTTACTGCAGGTGGAATAGGTATTTTAGATATGGGACAAGACAGTATCATCTATCCTTATTTCTTTTACGATAGCATCTTGCCTTTTTGGGTCTTGATTTCAACTTTTGCAATCTTAGCTGCGGTTCCATTTATCCTATTCTTTGCGTTGGGAATGGGAATACTTACCAACCGAAATCCTGTGGGTAAAGTAACTGGTTTTACACTTCTAGGTCTGTGGTTAGCAGCTCTTTTTATAGTATCCTTTGCAGCGGCTGAATACGCTAATTTACACAATGTGAAGAGGGAGTTTTCAACAGAATACGAGTTATCGATTGAGCCGGGTGATACTCTAAATTTAACCATGAGGAATAATTCAAAATTGATAGGTTACGACGATTTACTGTATCGCGAAGAAAACAAGCTCGTAGAAATTGATGGTATGGATCAAGTTTACAGCGATAATATTAATTTAAATATTGTCAATTCAGAGAGTAATAGAGCGTATTATACCATTACAAAAGAGGCTTTTGGGAAAAACTCAAATACGGCTAGACGCAATGCTAGACAACTAGAATTTGGTCATCGATCCGATGAAAATACACTAGAAATAAATGGCTACTTTCTGGGAGAATTAAAAAATTATAACGACGAACTCGAAATAGATGTAACAATTTACCTTCCAGACTCGTCTACTATATATCTGGACAGGAAAACGACAAAATTCTTAAACAGAACAGATAATAAACAAGGTTTAAACTCGAGAGAATTGGTAGATCACCATTTTCAAATGAACTCGGGAGATCTAAATTGTCTGGATTGCAATCTTAATTAACAAAATAAAAACCAAGCTATGAAAACAATTAAAAGTTTTAGTCTAATTGCATTTGTTGCCTTATTTGTTTCATCCTGTATCAGTTTTAACGGAATGCAAGGAAATGGAAATGTAGTAAGAGAGAACAGAAACATTCAAGAGGATTTCGATGCTATATCCATAAGTACCGGGATTAGTGCACGTCTTATAACTGGAGAAGCTTCAGAGGTTATTGTAGAATCAGATGAAAACCTTCAAGAGATGATAATTACAGAAGTTGAAGATGGGGTTCTAAAAGTATATAGTAAAGGGAATATCTGGGGAAGGAGTACCAGAAAAGTCTATATTAAAATGCCTAGAGTAGAAAGTATCAGTTCTCAAAGTGGAAGTAATGTTAAATCTGAATATCCTATTTCTGCATCTGATCTTATGTTGAGCTCTTCGAGCGGAAGTCGAATTGATGTGGAACTAAACGCAAAATTCGTCGATGCAGATGTAAGTAGCGGTAGTAGTATTATTTTAAAAGGTTCAGCAGACCAAATAAAAGCAGACGCAAGCAGTGGTTCTAGTATTAACGGTAGAGCACTCACAGCAGAAGAGGCGGAATTAGACGTAAGCAGCGGTGCATCTATTAGAGTAGATGTCAGTAAATTCTTAAAAGCATCCGCTTCGAGTGGTGGTTCCATTAGATACACTGGATCACCGGATCAAATATCGGAATCTTCTTCCTCCGGAGGAAGTGTTTCCGGGAGTTAGTCAGAAAAAAAGGTGCTCAGTGAGCACCTTTTTTTTATAAGCCTAAATATTATTGCATTTTTTCTACACCTGGCATTTGCCAAACTCGATTCAACACATTTTCTTCTGGCCAGTACATTCTAAAGGTCAACTCAAATTCAACCCCAGCGCCAGGTGATGGAAGCCAATTGCTTTCCATACTTTCTGGAGCTTTATTTTGAATAAAAATATCTAGAGATCCGTCCTTATTGTAGGTCATATCCTTCATACTTCCAAGTACATAGCGATCTATAGGGTTATCTACTAAAAAACCCTCTTTTGTATACATAGTGAGTGACCAAAATCCCTTGACAGATGGGAGTTTATCAGAATCAAAATGTAATTTATATTTATGATCTCCCGAATAGGTGTTTCCATCCACATCCACGGCTGAATTTGGGTAGATAGCATCTTTAGCCGTATTGGCTCCATAACCAATTTTGGTAATATATGCTCTCAGGGAATAATCTACTCCATATTCTCCCATACCCTTTGTATTGACAGACCAGCCATTTTGCATTGTTTCAACTTTTGGCTTTGCCGTTATTTCATCGAATTTTTTTTGAATAATCTTTGGGATTTTTTTGATTTCAATTTTTTCTAATTCAGAAAACTTAGACATATCAAAAGTCCCTCCTGGAACTATACCTACACTTTTTAATTTCTCCATAAGAGGAGCATCTGCTTTGGTAGGAGGATTATCCACCATCAAAGCCATCATTTCATTAAAATATTTAATGATGTCCATACCGTCAACTTTCTCTGATGGCACAAAATCATAATCAGGATTTACAGATCCTTGGGGTGCAACATAATTTGGATTGTTTCTTTCGGCCAGCGGTTTCGCGACAAGTTTTTTTTGGAAATTCTCAACTTCCGAAACTCCATCCTTATCATTTTTTACAGCGACTCTACCAACTAACCAATTTAAACTTGTTTGCGAGCGAACCACCATTAGATCTGAATCAATTTCTCCTTTATAAGAAGGTCCAACAAGAGCTATATGCAATTCCCCTTGTCCTGTGGTTCTAGATCCTGGAGACGCTATCACATCTCCAAATGCATTTAAAATTGGCATCAGATAGTAACGTTCCGTAGCTGGAATATAAACATATAAAGGACCTTTGGACAAGTCGGCAAATATCAAACTATAATAAGTATCTAAATTGGGTCTGACAACTGCCTTAAAAGCAGCTTTTGGAAATTGCTCAATAGTCGCCCATTGATTATAAGGTGCTTTTCCTCTGCCATCGGGTGCCAAGACATTTGTAGAAAGCTTATGCGTATAGTCCATGGTCATTATCGGATAGCCATACA
>JBELHR010000003.1:44361-82334 GCA_042091275.1 Flavobacteriaceae bacterium
ACATTTGTAGAAAGCTTATGCGTATAGTCCATGGTCATTATCGGATAGCCATACATATAGGCCTCTGCCAATAATTTGACCGTACTATTTTTTTGCTTTGAATCGGATGCTTTTGAGTCCTTATTTGAGTTGCACGAAATCATTATTAGCGCAAGTCCTATAAAAAAAACGGAAGTCAGTAATTTTCTCATAATTTAAAAAATATTGTTTAATGTTAGTTTTGTCGGGGAGATTGGCTATACCTCTAAGATACAAAAAATTAAAAATGGATTAAATCGTTTTTCGTAGTTTTACCAGTTCTAATTATTTTCAATTTATGACCAAATACAAATTACTCGGATTTTATACTTTATTGCTGATAATATCTGCCTGCTCGAGCGATTCGAATTTCGATGCACCTGCCGATAGCGGTAATAATGATGTAATAAATCCTGAAGATTTAGATGAGGATGGAAGATTGGCAACATTTTCCGTAGACACAAATGGTGGAACTATTCCAGACGAACCAAAAATCAATGCAGATCTTGAAATAATTGTCGGTGGACAAGAGTATTACAGCGGTAAAATTGGTATTGAGATTAGAGGCGCAAGTTCACAGAGTTATCCCAAAAAACAATATGGATTTGAGACTTGGGATTCCGAAGGGAACGACATTGATGTGGCCTTTTTTGATTTTCCTCCAGAAGAGGATTGGATCTTGAATGCACCCTACGCGGACAAATCCCTTATGAGAAACAAACTAGTCTACGATCTTTCCAGAGCTATGGGCCGATATGCCTCTAGGGCTAAGTTTGTTGAATTTAAACTCAATGGCTTGGACAAAGGGACTTACGTCCTTTTGGAAAAAATAAAAAAAGATCCTTCTCGAGTTGACATTGCCACCCTAAAAGCATCAGATGTAGATGGGGATGAAGTGACTGGAGGATATATCCTAAAAATCGACAAAGGAATTGGCGGTGGATTCAATTACAACTCTTCCATATCCTTTGATTCAGAATATGCGGCGCCAGACGATCTGAGTGGGGAGCCAATACGTTTTCAATATGTCTATCCGGACTACGATAAGATCAACGGTCTTCAAAAAACATATATTCAAGATTATATGAGGGGTTTTGAGAACAGCCTAATGAGCACTAACTTCAAGGACGCCGAAACTGGATACCGGTCTTATATCGACACAGATAGTTTTATAGATTTCTTTATCCTCAACGAATTGGGTAATAATGTGGATGGCTTTAGATTGAGCACCTATATGCATAAGCCTAAAAATGAAAAACTAGTAATGGGACCTATTTGGGATTTTAACTTTGCTTTTGGTAATGCGGACTATTGCAGTGGTGGAGCTTACGATGTTTGGGCTTATAAGTTTAATGAACGATGTGGCGGTGATGGCTGGTCTGTTCCTTTTTGGTGGAAAAAACTCTTACAAGATCCTTATTTCGTATCCAAACTAAAGATTAGATGGAATGAATTGAGAGGTGGTATCTTATCTTCTAATAATCTAAATCAGCAATTAGATCAATATTACGACGAACTAAAAGACGCTCAAGGAATCGACAGAAATTTTGCGATTTGGGACATTTTAGACACTTACGTTTGGCCCAACAACTATATTGGGGGAAGCTATGAAAATGAATATACCTACTTAAAAACTTGGCTAGCCGATCGAGGAGATTGGTTGGATAATGCAATTAATAACTTAGAAGAATAAACCTTATGAAAAAATCATATCTATTAATCGTTTTTGCTGCCTTTTTTATGCAGATAAGCTGTCAGTCCAATAAAAAGCCCATCCCTAATTTAGAAAAATATGAAGTATTTGGTTCTAATTTTGAAGAACAGAGTCCGATGAGCTCCCGCTCTATGACAGAAGAATACAAAAATCTAAAGCCCGGAGATAGTCTACTGGTTAGCTTTGAAACCGAAATCGAATCCATATGCCAAAAAAGAGGATGCTGGATGAAACTAAAACTAGACGATGAAATGCAATCCTTTGTCAAATTCAAAGATTACGAGTTTTTCGTACCTATGGATGCGGCAGGCAAGAAAACCATCGTTCAAGGAAAAGCATTTGTAAATGAACTGTCTGTATCAGAGTTGAGACATTTTGCAAAAGATGCAGGTAAACCTAGAGAGGAAGTCATGCAAATCAACGAAGCAGAGCGAACCTATTCTTTTTTAGCTACCTCTGTGTTGATTGAGAAGTAATCCTTATTCCAAAACAAAAAAACGCCCTCAGTTGAGGGCGTTTTTTGTTTCCATTTATTTTTTGGGTCTATAGAAGAGCTCCTAAATAACGTTCCGCATCCAAAGCGGCCATACAACCAGTTCCAGCTGCAGTTACTGCTTGACGGTATTCTTTGTCCTGAACATCTCCAGCTGCAAACACTCCAGGTAAGTTCGTTTTTGTAGACTTTCCTTCGGTGATTAAATACCCACTGTTATCCATATCCAACACTCCGTTAAAAATAGATGTGTTTGGCGTGTGTCCAATTGCTACAAACATTCCAGTTACAGGAATTTCCTTTTTATCACCAGATTGGTTGTTCACAACGCGAACACCTTCTACGACTTGTTCTCCTAAAACCTCATCCACCTCTGTATTGAATAAAACTTCAATATTTTCAGTTTTTGCAACACGGTGCTGCATAGCTTTTGACGCGCGCATCTCATCACGACGCACTAGCATAGTAACTTTAGAGCAAATATTAGCTAAATACGTAGCTTCCTCGGCTGCAGTATCTCCTGCTCCAACAACTACTACATCTTGACCTTTATAGAAAAATCCATCACAAGTTGCACAAGCCGAAACTCCACCACCTTTTAGACGATCTTCCGACTCTAATCCTAAATACTTAGCAGTAGCTCCGGTAGAAATAATAACCGTTTCCGCCTCTACATGTTTATTTTCATCGATAATCACTTTGTGAATACCTCCTTCTTCCTTACTAAAATCGACTTTAGTTATCAAACCAAATCTCACATCGGTTCCAAAACGCTCCGCCTGAACTTTTAAGTCTTCCATCATTGCATTTCCATCTGTTCCCTGAGGATAACCCGGAAAATTGTCAACTTCCGTTGTTGTTGTCAATTGACCTCCCATTTGCATTCCAGTATACATAACAGGTTTCATATCCGCTCTTGCCGCATAAATTGCTGCTGTATATCCTGCAGGTCCTGATCCAATGATCAAACACTTTATTTTCTCAATAGTTTCTGACATAATTATCTTTTAATTTAGACTGCAAATTTAGGAGAATTCTCTTCTAGATGTTTCGTGCAGATATATTTTTTCACAATATAATTATAAACAAAATTTATCCAAAAAAATAGACTCAATTTAGCCTATTAATTTTTACAAAAAACTTGTGAAAACTAAATTTTCACCTATATTTGCACCGCTTTAAAAATCTACGGGGTGTAGCGTAGCCCGGTTATCGCGCCGCGTTTGGGACGCGGAGGTCGCAGGTTCGAATCCTGCCACCCCGACAACGTAGATTGCCGATATAGCTCAGCTGGCTAGAGCAGCTGATTTGTAATCAGCAGGTCGTGGGTTCGAGTCCCTCTATCGGCTCTAAAAAGACATGATTTTATCATGTCTTTTTTTTTGGATTTTAATCATCTCTTAGGTGTAATCATCTCTTATTTCTTAAATTTGTGACAAATCAATACGTCATAAATATGCTCGTCCTAGGAATTGCTGGTGGAACTGGTAGCGGTAAGACTACTGTTGTCAACAAAATTATTCAAGAACTACCTCAAGGAGAAGTAACTGTAATTTCTCAAGACTCTTATTATAAGGAGACTAGCGAACTCAGTTATGAACAACGAACCAAAATTAATTTTGACCATCCGAATTCTATTGATTTTGACTTGCTTACTGCCAATATTGATTCTCTAAAGAAAGGGGAAGTTGTTGAGCAACCCGTTTACTCTTTTGTACTGCATAACAGAACCAGTGACAAAGTCATTACCCACCCTAAAAAAGTTGTAATAGTCGAGGGAATTCTTATATTTAATCACAAGGCATTATTGGACCTATTGGATATAAAAATATTCGTTCACGCCGATGCAGATGAACGTTTAATTCGAAGGGTGTTTAGAGATATTAAGGAAAGAGGTAGAGATATAGATGAAGTTTTAAAACGCTATCAAGACACCTTAAAACCAATGCATGAGCAATTTATCGAACCGACTAAAAATGTGGCGGATATCATCATACCAAATGACCGTCACAACAATGTTGCAATCGATATTTTAAAAACAGTAATTAGCAATAGACTAGACTGAAAAAAAGGACCTAATGATTAAAAAGATTTTCTTAAATAAATATGCCATCCTCATCTTCTTTTTTCTTTTGTGGATTTTGATTTTTGATGACAATTCATTTTACAATCAAAGAAAATTACGAGGAGAATACGAAAACCTTCAAAACACTAAAGTCTTTTATCAAGAACAGATAGAACAAAACCAAAAGCAACTTAAGGAACTCAAAAGTGAGGAGTCCTTGGAAAAATACGCAAGAGAACAATATTTGATGAAGAAGAAAGATGAAGTCATCTTTTTAATCGAAGTCGACAGTACTAAATAACAACAATATGTCCCCTACTTTTTTTGAAGCATTCGATAAATATTCTAAAAAACAATGGAAGCAAATCCTTCAATACGAATTAAAAGGAGCGCCCTATGAGGACTTGATTTGGAAAACCCTCGAAGGCATTAATGTAAACCCTATTTACACTCTTGAAAAGCGGCCGCAAAACCCAATTCAACACAAGGATAACAGCGCCTTTCAAATCACAGAACGCTTCAAAATATCAAATGACCTCGAGATTCTAGGCCAAGCCCTAAAGCACAGTGAAAATTGTGGTAGTGACAAAGCCAGAATCGAACTCTCAGACTCCTTTACCAATTTCTCTGGCTTGGCGGATCTTCTCAAAGGGTCAAAACAGGTCTATCTTCATGCCGAAAACTTGACTTTAAGGAATGTGAGGAAATTAATTTTATCGATACCTGAAGAGAGTGGACATCAAATAATAATCGACCCCATCGGTTTCCTTGAAAAAAGTGGAAATCATATGGAAGGATTTTCCTGGGAAGAATTTCAGGAGATTTTAAAGGAACACCACTCCTTGATAAAGATCGGATTAGATGCCAGCCTCTACCAAGAGAGCGGAGCCTCCAGTATACAGCAATTGACCTTTGCAATAAGTAAAGTCAAAGAGTATTTAGAGCGATTGGATTACAGCCCTATTCTGCGTTTTGAAATAAAACTGTCTTTGGGGACCAATTTCTTTTTTGAAATAGCAAAAATAAAGAGTTTAAGTGTTTTATGGGAAGCCTTTTGCAAAGAGCTCTCGATTACAAATAGTCTAGATTTCTATGTCTGTTCCTCCCAACGAACCTTTAGTATTTACGATTATAATTCCAATATCCTGAGAGCCTCCATTTCAAATATGGCAGGTGTAATTGGCGGCGCTTTGGAAATAGAGCAAATAGCTTACGATTCTATTTTTAAGGAAAAAAACCGTTTTAGCGAGGATATTGCTCGTAGCCAACTTTTAGTATTGCGCAATGAGAGTCATCTAGCGGGAGTGGATTGGGTAAAAGGATCTTATTATCTGGAGAACCTGATCAATTCTTTTGTCAAAAAAAGCATAGAGGAAATCAAAAAGTTAGAAACAGAAGGTGGTTTTTTAAATGCCTTATATCAAAACAATATTCAAGAAAAGATAATGTTTCAGCACGCCAAGGAATTCAAAGAATTTGAAGAGGGAAACACTGCGATTATTGGACTAAATCTCCACAAAAACAAAGAGGAGAAAATGAAAGACAATATCGAAATCAAAGCAGAGACACATACTCTTAAAACAAGCATACAGCCCATTAGAAAAGTGAGGATAGGTCAAGTATTAGAATCACAATTATTGGAGCAAGAATAAGACATCATGAACAGAAGAAAATTAGATAAGCTAAATTATAATCCTCAGACAGATGAGCAAAGCGCATTTGAGCACGAGGGATTCATTGCGGGGAAGGCTCCTTTTCTAAGAGGTCCTTATTCGAGCATGTATGTAAAAAGGCCTTGGACCATCCGTCAATACGCAGGGTTTTCCACAGCCAAAGCGAGTAACGATTTTTACAAAAAAAACCTCGCTTCTGGGCAAAAGGGACTCTCCGTTGCCTTTGACTTGGCGACACACAGGGGCTACGACTCGGATCACCCAAGAGTTATGGGAGATGTTGGTAAAGCTGGGGTAGCTATCGATTCTGTAGAAGACATGAAGGTCTTGTTCGATCAAATACCCTTGGATAAAATGTCCGTATCCATGACTATGAATGGAGCTGTCCTGCCAATAATGGCTTTTTATATCGTAGCCGCTCTCGAACAAGGTGTCCCAGCCGAAACTCTAAGTGGGACGATACAAAACGACATCCTCAAGGAGTTTATGGTGAGAAACACCTATATCTACCCTCCGTCTCATTCGATGAAAATAATTGCAGATATTTTCGAATACACGAGTCAGAATATGCCAAAATTCAACTCTATTTCTATCTCTGGATACCATATGCACGAGGCAGGAGCTACTCCTGAAATAGAGCTTGCCTATACCCTTGCAGACGGTATGGAGTATATCAAAACTGGACTCGACGCGGGAATGGATATTGATGTTTTTGCTCCGAGATTGAGCTTTTTCTTTGCCATAGGAATGAATCACTTCAAAGAAATTGCAAAATTGAGAGCTGCTCGCCTACTCTGGTCAAAAATCATCGCCAAATTTGGTGCCAAAAACCCCAAATCCTATGCTCTTAGAACCCACTGCCAAACCAGCGGATGGAGTCTTACGGAACAGGAACCCTTTAACAATATTACTAGGACCAATGTCGAGGCCATGTCAGCTATTCTCGGCGGTACGCAATCCCTTCATACGAATGCCTTGGACGAAGCCATTGCGCTTCCTACAGAATTTTCTGCTCGTATTGCACGAAACACCCAATTAGTTCTTCAAAAAGAGAGTCAAATCACCAAAACTGTAGATCCATGGGCCGGTTCCTATGAACTGGAAAAACTAACAGAAGAGCTCTATCAAAATGCCTGGGATTTAATTGAAGAAATTGACAATCTAGGAGGAATGACCAAAGCCATTGAAAAAGGTATTCCAAAACTGAGAATCGAAGAAGCGGCTGCAGTAAAACAGGCAGATATAGACTCTGGAAAAGATATTATAGTTGGGGTGAATGCCTTTAAAAATCCAGACGAGGACGATTTACACATTTTAGAGGTAGACAACCAAAAGGTTCGCAGTCATCAATTGGAGCGATTGGAACTTCTTAAAAAACAGAGAAATAACAAGGCTGTAGAAGCATCGCTTCAAAAACTAAGTAAAGCCGCGGAAACCGGCGAGGGCAATTTATTAGCTCTGGCCATTATTGCTGCTCAAGAAAGAGCTACCTTAGGGGAAATATCCTCAGCACTAGAGCGTGTTTACGGAAGACATCAAGCCACAATCAAAACCATCAGCGGTGTGTATGCTAAACAAATAAATAAAGATCCTCTTTTTCAAAAGGCCAGAAACCTAACAGACAAGTTTGCGGAACTCGAAGGTCGTAGACCGAGAATTATGATTGCCAAACTAGGACAAGACGGTCACGATAGAGGAGCAAAAGTTGTAGCATCTGCCTATGCCGATTTGGGTTTTGATGTAGATGTTGGCCCCTTGTTCCAAACTCCTCAAGAGGCGGCAAAGCAAGCCGTAGAAAACGACGTTCACATACTCGGAATCTCCTCTTTAGCAGCAGGGCACAAAACTCTTGTTCCCGAAGTAATTTCTGCCTTAGAAAATTATGAAAAACCTAACATTTTAGTCATTGTTGGAGGTGTAATCCCAAAGCAAGATTACGACTACTTATTCGAGGCGGGAGCTGTAGGTATATTTGGTCCGGGAACGAAAATTGCACAGGCTGCAATTGAGCTTTTAGAACCTATGATAAATGTCCTAGAAGCTTAGTCCTAAACGATTAAAACGATTATATTTGCAAAACTAATTTTTCAAGAATGATGAAGAGAGTATTTGATTTGCTTTTCTCTAGCCGTTTAATGGCTATGCTTTTTATTGTATTCGCTGTAGCCATGGGCGTAGCGACCTTTATAGAAAATGATTACGGAACCCAAACTTCAAAAGTATTAGTTTACAATACCTGGTGGTTTGAATTGATTATGGTACTGTTCTGTGTAAACTTCTTTGGCAATATATTTCGATATAAATTATACCGAAAAGAAAAGTGGGCTGTACTAGCCTTCCACTTGAGTTTTATATTGATTCTCGTCGGAGCAGGAGTAACTAGATATTTCAGTTTTGAAGGTATTATGCCGATAGAAGAAGGGGAATCCACAAATGTCTTCTTTTCAGAGACTACCTACTTCGATTTTACGGTAGATAATAAAAAAGTTCAAAGACCACCTAAATCGGTTCCACTTATGCTCAGCGCATGGGGAACCAACAATTTTTCTATTGAAGAAGATTTCAAAGGAACACCAATTGAGCTAAAGTTGACTAATTATATTCCTTATGCCTTTCAAGAGTTTGTCGAAGACGAGACGGGTACAGAATACATACACTTTGTAGAATCTAGTTCTGGAAGTCGCCACGACCACTATATCCCAAAGGGAACGCTGCAGAATATCCACGGCGTATTAGTGGGATATGAGGCAGATGACAATCAAACTACCGTTAACTTTATTCAAGGACAAGATGGTTTGAAGATGAAAAGTGCAAATGCTGGTACTTTTTTGAGAATGGCAGATCAATTCCAAGGGGAAGTAAAAGCGAACGAATACGAGACCTTCAATTACCTGTCCCTGCACAGAATTGGGGAACTGAGCTTTGTCGTTCCCAAACCTCCTCTCAAAGGTAAAATGGTTTACCAAAAAGGAAACAAAGAAGAAAACCCAATGGATTTGCTCCAGTTCAATTTGACTGTTGGTAACGAGACAATGGATTTTGATATTATGGGAGGGCAATATAATATGGACCCTGCTACCAAAATAACTTTTAATGGCTTGAATTTTCAGTTCAAATACGGAGCGAGACTTTTGGAACTTCCGTTTAATGTAAAGCTCCGCGATTTTCAACTTGAACGATATCCTGGATCTCAGAGTGCTATGTCTTATGCAAGTGAAGTCACGGTTATCGATCCCGAGGAGACTTTTGACTTTAGAATTTACATGAATAATATCCTAAATTATAAGGGATACAAATTTTTCCAATCCAGTTACGACATATCGGGACCCGTTGAAGAAACAAGGCTTAGTGTAAATCACGACTTTTGGGGAACGACCATTACCTATGCTGGATATATGATACTCTATGTCGGTTTAATGCTAATTATGTTTGTAAAAAACACTCGTTTTGACATGCTTAGAAATAAATTGGATAAAATCAAAGTAAAAAAGGCAGCTCTTACTGCTGTCCTTGCTGTATTTGCGTTACAAGGAAGTTATGCCCAACACGAGCATCAGGAAGAAGAACTTAAGCTCGAGCAAATTCAGACCATAGTAAAATCCACTATTGTCGACAAAAGCCAAGCAGCAGCCTTTGGTGAATTGGTGATTCAAGACGGGGGAGGAAGAATGAAACCCGTAAATACTTTTTCTTCACAGTTACTGAGAAAAGTTAGCAAGAGCGATACCTATCTCGATTATAACGCAGATCAAATTTTCTTATCGATCATTCAAAATCCAGGACTTTGGTTTGAAGTTCCCGTAATCTATCTAGAGAAAGGAAATGACAAAATAAGGACTCTGGTAGGAATAGATGTCGACAGAAAATACGCAGCGCTATCTGATTTTCTCGATGAGAAAGGAAATTACAAAATAACGGATTTAGTAGAGGAAGCTCAAAAGAAAAATGTCAGAAGTAAGTTTGAAAAAGACTTAATCAATATAGACAGGAGAGTTGGACTACTTTATTCCGCAATCGGAGGTGGTATTCTAAAAATATTCCCAATCCCGAGCGATAGGGAAAACAAATGGATTTCTCTTCCTGAGTTTAATGAATCTAGACTGTCAGGTAGCGACTCTGTTTTTGTCAGACAAGTACTTCCAGTTTATGCTCAGACGCTGCAACAAGCCAAGAAAACGGGTAATTATGCAGATGCTACGGAGATATTAGATGGAATGAAAAATTTCCAAAAAAAATACGGGGCTGAAGTGTATCCAAGTCAAGAAAAAATTGATTTGGAAATAGCGTATAATAAATACGATGTATTCAAAAAGTTGTTTTCCTATTATATGTATGTAGGAACTTTAATGTTTTTGCTCGTTATCGTACAAATATTTAAAGACAATAAGACGCTACGGGTTCTGATCAAAATCTGTATCGGTATAATAGCCTTACTCTTTATAATGCATACGGGTGGTTTGATTGCACGTTGGTTTGTCTCGGGACATGCTCCGTGGTCCAACGCATACGAGTCGATGATTTACGTGGCATGGGCTACTATGCTCTTTGGCTTTTTATTCGGTAAAAACTCTACACTTACAATAGCGGCAACCGCATTTTTGACCTCTATGATTTTGATGATTGCACATTGGAATTGGATGGACCCTGAAATTGCCAACTTACAACCCGTTTTAAACTCCTATTGGTTGATGATTCACGTAGCAATTATTGTAGCGAGTTACGGACCATTTGCTCTGAGTATGATTGTCGGAATAATTGCATTATTATTAATAGTTCTGACCAATGAAAAAAACAAGAAGAAGGTCAAATTGAATATTGACGAGCTGACCACTATTAATGAGATGGCCATGACCCTCGGTCTTATTTTACTGACTATCGGAAATTTCTTAGGAGGAATGTGGGCCAACGAATCTTGGGGACGCTACTGGGGTTGGGATCCAAAAGAAACTTGGGCTTTGATCAGTATCTTCGTCTACGCTTTTGTTTTACACCTGAGATTAATCCCTGGATTAAAAAGTAAATTCACCTTTAACCTTTGGTCTGTAATCGCCTTTGCGTCTATTATGATGACTTATTTCGGAGTAAACTTCTACCTTTCTGGTTTGCACGCTTACGCTTCGGGAGACAAAGTCGTAACTCCAAACTTCGTCTATGTCTCGGTACTTGTTGTGGCTCTTTTAGGAATTGCTGCAAAGTATAAATTCAACAGGTTTTACAAGAAAAAATAAACTACATTTGAATCAAAATTTAAAAAACTATGTTTAATAAATACATCAAACTAGCCCTCGCTATTGCTATAGGCGCTTGGTCTATATTTGAATTTACTCAGGGAAATATCGGAAATGGAATTTCCTTATTATTACTAGCGGGAATATTTGTTTTCTTTTTCTACAAGAACGAATTTTTACTACTCGCTTTCTTAAAAATAAGATCTCAAGATTTTGTCGGTGCTCAAAAATGGTTGAACTATATCAAAAAGCCAGAAGCTGCACTTCGCAAACCTCAACAAGCTTACTTTTATTTTTTAAATGGTTTAATTCTGAGCCAATCCAACCTAACCCAAGCAGAGAAGTTATTTCGAAAAGCTCTTAACCTAGGATTGAGTATGGATCACGATGTGGCAATGGCAAAACTAAACCTCGCTACTATAGCTATGAGTAAAAGACGTAAAAGAGAAGCCACAACTCTTCTCAATGAAGCTAAGAAATTAGACAAACACGGTATGATGGGTGAGCAAATAAAACAGCTCAAACAACAGATGAAAAGAATGTAAAAAAAAATGCCCGCTAACAGCGGGCATTTTTTTTGTAAGGTATCTAGAGGAACTATTCTCCTTTATCCGAATATCGAATAACCTCTATTGCCTCATTTCTAAGCGCTCCATTTTCATCTTTTGTATAATTAAAGCTATTGGAAATTCTAGTACTCTCTCCATAGAAAGTGTCTTCCCCAAAGCCTCCTTCGCTAAAATAACGAATCAACAAATCATATATTTGATCAAATCCAAGAACCGCATATTCGCTCGGGAAAGATTGGTACTTCTCGCGATAATCGAAAAAGAATTTCCTCACGTTTTCAGATTGAGTATCTAAATTGGAAGCAGATGCATAAGTAAAATCTATATCCTCTAAAGCTTTGTGCTTGGAGACCTCAAAATCACTGTTGTTATCATTGACAAATAATCTAGCTCTAATAGAAGGATCCAATGCAACAATTCCATCGATTAACGAGTAGCCAGTAGTTCCCTTGTTAGTCATTACAATCCAATTATTGGTCGCTAGAGAATCGATTTTCATATGAAGACTCTCAAACGGAACGTTATCGTTTTTGGATTCAATTATTCTAGGTTGTATCGAATCATTTAAACTCTTAAGTGACTCAATTAGGTCTAGGGACTGTTTTTGACTTTCAGCAGAATTATCTTGAACTATAATTATATTTTCATCGCAATAGTTTCTCGTAATATAAGCGTTTAAAGTCGCTGCATAATCTCTTTTTTCTGGATTTGGAATAATATAGTTACTCCTTGACAAAGAAGCTTGTTTTTTGGAATATAGAGGAAAGACCACAGGTATATTCCTCAAACGAGAAGCGACCAAATCTACCTTATCCGAATAGAAAGGTCCCACGAGCAAATCTACATCAGAGAAATTCTCTAAAAGTACAATCTCTCTTACCTTTGTGGCATTGTTTTCTGTATCGTAAACTCTTTTTTCTACGCGATATCCCATATTATTCAGCGAATCAATAGCCATCATAGCCCCAAGATAATAATCGCTAACACGATCTAATGCAGTTCCCTTTTTTCTGAAAGTTTGAACGGGCGAAAGCGTATCGTTTCTGTTGAGCTTAAGAGGAAGCATGAATGCAATATTAAAGAGCTTTTTATCGGCTTTGAGATTATCCTCAAACACCACAACTTCTTCTTCGGAAAAAAGAGTCTCAGAAAGCTTACTTTTTATCTTTAAAACCATCCCCAACTGCAGTCCTACCCCAGCTAGATCAATATCACTATTTCTAGCCTCTAAGCTATCTTTTGCCACGTCATAACGTTGCTCGAGATTAAAATAGGTGTCTCCTTTTACCACCTCGTGAAGCACAAATTCCTCCTCCAACAAAGCTCTAGAAACTAATAGCTCATCCTCACTCGGAATCGTTGCTCTGTCGAATTTCAACAAAACTCCAATAGAAAGTGGAAGTTTTACGTTGTTTTCCTCTTCTATTAAATCCACAGTTACACCGTATTGAGCAGCGATGCTATATAGGGTCTCTTTGGGTTTTACTTGGTGATAAACAAAATCTTCAGCCCCGTATATCGGAACATATAAGATTGTTTTGGGTTTGACTCGACGACCGACTCCAGGGTTGGTCATCTTGAGGTCAGACATAGTGAGTTTAAACTTTCTGGCTATCGCCTTTAGGTTTTCGCCAGACTGTACCTCGTACTCAAACAATTCGATTTCTTGAGCATTAACCGCAAAAGAAAAAGACAGCATACATAAAAATAGAAATATCGATCTCATGTCTTTTATTTAAAAATAAGCAATTTTTATTCCAAATCTACTCCCATTCAATGGTCGCAGGTGGCTTGGAACTAATATCGTAAACTACTCTATTTACCCCTTTTACTTGATTGATGATTTTATTCGAGGTTTCCTGAAGGAATTTATATGGTAAATCCACCCAATCCGCTGTCATTCCATCTGTAGATTCCACGGCACGCAAGGCTACCACTTTTTCGTAAGTTCTCTCGTCTCCCATAACTCCAACTGAGTTTACGGGCAGTAGCATAGCACCAGCTTGCCAAACACTATCGTATAGGTTCCATTTTTTTAATCCATCTATAAACACAGCGTCTACTTCTTGAAGGATTCTAACTTTTTCAGCAGTCACATCTCCCAATATTCTAATTCCCAGACCAGGTCCCGGAAAGGGGTGTCTCCCCAAAAGATCTGCATGCATGCCCATAGACTTACCTACTCGTCTAACTTCATCCTTAAAAATACTTCTCAAAGGCTCTACAATCTTCAATTTCATAAAGTCTGGAAGACCTCCAACATTGTGATGAGATTTTATTGTTGCACTCGGACCACCAGTGGCAGAAACCGATTCTATAACATCTGGATATATAGTACCTTGGGCCAACCATTTTACGTCATCTAGCATATTTGCTTCATCGTCGAAAACTTCAATAAAGGTTTTACCTATGGCTTTTCTCTTTGCTTCTGGATCAGATAAACCAGCAAGAGCAGTCATAAACCTCTCAGAAGCATCTACTCCCTTTACGTTTAATCCCATACCGGAGTACTGTTTGAGAACTTGATCAAATTCCCCTTTTCTCAAAAGTCCATTGTTCACAAAAATACAATGCAAATTGGAACCAATCGCCTTGTCCAAGAGAACAGCTGCGACAGAGGAATCAACACCTCCAGATAGGCCGAGAACTACTTTCTCTTCTCCCACTTTCTCGCGAATTGCTTTGACTGTTTCATCGACAAAAGAATCCGGTGTCCAAGTTTGTTTTAGACCTGCAATTTTTATTAAGAAATTCTCCAAGAGTTTCGTTCCATCTGTAGAGTGGTACACCTCAGGATGGAATTGAATTCCATAGGTAGATTCTCCTGAAATTTTAAAAGCAGCATTTGCAACATCTTCCGTACTAGCTAGTAATTCGAAGTTAGTCGGTAAATCCAAAATAGTATCACTGTGACTCATCCATACTTGACTTCCGGAATCAATGCCCTGGAACAAATCAGAATCAGAAGCAATAGAGTTTAAATGTGCTCTACCGTATTCTCGCGTATTGGAACTCCCTACATTTCCACCAAAATTTTGCGCCAAATATTGCGCTCCATAACAAACACCTAAAAGAGGTTTTTTAGCTTTAATTTGACTTAAATCTGGTTGAGGGGCATCAGCAGAGCGCACAGAATGTGGACTCCCGGATAGAATTACAGCCTGAAACTCCTCCGCATTATACTTTTTAGAGTTAAAGGGATGTATTTCACAATAAACATTTAATTCACGTACTCTTCTCGCAATCAATTGAGTAAACTGCGATCCGAAGTCTAAGATAAGTACCTTGTTTTCCATGGCTCAAAAATAATATATAATCTGAGACCACGAACAATTTATCGAAAATTATAAGTAGTCTCTGTTAAAGGATAAAGGCAGTAAATCCAAAAGTGATTTTGTCTTTATAACAGGACCTTTTTCTCCCATAAATAGGAGTTCGATAGGCTTTTTTTGGTTTACTTCGTATTCGGACAAGGTCTGTCTGCACCCTCCGCAAGGCCCTATGGGCTCATCAACGATATTGTTCTTAGAATGAACCGCTATAGCTAGTTTTAAAACGGCTACAGATGGATATTCCGAAGAGGCTTTCCAAATGGCAACGCGCTCCGCACACATTCCCGAAGGATAGGCTGCATTTTCTTGGTTACTACCCGTAACGAGCTTTCCATTTTCGAGAAGTAAAACGCATCCTACATTGAACTTGGAATAAGGTGCATAAGATTTTTTTGTCTCCTCAAAAGCTCGATTGATTAAATCTAAATCCTCCGCGAGTAATTCTGATTTATCCTGGTAGAGCTCATAACTTGTCTTTAATTCAATTTTCTTCATTTTAGCCAAAATTAATTCCTAAACTCACCCTCAAAACATTATTATTCAATGTATTAAACTTGGATTGATTAAACATATAGGAGAGATCTAAACGAAACCTTCCAGATTGAAAACCAGAGCCTAATGTCAAATAATTACGAACTCCTTTGGATTGATTTTCTCCAAAGTATCCCGTTCTAAAGAAAAACATCTCCTTAAAACTATACTCCAAACCGAATGCATAGGTAATCTCTTGCAATTCCTCTTTGAATCCTCCAGGTGCATCTCCAAAAGACTGAAAAATACCGGCCACTGCACTCACATCATCTGATTTTCCAGCAACAACTTGACCATTCTCCAGTATCGGAGGCGTCGGAACCAAAAGTTTTGTGAATTCCATTAAAAAACTCAATCGATTACTGGAATTTAAAAGAAAGTCACTGCTCGCTCCCAACTTTAAATTCGTCGGAATAAACTTACTTTCTCCTCCCTCGCTCACTTGGACTTTGGGACCTATATTACTAATTCCAAGTCCTACGCGATAGACCATATCAAAATTCTTATACTTTACAGGAAGAGAGCGATAATAAGTATAAAGATCAAAAGCTGCGGTATTTACAGTTCTCAAATCCGAATCGTTGGTGCTTATTGCCAAATCTGACCGAATATATCTCATCCCAACAGACATAGAAAATCGCGGTCCCAAAAGTAGGGCATAATGCACATCTATAGACAAATCACTCGGCCTTTCTGTACCCAAAGGTTGACCGGTATCTGAACTGAGATCGATAGCTCCAAGGGTGTAATAATTTAAACTTGCCCCCAAACTAGATCTGGCGTTTAGAATTCTACTATACATAGCTCCTGTAAGGAAAACATCGTTTACAATCCTATTTAGCCACGGAACATAATACAGACCGAGACTACTCGACTCCTCTGAAAAGACCAATTTTGCTGGATTGTGAAAATTAGAAAAAGCATCTACTCGACTCGCAACACCGAGCTCTCCTATACCGGCAGAGGCAGCATCGGGAACAATTAATAAAAATGGGACGGCAGTCTCTATTGGATTGGATTCTTGGGAACTTAATTGACAGGTGTATCCCAGGCAACAAATCCAAAAAAGCACATTGACAAATCTTGATTTCTTCATTCTTGATATATTCGATTAAATAATTGCGAATAATAAGGTAAAATTAAGGCTAATTTATTAAACTTGTGAGACAGATTGGCCTTATTCCTCTGTCAAAACAATTTGTTGCATGCAAGACTAAAAATTGTAAATTGCAACTTTAATCATACCCTAATAAGTATAATACAATGAAAAGTGTATTGCCACCAAAACTAATTTACGCCCTTTTCTTAGGCGTTTTATTGGGAAGTTGCGGATCCAAATCCAAAGATACTTCCCGACTCACTGGCTGGAGTCTCAATGACCCAAAAAGTGGAGGATTTGAACTAAACTCTAATTATAAAGGTCAAGAAACGCCCCCAGGAATGGTTCTCGTTGAAGGAGGGACCTTTACTATGGGTAAAGTTCAGGACGATGTTATGTTCGATTGGAATACAGCACCGGTAACTATGCAAGTAAGATCCTTTTTTATGGATGAGAGTGAGGTGACTAACCTCGAATACGTATTCTACCTGCAGTGGCTAGAAAAAGTTTTCCCTCCATCGGATAAGGATTTTAAACACATCTACAAGTCTGCTTTGCCAGATACTTTAGTGTGGAGAAATACACTCGGTAATAACGAATTGTTGACCGAAAACTATTTGAGAAACCCGGCCTATGCAAATTATCCTGTGGTTGGAGTTAGTTGGATACAAGCCAACGCTTACTGCAAGTGGAGAACAAATATTGTCAATGAGAACATTCTTATCGAAAAAGGAGTTTTAAAACAACTTTGGGACCAAGATAGCGTAAGTGTATACGGTAAAAATAATTTTGATACAGATGTCTACCTTGCAAACCCAGGTCTAATGTACGACGGAGACGAATCCGTTTACGACAAAGGTTTACCTGATTTAGCGAAGTCTTCCAGCAAAGAAAAAGGAGAGGATAAAAAAGGTTTTACAGGGCGTCAAGTCAAAATTGAAGATGGGATCTTAGTTTCAAAGTTTAGACTTCCAACAGAGGCAGAGTGGGAATATGCTGCTCGCTCTGATATCGAAAATCGCGAATTCAACAACCTTAGAGGAAGAAAGAAATATCCTTGGCAAGGGAAATATACTCGTAACAAAAAGCGTCGCTATCGCGGAGATCAGTTGGCAAACTTTAAAATGGGTAAAGGAGATTATTCCGGATTAGCTGGATGGAGTACGGATAACGCAGAAATTACTATCTCTGTTATGTCTTATCCTCCAAATGCTTTTGGACTTTACGACATGGCTGGAAATGTAGCCGAATGGGTTGCCGATGTTTACAGGCCAATTATCAGTTCGGATGCCAACGATTTGAATTATTACAGAGGTAATGTATTTCAGAAAAAATATATTAATGAAGATGGAAGTGTTGCAGTTTACGACAATTTAAACATTGAATTTGACACCCTAGAAAATGGAAAAGTTATTCCTAAAAACCTTCCAGGAAGTTTAAAATATGTAAATATCGATAACGAAGACGCGGTTATGAGATATAACTATAACCAAGCTTATAATATCGATTCAAAAGATGGCGACAATTCTTCTTCTCGTTTTTACGAGGACGATGAGGAATCTGCTATAGCTCCGAGAATGTACAACCATCCAAATAAAGGGACCTTAGAATTTGACGAAGATGGCGTGGCTGTAAACATGAACTATGACGAGGAATTTAGAACCACGCTTATCAGCGACGAAACTAGAGTCTTTAAAGGAGGATCTTGGAGAGATCGCGAGTATTGGTTAGATCCTGCTCAACGAAAGTATTTTCCACAATTCATGGCTACAGAATATATCGGATTTAGATGTGCTACAGATAAATTTGGAGAAAAGAAAAATTACAAAACTCCGATTCATCAGATACCGAAATAAAGAAAACACTAAATTAGCCTCATCAAATTGATGAGGTTTTTTTTTATGGATAATTTAGAGATTGAAAAAGTATATCAACGTTTCGTCGAATCAAATTATGAGATTTGTACGGATACAAGGAGTGTAAAGAAGGGAGCTTTATTTTTTGCTTTAAAAGGCGAAAACTTTAACGGAAACACTTACGCCTCCAAGGCACTAGAACTAGGTTGCTCTTTTGCAATTGTCGATGAGGCCACAGATTCTGACAGTTCTAAAACTTTGAGAGTTTCGGACGTCTTAACTACTTTACAGAACCTCGCTACTTTTCATCGGAAAAAATTTGATATTCCTGTTCTCGCCCTGACCGGAAGCAATGGAAAAACTACCAGTAAGGAACTTATAAATGCTTGCCTCAGTGAAGAATTTGAGGTTTTAGCCACCTTGGGAAACTTAAACAATCACATCGGTGTTCCGCTAACCTTACTCCGATTGAGACCTCATCACCAATTAGCTATTATAGAGATGGGGGCAAATCACTTAAAAGAGATTGATTCTCTTTGTAATATTGCCCAGCCAAATTATGGTTATATAACTAATTTCGGAAAAGCTCATCTAGAGGGATTTGGGAGCTTAGAAGGTGTGGTTCAAGGCAAAACGGAATTGTATCGCTATATAATTAAAAATGGCGGTAAACTGTTTATTAATGCGGAGGACAGTCAACAGATTACTCAATGTAAGGGTGCTGAGACCATAAAATTTCACCCCAGTAATCAAAAATCGAAATCCACAACCTTTATTTCTCAAGAACCCTATATCAAATTTGAATTAAACAACTTTGAGGTGCAAACTCATTTGATGGGCTTATATAATTACGTAAATATTTGTGCTGCTATAGCGATAAGTTCGGCCTTTGAAGTCACCGATCAAAAAATAGCACATGCCTTGGCCAACTATATCCCTAACAACAATAGAACTCAAATAATCGAAACGGATAATAATCAAATTATATTGGATGCCTACAATGCAAACCCCTCGAGTATGCAGGTAGCTATTGATAATTTAGCAAGTATATCCGCAAAAACCAAGCAGGTGATACTCGGTGACATGTTTGAATTGGGTTCGGAAAGCAAATTGGAACACGAAAACATTATTCGTCACGCACTCTCTAAGAATTTTGACTTTTACCTATTTATAGGAGAAGGCTTTTACGAGGCATTCCAAAATATGGATATAAATATACCTCAAGCCATAACAATTGCCTCTAAAGACGATTTTAGTGCCTTAAAATTAAACAAAGAGCTGTTTTCCAAAGGAACAACTCTTGTAAAAGGATCTAGAGGAATGGCATTGGAAAGTCTTCTGCCTCAGCAATAAGACTTAGAGTCTCTCTTTGTGATACTCCAATAAATTATCTATTGGTCGTTGAATAATACCAGCTATCTTCAAACCGTGACTAGCCGCCACCTCATCCAAGAGTTTAGAAAAATAATGTGCGATAGATCCGATAAAATAAATCGGAACTTCTGGACCCTTCTTATAAGGCAAAATTCTACACTGAAAAAATGCCTCGTAGCCACTTCGCATCAAATCTTGAATATAGGACTCTGTTTTGTACTCAAACATAAATTTAGCAAAGGTTGCTAAATAGGTATTTGGATTGGGTTGACGATATAAATTGAATTTAATATGATCGGGATCGAGGTTGTAATCTTTCTCTAATTTCTTCATCATATGTTTTGGCATACGATCAAAAAAGTAATCTCTAATTATTCGCTTACCAAAATAGTTTCCACTCGCTTCGTCCATCAAAATATAGCCCAAAGAGACCGAATTACTAAAGACTTCTTCCCCATCAAAATAGCAACTATTAGAACCTGTTCCTAAAATAGCAACAATTGCTGGCTCTCCAGCTGCCGCTGCATAAACTGCTGCAAGTAAATCCTCTTCAACTATGATTTCTGCACTGCTAAAGATCTCCTTAAAAAGATCCGTTAGTATTTTTGAAGCATCTTCGGTACCACATCCAGCGCCATAAAAGTAAACCTTGCTTACCTTCTCCTTGTTGTGATAAAGTTGATAGGTATTCATTATGCGCTCTCTCAGAACTTCTGTAGGTACCACAGCTGGATTTAAACCTTTAGTTCTCACCCTAAACACCTCTTCTTTGTTTCCGTTTAGAGCAATCCAATCTGCCTTTGTAGATCCTCCATCTGCAATTAAAATCATAATTCAAATTTTGATATCTTCCAAAGTTAAGCTAAGGTTACTAATAAAACAACAGCGAAAAAAACTTCAATCGTTTTCGTAGTAAAATAATTATTTAACCAGCGATAAAACAAGGGATTGCAACGGCTCTAGCTTTAAATGCACATAGGCTATAGAGTCCTCTACCACCAAAGTATAGACCTCTGATGTATCTAGAACGTTAACTACCTCATAGCTTCCTGGAGTCAAACCAAAACTCTTTAAAAGGGTATCTGGCAAATAAAATTTAAATCCAAAAGACTTCTCTTTGTCAAAGTTTACACAAGTAATTACAAGATCGCTATCCGACCAACGAGCAAAACTATAAAGCGGACTTTCGTAACCTTCCGATTGATTGGTATTGTATTGATGTAAATCCAAATACCCCCCTTTTAAAGCACTATTGGAGGCTGAAAAACTCAACAAATCACTATAGAACCTTCTCAATTCTCTTTGTTCATCGCTCAAGTTATCTCCATTAAAAGCTCCAAAATTCATCCACTTTTGGTGTTCAGGAACACCGATATAGTCAAATATAGAGGTACGTGTAGGTTTACCAAATCCAGCGTATTCTGAACCTGCTTCACCTACTTCTTGACCAAAATAAATCATGGTTGGGGAGCTACTTATCAGAGTAGAAACCACCATTGCAGGTTTACCAATTTCGGCACTTGAAGCAAAATCTTTACTCGCGAGTCTCTGTTCGTCGTGATTTTCCAGAAAGTGCAACATATGCTCCTGTATGTCCTCGACTTTGTTTTGAGTAAGCGTGATTTGTTCCGTATTGATATTGTTTCTGATGACCGCTTTTAAGGTATCGTATAAGCCTACTTTGTCGTATAAGTAATCCATCTTACCCTTAAAGAGGTAATCTCTATAAAGTGCAGGATTATAGACCTCCGCTAGCAAAAATGCATTGGGATTTTTATGTTTTATTGCAGAGTTCATATAGCTCCAAAATTCTACAGGAACCATTTCAGCCATGTCAAAACGAAATCCATCCACTCCCTTATCCAACCAAAAAAGTGCGATATCTTTAAATTTTACCCAAGAATTTGGAACTTGCTTATCGCTCCAAAACAAAAAGTGCTCCTCCTCAGATTTAGTCTCAAATCCATCTGGTAAAGAGGGAAAATCATGTTCACCTTCTGGATTGACCCCGTAATTTATTTTCACGGTTTCGTACCAGTCATAGGCGCTGGGTTGTGCCAATCTCGACCCATTCCCAGTCCATTTTGCAGGAGATTCTGTAAAATACCCATCCAAGCCTTTGAGATCTAAACCTCCATAAGGGTCCTCGTTCTTTACCGGAACTACAAAGTCTTGTCCGGGAATATAATAGAAGTTATTGTTTTTGTTGTAAACAACGGACTTATCGTCCTCAGCTCCAAAATCCACAACCCCCTCCGGGTTGTTTAGACCTTTGTAATCTCTAGCGATATGATTCGGTACAATATCGATAATTACTTTCATATTGTGCTTATGAGTACGCGCTATAAGCGACTCAAACTCCTCCATTCTATTATTTATATCTACTGCCAAATCAGGATCTACTTGGTAATAATCCTTGACTGCATAAGGAGAACCTGCCCTACCCTTGATTACATCGGGATCATCGTTTTGTATACCGAATTGTTGATAATCCGTAACCGTAGCATGGTGAAGAACTCCAGTATACCAAATATGACTGACTCCCATTTTATGGATTTCTTCCAATGCAGTATCCGTGAAGTCGTCAAACTTACCAACTCCATTTTCCTCAATACTCCCATAGGGTCTATTTGTAGTATTGGTATTTCCAAAAAGACGGGTAAAAACTTGATAAATCACAGCTTTACCATCTTGTTTTTGACTTTCCTTCTGAGTTTCTGCCTTCTCGCATGAAGCGGCTATCAGAACTGTAAAAACGATATAAAAGTACTTTTTCATCTTAGATTTTTTCGAGAAGAATTACGGAAAAAGGAGAATCAAACTCTACTTTACCTTGAATTACCTCTATGGTTTGATTTGAATAGGCATCTCTTAAAATTGCCCCATCCTCAAAGACTTCTTTGACCTCAATAAGCTTGCTTCCTGCCTCAAAATCTAGACCGACTACTACTTTGTCCTCAAAGCTATCAGAGGTATAAGTTCTAGAAAAGACATAAGGTGCTTCTTGGAGCATTTTATGCATACCCGCACCCACACTCATATGGTTTCTTCTAAACTTACCTAATTTAGACCAATGTGAGAAATTAGCGATAACGCTATCTGAATTTTCCAGATCCTCCCAGTTCATATTGGAGCGCAAATTAGCATCTCCTTGTGCACCTTCTATAGAAAAACCTCGGTTGGACTCATCTCCATAATACACTTGTGAGATTCCTGGACTCAGTAAGAGTTTGGTACCTGCTTCAAGTCCGCGAGTACGATCGGGATCAAAAGGGCTTCCATCATCGTGAGAATCTAAATAATTCATAACACTATAACCGGACATCTCCCCATTCAACTGATCCGAATATCTGCTAAAGGTCTTTTCGTATCCATCTTCTGCATTATACTTAAACTCGAAATTTATCAAGGCATCAAATCTCTGATCAAAATAATCTACTTTTCGATCTCCAAAATCGAAGTTTTTACCATTGTAAAAAATATAATTATAGACCTCTCCGATAAGGTAAAAATCAGAATTGCTAGCCTGTTCCGGGTTGGATTTTTTCCAAAGATCGAAAGAACGATCACAAATTTCCTTAAATTCAGACCAAACGCTTTCCTCCACGTGCTTTACCGTATCTACGCGATAACCATCGATACCGTAATCGCTAATATAGTCACTCAACCACTTCATAATATAAAAACGCGGGGCTCTTGGATATCCAGTTTCCGCAAAGAAATCATCTAATTCAGCAAGTTCCTCTTCATATCTCCCCTCGGACTTCCACTTTTCCACCAAATACTCAGGCAACTCTACTTCGGTATCAGACTCGGTAAGAATGTCTGGAAGATTTTCTACCAATGTACAAGAAACAGTGGTTTCATAATCAGAATAAGTACAAGCAGGATTGGTTCTCACCCAATCCGCAGGCCATACCGCATCTTTGTCCGTAACAGGTCCCGTATGATTAACTACTGCGTCCAAAAGAACCTTAATTCCGTGCTCATGGGCAACCTTTACTAAATTCGCCAAATCCTCTTTAGTACCTAGATTTGGCTCTATAGATGTCCAATCCGATGTCCAATATCCGTGATAGGCTTGAGTTAGACCTGTTCCTTCATCCGTACTTCCTTTGATCTGCTCCACGACAGGAGTCAACCAAAGTGCATTTATACCTAATTCATCAAAATACCCACTCTCAATTTTCTGAATAACTCCTTGGAGATCTCCTCCTTCAAAACCTCTTAAAACTGCGGTTTTGTCTGTTGAATTTCGCGTATTATCGTTGGTGGTATCTCCATTGTTGAAACGATCTACCAAGAGAAAGTATACATTGGCACCTTCCCAAACAAAAGGAGTCTCTTGTTTCTGAACAACTACTTCTTTTTGTTGACAAGATAGGGTCACAAAAGAAATTAAAACAGCGAATAGTATTCTTGACAATAATTTATGGCTTTCTATTTTCATGGTTTTTTGATAACTATATTAAAGTTAGAATTTGCCTTTAACTCCAACTGGATAGACAATGTTTTTTTATCCTCATCATAGGTGTATACAAGAGGCTCCTCAGCCGACTTAACCCATTTAGGTTCTTTTTGAATATTGTGAATGATTAAATTTACCGATTTTGATTTTTTAAAGCTATCAGAAGAACTGGTCTGACTAAGTGCAATCTCTAGGATGTTGTTTAAAAATTTTGATCTCGCCTCAACAAACTCAAATTCACCGCTCTCGATTGCATTTTTTGTGTGACCATCATCGTTGTAAAATCTATTATAAGATCCCAAATCCGATCCAAAATAAAAATGTAAATCAAAAGCGGACATATCGTATTGATCTGTGTTCACGAGTCCGTTAACTCTTGGTACAAAAGCTCCTGATCGCACATAGGTCGGAATATAGGAAGTGTGAAGTTCAATCTCTTGAATACTTCCTCCCTCCAATTTTTCATCGGTATAAAAATCAAACCAATCGCTGGTTTCAGGAAAATGAACCTCTTGTGTTTTTATTTTAGGAAGAACAACTGGACTGATCAAAAAGTCCTCTCCCCAGAGATAAGTCGTTGCTAAACTTTGAAAGACTTTATTGTTTGGTTCTTCAAACAGTAGTGGGCGCATCAAAGGAATACCAGTCTGGTGATTCTCAAAAACTAAATTATAGTTATAGGGAAGTAGACTATATCGCAATTCAATAGCAGTTTTGGCAAGGGCTTTTGTTTTGCTCGGTTTAAATATCGGTTCCGCTGCGACCTCTTCTTGACCATGAGGTCTAAAAACAGGTTGAAAAACACCGTATTGCAACCAACGTGTATAGAGCTCATCATCCTCATTTGGGCCAGCAAATCCTCCTAAATCAGAATGCATAAAAGCAATTCCTTGCATTCCCATCTGAAGCGCTATTTCAGTTTGTCCAAACAAACCTCCCCAAGTTCTATTTACATCTCCTGACCAAGGTATTAGTCCATAGCGCTGGGCGCCAGAATAAGCACTTCGCATCAGAATAAAGGGGCGGTGATCAGAATAATCTCTACTATAGCCCTCGGAAATTAGTTTTGCCCACTCATTTCCGTATATATTGTGTACCTGGTTAGCCTGAAGTCCTCCGTGGTGAATCATATCTTCTGGATGCACCTCTGGCTCCCCTAGATCTCCCCACCAGCCAGAAACTCCGAGATCAGTCAAGTTCTTATAAATATCCCAAAACCAAGTTTTTGCTTTGGGACTGAAAACATCGATCAAGCCCGTATTCCCAAAATAAAAGTCATACTTGTAATTATCTCCGGATGGATTTTTTGCCAATATATCATTTTCCACCGCCTGCTGCCATCGATTGGAGCTAGTCAAAACAAAGGGTTCGGTGATTAAAATAGTTTTGACACCCATTTCTTTTAAATCTTGGAGCATTTTTTTAGGCTCAGGAAAGCTATCTCTATCGAACTGAAGATTCCCCATATGACCCTTTATATCTTTACCAAACCAATATAAATCTAATACTATAGCATCCAAAGGAATTTCTTCCTCTCTAAAGGATTGCGCCACAGACAAGACCTCTTCTTGACTGTGATACCCAAACCTCGAGGCAAAATTACCCAGAGCCCATCTCGGTATCATAGGTTGTCTACCAGAAAAGGAGGTATATTGTTTTATAATATTCTCCCACCTGTTTGAGGCAAAAATTTGATAGCGCATCGACCCGAACTCCGAATCATAGGAAATGGTATTGTTCCCTTTGGAATCCAAATCTAAATGACCAACAGATGGATTGTCAAAATGAAGCATATATTGTTTCGAAGACAAAACGATAGGTAAACTAAAATTCATCAATTCGGACTCTTTTTCATATCCGTAATGTGCTCTGTTATACAAGTAAAAGTTATGTCCTCTGCGGTCCATTCCAACTACGCGTTCTCCTCCTCCATAAAGTTTCTCCTCCTCCGATATTTTAAAGGAAATTTGCTTGGATTCCGCTGTGTTTAACTGACCTATAGTTCCGGCTTGCGAAGTCAATAGCTCTCCCTGGAAATAGAAATCTATAGTACCTGTTTCCTCACTGTAATATGCCTCAAGGTCTCCATTTTTTATCCAATATCCATCTTTGACCTCGCGCTTTTCTAGTGAGCTATACTCCTGAACTCGCGCATGAGAAACAAATTGGTCTTCTTCACTATCGGAATAACTAACCTCTAAACCATTAACTCCTAATCCACAGAAAGTCAAAATCCCCTGATTCGTATTAATTTGAATCGAAGGGGACTTTACTTGTGCTTGACTGAAATAGGTTAATGAAAGAGCAAAAACAATAAATAATTTGATCTTCATAGTACTATTCTTATAATATCATTTCTTTTTTTGCTTCTAAAACTTTCTCTTGACCATCTACGTAAATGCTTACAGGAGTCTCTGTCAAGTTTTCATAATGGGTACAATCTTGAGTCTTAGTAACCTTGATAACTGCTCCTCTATAGTTAATTTTAAAACTATACATAGTCCACTGCTCTGGAATTTGTGGATTAAAAGTCAACTTATTGTCAAAGTTTCTCATACCACCAAAACCTTGAACAATAGATAGCCATGTTCCAGCCATAGAAGTAATATGTAGTCCCTCGTGAACCTCACAATTATAATCGTCTAGATCCAATCTCGAAGTTCTTAGGTACTGTTCATAAGCCTTTGGCATACGATCTATGGACGCCGCTAAAATACTGTGTACACAAGGAGACAGAGAACTTTCGTGAACGGTCAATGGCTCATAAAAGTCGAAGTGCTTTTCCAATTCTTCTTTAGAGAATCTATCCTCAAAGAAATAAAGTCCTTGAAGGGTATCCGCTTGTTTTATATAACAACTTCTCAGGATTCGATCCCAAGACCAATGTTGATTGATTGGACGTTCCTCTGTGTTGAGTTCTTGAGTTGGAATAAGTTCCTTGTCCAAAAATCCATCTTGCTGCAAGTACACCCCGTGCTCTTCGCTATAAGGTAGGTACATTTTTTCAGCGACGCTCGTCCAATCTGATAATTCTTCAGACTCAAAAGCTACCTTTTCCGTGATTCTTTTATAATCCTCAGGATGACTCGATGCCAATCCCTCTAGGGTTTCGGCTGTGTATTCCAAACACCATTTTGCCAAGTAATTCGTGTAAAAATTATTGTTGACATTGTTTTCGTATTCGTTTGGACCTGTAACACCGAGAATCACATATTTATTTTGTGCTTGAGAAAAGTTTGCTCGTTGCTTCCAGAATCTAGCTACTGCAATCATCACTTCCATACCGTATTCCGGGATATAAGAAAAATCGCCAGTATAGTTTACATAGTTGTAAATGGCATAAATCATGGCTCCATTTCTATGAATTTCTTCAAAAGTAATTTCCCATTCATTATGACACTCCTCTCCGTTCATGGTAACCATTGGATAAAGCGCTGCGCCACCAGAAAAACCGAGTTTTTCAGCATTCTCGATTGCTTGCTTTAATTGCTTAAAACGGTAAACCAAAAGATTTCTAGCTACATTTTTGTCTTTCGTACTCATGTAAAAAGGAATACAATAAGCCTCGGTATCCCAATATGTGGAACCACCATACTTTTCTCCAGTAAATCCTTTTGGACCAATATTTAGGCGGTGATCCTCCCCTGAATAGGTTTGGTTCAATTGAAAAATATTAAAACGTATTGCCTGCTGGGCTTTAACGTCTCCTTCAATTGTGATATCTGCAGTACACCAAACCTTTGACCATGCATCAATTTGATCTTGTAACAGTTGGTCATAACCAATTGCTGAAGATCGATCCAAGGCTTCTTTTGATATGGCACACAAATCCTCCGTTTTGTGATTCATAGATTGTACATAACCACCAAACTTATAGATATGGATAGAATCCCCTTCCTCAACATCAATAGAATAAGACAATCCAACGCGTTTATCGGAAATCTGTTGGGTAGCTTCCAAATCTTGTAAAAGATCGCCATTCTTTGAAAAAGTCATTTCAAAACCTGTACAAACCTCAAAACCAGTCTTTAAAGTTTTCGACCTGATAGAGGCTCCATTTTCATAAAAAGTATGGGTTCCAACCTCCCAAAACAATTCGTCATAGTTAGTATCCTCATTAGAGATACCAGCATCCACATATGGAATTGCTTCAATTTGACCAGAAAAGTTAAGGGCCTTGATTTGATAGTCAATAGCACCCACTTCTTGCTCTGTCAAAGACAAAAATCGCTTTGTAAAAACCGAAATCGCATTTCCATTTGAAAGAACAGCTTCAAAACTTCTCGATAGCCAACCTTCTTTCATATTTAATTCTCTACGAAAATCTTTGATTTCGCATTTTGCAAGATCCAAAACCACTCCGTTTACGATAATGTCAATACCGATCCAGTTCGGAGCGTTGAGTACCTTAGCAAAATATTCTGGATAACCGTTTTTCCACCATCCTACTCTCGTCTTATCGGGATAATAAATTCCACCGATATAGCTTCCTTGAAAAGTTTCTCCTGAATACAATTCTTCAAAGTTGGCACGTTGTCCCATATAACCATTACCCAAACTAAAGATACTCTCTGAGGCAGTTACGTGATCTGCTGTGAAGCCCTCTTCAACGATAGACCAAGCGGAAGGTTTTATATAATCTAAATTCATTCTAATTCTGTATTAAACTCTCGAAAAATTGTACACTTAATTCTTTGGTAGACGGAAGTACGTGATTGGCTTTGTGCAGATGAGCTTCTTCACCAATTCCAATACTAATCATACCTGCATTGTTGGCTGCGTCAACTCCTGCGACGGCATCTTCAACAACTATACACTGCTCTGCCTTTAGATTCAGCTTTTCAGCCGCTCTCAAAAACACTTCTGGATCTGGTTTGGCATTAGTGACGTCATTACCATCCACTATAGCATCAAATAAATCCAAAAGATTTAAAGTTTTTAAAATCAGTCTTGCATTCTTACTTGCAGAACCGAGTGAAAAAGGAATGTTTTGTTCCTTTAAATATTTTAGAAGCTCCAAAATTCCTGGGAGGATTTCGGATTGCCCCATGTCTGAGATCAAACTCAAATAATGTTCGTTTTTCTCTATGAGCAGTCTCTCCTTTTCCTCTGTCTCAATTGTTTGACCACTTAAGTCCAAAATCAAGTCTAAAGATCGAACGCGACTAACTCCTTTTAATTGTTCGTTGTGGGCTTCTGTAAAATCAAAACCCAATTTATTCGCGATGTGTTTCCATGCTATAAAATGATACTTAGCAGTATCAACAATGACTCCATCCAAATCAAAAATCACTCCTACTTTATTCATTGTTAAAAGAAATAGCTTGTTTATTTGTTATTCTAAGATTACATAGTGCAGCGATAAAAAGACTTATCCCCGCTACAATTATTGCATTAATCGGTTCATCACCTATTAATTTGTAAACATAATTCAAACCGACAGCTGCGGCTATTTGGGGTAAGACGATAAACATATTGAATATCCCCATTATTACTCCCATCTTTTCTGGATCTACGGAACTAGAAAGCATGGCATAAGGCATAGATAAAATACTACCCCAAGCTATACCTATCAAGGCAAACGAAATAATTAATGCATCAGGAGATTCAATAAAATACATGGACATAAATCCTATTCCACCTAGAAAAAGAGAACCGAGATGTATCAATTTTCTATTAATTCTTCTCTTGGAGGTATATAGAACTAATACCAAGGCAAAGGCCATAGAGGATAATCCATATACTCCCATATAGGAACTGACAGAATCGGCTGCGGATTGGTATAAAGCATTAGCTTTTGTAAACTGATCTGCTTGCTCTGCTATACTCATATCAAACTGTGCCGCTTCAGGAACAGGAGCATTAAAAACATGTTCGGTCAAAGCAGGCGTAGCCATTGCCCACATGGCAAAAAATGCAAACCAACTAAAGAACTGAACCAAGCCCAATTTCCTCATAGTAACTGGCATAGAACCAATATTTTCTGCTATATCGCTTAAAAACCTCCCCTTTTCTTTTTTCTTGCGTTCAAACTCCTCCATATCTTTTGGCGGATATTCGTCCGTTGTAAAAATGGTCAGTAAAATACTGAGCATAAAAACTAAAGCTCCAATTGCAAATGCAATTTTCACCGACTCCGGAACCATACCGGGACCAGCCTGGTTGGAATATCCCAAAACATTGGTAACAAACCAAGGCAACTGACTAGCCACCCATGTTCCTATTCCAATAATTAAGGTCTGAACCACAAATCCATAAGATCTTTGTGAATCGTCCAACTTATCTGCTACCAAAGCCCGAAAAGGCTCCATACTGATATTGATAGAAGCATCGAGAATCCAAAGAAATCCAACTGCCATCCAAAGTGTTGAAGAATAAGGAACAAAAAACAAAGCAATGGAACTCAAAATAGCTCCTATTAAAAAATAAGGTCTCCTCCTTCCCAAACGCTTGTTCCACGTCCTATCACTCAAATATCCAATAATGGGCTGAACAATTAATCCAGTTAAGGGAGCGGCTATCCAAAGGATGGGAATATCGTCTTTGTTCGCTCCTAGGGTTTGAAATATTCGTGACATATTTCCTCCTTGCAAAGCAAAACCAAATTGAATTCCCAGAAATCCGAAACTCATGTTCCAGATTTGCCAAAAGTTTAGTAATTTTTTCTTCATTACACTAAATAACTATGATGGAAGACCGAAGTGTTCCGTAAATAAATTATAGTTAGATATCTATCGCCAAGGCAATAGATCATCTTTAGTGTGAAGTAAACGAATAGTGAAGGATTTATTTCTAAATCTGCGACAAAGATATAAATAATTTTATTAAATCAAAGAACTCCTTACAAGGTGGATTCTCTTTTTACGATATCTGCACCAATAACTTCGTATCTCGGTGCTTTGTTAAGCTTGTCGTTATCTATCCTATCGATGAGCATTTCCGCGCTAGATTTACCCATTTGATATCCGTGCTGCACTATAGAAGATAGCGATGGAGTTGAATATTTCGAGATGACCCCGTTGGTGTATCCTATGATTGACAGGTCTTTAGGTATGTTTAATCCGTTTTTTATAGCGAGTTTCATGGCGGTTACGGCATAGACCTCATTAACTGCAAATATGGCATCCGGCAAGTGTTCTAAATCAAATATTTTTGCGATTTGATCTTCTATAGAAAACTGCTCATCTACCTCGATGACATAAGACTCATCCACAGACAACCCTTTATCTAACAGAGCATTAGAAAAACCGAGTTTCCGGTCATTTCCAATTTTCATATGATCCGGAGTAGTCAGCATTGCCAAGCGCTTTCTCCCTTCATTTAGCAGACTGTTTGTAGCTAGATAACCTCCACCTACATCGTCTCCAACTACCTTGTCACAACCGATATTTTTATGAACTCTATCAAACAAAACCAAAGGAATTTCATCATCTACAATTTTGTTAATATGCGCCAATTTACCGTGACGAAGACTCTCCTTAGAAATGGATAATATTATCCCGTCGACATTTGCGTTTACAAGTACTTCTAGGTTAGAGAGCTCTTTTTCATGGGATTCATTAGATAGACAAATCATCACCTTATAACCTTTCTCATTGGCTACCTCCTCAACTCCACTTATGACTTCAGAGAAGAAGTGGTGAATCAATTCAGGAACTACAACCCCTATAACCGAACTCTTTTGATTGCGTAAATTAAGGGCAAAAGTATTGGGCTTGTAGTTGTATAATGCCGCATATGCTTGAATTTTTTGACGGGTATCCAAACCAATATCAGCGCTGTCTTTTAGTGCTTTTGACACTGTAGATACAGACACTCCAAACTCCTTAGCTATAGACTTCAATGTTACCTTCAACTTCATGCTCAATGATACTTGAATTAAATGAATAAAAAAATCAAAAACAAGCTAAAAACGCATTTCGATGAGTAGAAAGTGTATTAAAAGTGTTTCGAACATTAAAAATATGTTAATCCTATGGACTTTACTCAAACGATATAGTTAAAAAGTTGTTAACACTACAACGTTGTAGTCCCTTCCGAAATCAACGAAAACGATTGAAATATTGGAGCCTTTCGTATCTTGCGGAAGTGAAGAAAAACGAATAGTGACTAAACTAATTTAAACGAGTATTTATTTAAACTATTACATGAAAAATTTTAAGATTTTATTTATTGGTATTCTTTTCCTGTATGCCGGCAATCTTTTTGCTCAGCAAACTGGGTCGGGACAGGTTTTAGATAAGGATTCCCAAACTGGTTTGCCAGGAGTAGGGATTCAAATCAAAGGTACATCCATGGGAAGTTCAACAGACTTTGACGGTAACTTTACAATTGATCAAGTTTCTAACGGAGATGTTCTCGTATTTTCCTTTATGGGATACAAAACAGTTGAAGTAACTTTCCAAGGATCTCCAGTTCAAGTTTCGCTTGAAGAGGATTCTGCTATGTTGGACGAAGTTATGGTTGTTGGATACGGTACCACTCGCAAAAAAGACCTTACAGGTTCTGCTGCTTTGGTAACTGAAAAAGACTTTGTAGATGGTCCAACCGCAAATGCTTCACAATTGATCCAAGGTAAAGTAGCCGGGGTTCAAATTTCTTCTGGAAATGGAGCACCAGGTTCTGGACAGAGCATTAGAATTCGTGGTACAGGTTCTTTGAGCTTGACATCGGAGCCACTTATCGTTGTCGATGGAGTTCCATTGGCTGATGGTGGAATTGGAGGTTCGAGAAATGCCTTGAACTCAATCAATCCAAATGATATTGCAAGTATGACCGTTTTGAAAGACGCGTCTTCTACAGCTATTTACGGTTCTCGTGCTGCCAATGGTGTAATTTTGATTACTACCAAAAAAGGACGTTTAGATCAAGATTTAAAAGTGAGCTTTAACTCTATAACTGGAGTTTCTCAGGTAAACAACTATATCGATGTTTTGAATGCGGACGAGATGAGGTTTTATGTAAACCAAGTCAATCCAGATGCAGCTAGTCGTCTTGGTCAAGCCAACACGAACTGGCAAAAAGAAATTTATCAGAACGCTCTAAACTTTGATAATAATATCAGTGTTTCGGGTTCTACGAAATCGATGCCGTACAGACTATCTGTTGGATATACAAACACGGAAGGTGTTTTGAAAACGGATAAATTTGACAGAACAACTGCAAAACTTACTTTAAACCCAAGTTTTCTAGATGATCATTTGAAGGTTCAAGTTAATGCTACAGGTTCTTTTGTAAAAAACCAATTTGCCGATAACGGTGCTATTGGAGCAGCAGCTGGTTACGATCCAACACAGCCTGTTTTGGATGCGAATTCTCAATTTGGAGGATACCATTTTTGGGAAGATCCAGAAACAGGTAACAAATATAATCTTGCCCCTACAAACCCATTGGCTTTGTTAAATCTTCAAGATAACAGCTCAAATGTTAAAAGACTTATATCCAATGCAAAATTGGATTATAAATTACACTTCTTACCTGCTGTTGTAGCTACCTTAAATGTTGGTTATGATGTATCGGATTCGGATGGATCAAACGTGGTATCCGAATTTATGCCTACATCTTCTCCTGAGTTTAATGGAGCTCTAAACGAGTATACAGCTAAGAATACAAACAAACTTTTAGATTTCTATCTAAATTACACGAACGAAAACCAAGATGATCACGCCCTATCAGCTATGGCGGGTTACTCTTATCAAAAGTTCAGTTATGAGAATAATTCTATAAATACAGAAAACTACAAAACTTTAGAGCCTTTAGTGGAACAAAACGACGGTTCAAGTAACAGTGTTTTGATGTCTTTCTTTGGAAGAGCGAATTACTCGTTCAAAGACAAGTACCTATTAACTGCGACGGTTAGAGCAGATGCCTCTTCTAAATTAAATCCAGACAACCGTTGGGGTATCTTCCCTTCTGTTGCGTTGGGATGGAATATCTCTAATGAGAATTTCATGATGAACTCTAAGGTGATAAACAACTTAAAATTACGTCTTGGTTACGGTCAGGTAGGTAATGTAAATGGTCTTGGAGATTACAAGTTTTTAACGCGTTACAACGCGAGTATAAATGGAGCATCATACCAATTTGGAGCGCCAGGTAGTTTCTACCAAACTTTCAGACCAGAACCGATCAATGAGAACCTTAAGTGGGAGGTTGGATCTACAATCAATATTGGTATTGACTATAGCTTGTTCAACTCTAGAGTATTTGGATCATTGGATGTATATCAAAAAAACACAGAAGATCTTATCATAAGCTCTACGGTAGATCCTTTCACAAACTTTGGAAACAGAATCGAAAGTAATGTAGGAGATATGGTGAATAAAGGGATTGAATTTGCATTGAATGTTGTTCCTGTTCGTTCAGAGAATGTGGAGTGGACCATCAATGCTAACCTTTCTTACAACGATAATGAGGTAACTCGTATGCCAGATGTTCAAAATGTAGGAGGAATTGCTGGGGGAACTGGAAATACAGTTCAAAGACATGAAGAAGGATACACTCCTTACTCATTCTACGTTTACGAACAAGTTTATGACGAAAACCAAAGACCTTTAGAAGGTGTATACGTAGATCGCAATGGAGACGGACAAATCTCAGATGATGACCGCTACCACTACGAAGATCCATTTGCTGACTTTGTAATCGGATTATCTACTCAAGTGAACTACAGAAACTTTGATTTATCTGTTGCTACAAGAACAAGTCTTGGAAACTATGTATACAATAACTTTGCTTCTGCCTATTCTTATGAAGCGCGTTTGACGGAAAATCAAATTATCTCAAATGTGTACAGCGATTACACTTCTGCAGGTTTCCAAAATATTACGGAGACTAACCTGTTGAGTGATTATTATGTTAAAGAAGCTTCTTTCTTTAAGATAGATAATATAACTTTAGGCTATACTTTACCAAGTAACCTGATCAAGGGTGTTGATCTAAGAATTTTCGGGGCGGCGAATAACGTCCTAATCGTATCAGAATACGAAGGAATTGACCCTGAGATTCCTGGTGGAATTGACAACAACTTCTATCCAAGACCTCAAGTATACAGTTTAGGACTAAACATCAACTTCTAATAAAAACACGATGAAATTATTTAAAAACATAAAAATAGCAACATTAGGTTTGGCAGGTGCACTGACTATGACCTCTTGTTTGAACGAATTAGATCAAGCTCCAGTAGATCCAGATAGTTTTACTGAAATTGACGTATTCGCTGATGCTGCCTCTGCAAAAGGAGCTTTAGCAAAATTATACGCTGCATTAGCTATTACAGGTCAGCAAGGACCTTCAGGTCAAGGAGATATTCAAGGAATTGATGAAGGTTCTTCTCAATTCACAAGAATGCTTTATAATCTAAACGAGTTGACTACGGATCACGCGGTTGTTGCTTGGGGAGATCCAGGATTACCAAATCTACACGCTATGGACTGGACGAGTTCTAATCAGTGGGTAGAAGGTATGTACTACAGATTAGCTCAGGAAGTTTCTTTTACCAATTCTTTTATAAGTAATGCTGCTGCATTATCTAGCGATGCTGAAGTAGCTGCATATATAGCAGAAGCAAGATTCTTGAGAGCCTACGCATATTACAATCTTTTAGATTTATTTGGAGAGGTTCCACTTTTGACAGAGTTAAAGGCGGAAAAGCCTTCTCAAGCTTCAAAAGATGAGATTTTTAACTTTATTGAATCGGAATTGATCGCTATTGAAAGTGATCTTAAAGCGACAGGATCAAATGAATATGGTCGCGTAGATGAAACTGCTGCACAAGCACTTTTATCTAGACTATACTTAAATGCTGAATCTTTTATCGGTGTGGATAAATACACAGAATGTGTTACTTACTCTAATAAAGTTTTCAATGGTGCGTATTCCTTGCACGTCAACGATGCTAATGGAAATGGATCTTCTTATGACGATTTGTTCTTAGCCGATAACGATGCCAATGGTGCTGCTAATGAAATGATTTTCCCTTTACTTTTCGATGGAATTCAAACCCAGACTTATGGAGGTATGACCTTTTTAGTACACGCTTCTGTTGGAGGATCTATGAACCCTGTTGATTTTGGAATTAACGGAGGATGGTTTGGACTTCGCTCTACAAAGGCACTTGTAGAGAAATTCAATCCTTCTGCTAGCAATAGTAATGGAGAGCCTATCGCATGGGGTGATAATCGTGCACTTTTTTACACGGATGGACAAGCTTTTGAAATTGACAAAATCAGTGAATTCTCAGGAGGCTATACTATAACTAAATTTAAAAATGTAACCTCTCAAGGAGAAGCAGGATCTGATCCTAACGGAGATTTCCCAGATAGTGATTTACCTTTGATCAGAGTAGCTGAAATTTATTTAAACTATGCAGAAGCTGTGTTACGCGGTGGAGCTGGAGGGTCTGAATCTCAAGCTTTAGAGTATGTGAATCAACTTAGAGCAAGAGCTTTTGGAGACAATTCAGGTAGCATAGATGCTGCAGAATTATCGCTACAATTTGTTCTAGACGAGAGATCAAGAGAATTATACTGGGAAGGTTTTAGAAGAACAGACTTGATTCGTTATGGACAATACACGACTGGATCTTACCTATGGCCATGGAAAGGAGATGTTTCCACTGGAACAGCAGTAGAATCGTATCGTTCTGTATTCCCAATTCCTGCAAACGTAATTGCAGTGAACCCTAATCTAGTTCAAAACGAAGGTTACTAATTATAACGCTAAAGAAAGATGAAATATATATTTAAAACACTACTTGTTTGTATCGCTTCTACCTTATTGGTAGGTTGCTTTGAAGAGGATTTCAATAGTCCAATTCTAAACGATGATGCAGAAATGAGTTTAATGATGAGTTCTAGTGAAGTTGTCTTATCTAAAGAAAATGCAGAGGCTGATGCCTTGACTGTGTCTTGGACTGAGCCTGACTATGGAGTCGTAGTAGCTCAACCTACATATGAAGTAAAAGTAAATGGTGTTACAGCCACTACAACAAATGAGTTATCTATCACTTGGACTGCTCTTGAATTAAACGGTTTTCTTTTAGCGAACGGATCGGTAGCTGGAGAAACTATAGAAACAACTGTTGCAGTTTCTGCTTCTCTCGGTGAGTCAGTTATAGCGGCAAACAGTCCTATTACTATAACTACTTATGCAGATCAATTAGATTTGACAACAAAATGGGGGTTAGTAGGATCAGCGACAACCAATGGATGGGATGGTCCTGATATGCCTTTTTACCAAACATCAGAAGCTAATGTCTTAGTTGCTTATGTAACTCTAAACGACGGAGAAGTTAAAATACGTGAGAATAACAGCTGGGATGGAACAATCAACTACGGAGACTCTGGATTGGATGGAGTTCTTGACGTGAATGGTGATAATATCCCTGTAACTGCAGGAACTTATAAGTTTGAGTGGAATACAGAATCTTTAGAGTACACTTTGGAGAGTTACACTTGGGGACTTGTTGGATCTGCAACTACCAATGGATGGGATGGTCCTGATATGCCTTTGGCATACGACCCGAGTTCAGATACTTGGAAAGCTGTAGTTAC
>JBELHR010000003.1:82434-88269 GCA_042091275.1 Flavobacteriaceae bacterium
GATGTGGAAATGTCTCGCGATTTTTCTGCAGATAACTCTTGGTATGTCAACAATGTTACCTTAATCGACGGAGAGATGAAATTCAGAACAAACAATGAATGGACTTATAATGTCGGAGATACAGGAGCAGACGGAAGTTTAGAAGAAGGTGGAGATAACATCCAGATTAGTGCTGGAGTTTACGATGTCTATCTTAATTTTGACGACCCAAGTGCCCCTACTTATACCTTAACTTTAAAGAATTAAATTCTTTATAATTTGTGCTGCTAATCAGAGATTAGCAGCACTTTTTTCTTTTATATGAAAAACCTCCTTATATTATTTTTACTAGTCACCACAGTAAGTCGAGCGCAGCTTAGTTCGGATCCAGAACTAGCGATAAACACCGAAGCATTTACTGTAATTTTCAATGCAGAAGGAACTCCTCTAGAAAATTTTGATGGAGCTCTTTATGCCCACACTGGGATAACTATTGATGGTCAAAATTGGCAAAATGTTATTGGTAATTGGGGGCAAAACGATGTGCAGCCTGAATTCAATAAAATAACAGACAACACCTATCACCTAGTTATAAGTCCTTCAGCATATGAGTTTTACGGCCTAAGTACTGATGAAAATATCGATGGTATCAATATGGTAGTTCGATCAGCAGACACTTCCATTCAAACGGAAGATCTCTTTTTAGAACTGTATACGGAAGGTTTTAATATCAACATCTCATCGCCTTCTGATGAGGCACTTTTGACTAAAAATCAAGAATTTACAATAACCACAATCGCGTCAATCGAGTCCAAACTCGAAATATATATTGACGATACTCTACTTAGCTCTCAAGAAAACACACGAGAACTAGAGGTTAACTACAGCTTTGACACTCCGGGTTATCACGACATAACTCTCAAAGGATATAACGGTTCAGAAACCGCGATTACTACACATAATGTCTATGTGAAAAATCAAACACAAAATAAAGCCCTACCATCGGGCTCAAAAGATGGATTGAATATTCAAAGTAATGGAGACGTTGTCTTTGTCCTCCATGCCCCAAATAAAACAGATGTATTCTTAATTGGCGAATTTAATGACTGGTCCTACAACAATGACCACCAATTATACCGAGATGACGAAAGATTTTGGATAAACGTTCAAGACTTAGATCCAAACTACAACTATGCCTACCAATACAGAGTAGACGGAAATATCGATATTGCTGATCCTCACAGTTCTGTGATTTTAGATCCTTGGAATGATGAAGATATAGCGACATCTACCTACCCCAGTTTAAAAACTTTTCCTGAGGGTGCAGAGGGCTTGGTTTCCTTGGTTTATATAAATAAACCCTCCTTCACCTGGACGGATAGTAGCTTTGAGGCTACAAAAAACGAAGAGGCTGTTATCTATGAAATGCTCATAAGAGATTTTACGGAAGAGGGTAGTTATCAAGCAGCGATCGACAGATTAGATTACTTAGTTAATCTAGGGGTTACTGCAATAGAACTAATGCCTGTAAACGAATTTGAAGGCAATGATTCATGGGGTTATAATCCCTCCTTTTACAAAGCAGTAGATAAAGCCTACGGAAGCGAAAATGATTTAAAAGAGTTTATCAATGCCTGTCATGAAAGAGGTATTTCCGTACTTTTTGATATTGTTTTAAACCACTCTTTTGGTCAGTCCCCTCTCCTATCTTTGTATTGGGACAGCGTAAATAATAGACCGGCGGAAGACAATCCGTGGTACAATGTCCAAAGTAACTTTGAAAACCCAGACTTGCAATGGGGTTATGATTTCAATCACGAATCTGAGGACACAAGAATATTTTTCAATAGCGTTCTCGACTATTGGATTGAAGAATTTCACTTTGACGGATATCGATTCGATTTTACTAAAGGATTATCCAACACACCTCATCCCCAATCCACAGATCCTTTTGGTAGTGCTTATGACAGCGATAGGGTAGATATTTTAAAAAATTACACTACGCGTCTTTGGGAAAAGCACGGTGACGATCTGATGATTATTTTTGAGCATTTAGCAGATAATCAAGAGGAAAAGGAATTGGCCGATTTTGGAATATTTATGTGGGGTAACCTCAACGGCTCTTGGTCTCAAAATGTAATGGGATACTCAGAGAATTCAGACATATCCTGGGGTGACTATAAGCAAAGAGGTTGGGAAGAACCCAAGCTCATCTCTTATATGGAAAGTCACGACGAAGAGAGAATTATCTACAAAGCACTGACTTTTGGAAGTGAAAATGGAAGTTATAGTACAAAAGAACTTCCGACTGCCCTAGAGAGATTAGAAGCGGCACAGGTACTTTACTTGTCTTCTCCTGGACCAAAAATGATATGGCAGTTTGGTGAGCTTGGCTATGATATATCTATTGATGAAAATGGAAGAACAGGAAGAAAACCAGTGAAATGGGATTACTTGGACGATCCAAATAGATCTCATGTCGCCTCTACTGTTGCTACTGTAAATGGGCTTAGAAAAAACTACAAGGATTTAAATAGCTTAAACTACAACTTAGAAGGCAGTGGTTTGGCTAAAAATCTAACCATAGACGGGGAAGATATTGATTTTGTGGTACTGACTAACTTCGGCACAGATTTAGCTATTCTCGAAGTAGAATTTCCAAGTACAGGTACTTTTTACGAATATTTCTCAGGAAAAGAATCTGAAATTAGCTCCGGTTCGCAACAATTCAATTTAAAACCTGGAGAATACAGAATCTATAGCTCCTCTCCTTTACAAGATCCTTTAGATGATGGGTCGGGAGATAACGATAAGGATGGAGTGCCAAATGCCATAGATCAATGTCCAAATACACCATTAGGAACTGAGGTAAATAACCAAGGATGTCCCGTTTTTGTTTTACCAGCAGACAATTATACTATCGAAAGTCTCGGGGAATCCTGTCAAGGAAAAAACAACGGTCAAATTACCTTGACGACCAAAGAGAATAATAATTATCGCATATTATTTAATGGAGAAGAATATGACTTTAGCTCGACTTGGGCTGCGACAAATTTATCTCCTGCTACCTATGAACTCAAAATTACTATTTTAGACGAAGAAGACTACGAGCAGTATTACTATCTTACTATTCAAGAAGGAACTTCACTTCAGGCCGGTACACAAAACACATTAGACAGTCAAGATCTCGCATTGACTCAAGTTTCTATAGCTAGTGGTTCTGCACCTTATGAAATTTATATCAACGATGAATTCCAATTTGACACCTCTGATGAGATCATACCTGTATGGGGAAAACCCGGAGACAAAATAACACTAAAAACTGCTGTCGAATGCGAGGGAGATGTGGTGCATTATATTCCGCAAAAGTCGGTATCTATTTATCCAAATCCTGTTGTAGATAATGCAAACATTAGCCTAAATCATCCAGATATCAATGAAACTGAAGTCCAAGTTTACAATCAAATGGGGCAGATGGTCAAATCCTTTGTCCTAAAGAGGGATGAAAATCGTGCTTTTGATTTCTCTGAGCTAAAAAAAGGCTTATACTATCTACGATTTGACACAAAACTATTAGAGACTCAGAGAATCATAAAAAAATAATTATGACAAATACTATAAACAAATTATCCTGTTTGATTCTGAGTATCGTTTTGTTCTCTTGTGGCTCCGACTCTGGCTCTGAAGAACCAGATGTTATCAATCAGAATCCAAATACACCCGTCGCTTTGAGTCCTACAAACAACTCTCTGTGTCAAGTTCTAGACTTAGAGTTCAGTTGGTCTGCTGCGACTGATCCCGATGGAGATGATTTGATATATCAAATCGACATAGCATCTGACGAAGGCTTTGCCAATATAGAACGAAGTGGAAAAACTGCTAACACTTCCAAGATCTTTAATCTCAACAAAGGCGTGCATTACTTTTGGAGGGTGAAATCTATCGATGGAGAGCAAGCTTCCAGTGAATACAGTTCTACTTGGCAATTCATTACAGAGGATGACGGTAGCATTAATTACGTGCCATTCAATGCCGAACTCCTACTTCCGGAAGATGGTAGTACACATGACCAAACGAGTATGGCCCTGTCTTGGGAAGCAGAGGATTTAGATGGTGATACCCTCACATTTGATCTCTATTTCGGTACCGACATAGACAATCCGGAACTACTTGAAGAAGATCTGACAGAAACCAATCATAACGTCGCGGATTTGACGGGAAATTCAACCTATTACTGGTATGTAGTCGTCAAGGATACCGCTGGTAATTCATCGGTAGGAAAAACCTGGTCTTTTAGCCTGAATTGATTAATTTTCGTTAATTTCGGAGTCCATTAAACAAGTAAAAATGCTGTTTGGCTCCAAAAAACTTCCAATCACTGAAATCTTTCAGGAAGGTTTTATAGATATTCACTCTCATCTGTTACCAGGTATTGATGACGGTTCAAAAAATATGGATAACTCCATCGAACTTATCGAAAAACTGGCGAATAACGGGATTAAGCGTTTTATAACTACGCCACATACCATGGCCGAGGTTTATCCTAACACTCCCGAGATTATCCTACAAAAGAGAGATGAGCTCAGAGAGGAACTCAAAAAACGAAATATCGATGTGAGTCTGGATGCCGCCTCGGAATACTTGTTGGATCATGACTTTTACAATAAACTAAAAGCTGGAGCTGTTTTGACCTTTGGTAAATCCAAATATATCTTGGTTGAAATGTCTTTTTTTAATGCTCCCAACAATTTAAAAGAGCTTTTGTTTGAAATTCAACTCGCTGGACTAAAGCCTATAATGGCCCATCCCGAACGCTATAATTTTTACGGTGGTAAAATCGAGGAATATCGAAGCTTAAAAAATTACGGTTGTAAGTTTCAATTGAACCTTTTATCCCTGACCTCCCACTACGGGAAACAAGTCCAAAAAACCTCCTATAAACTGCTAGAGGAGGGCTTATATGATTTTGTCGGAACTGACACCCATCATACCGGACATACAGCACTATTAAGAACAATAGCTACTAAAAAAAACAAGAAATACCTGAGTCGTTTAATTTTGAATAATTGCAATATTTTAGACTAAAGTCTAATATGTCTGCGAATGATAAGGTCTTGACCGTGAAGGTGATCTCCCTTTTCTGACATAAGATCTGCTACAAATTCCCCCACAGTTTCTGGTTGCATAATCGAATTCGGATCTTCATTAGGAGCCTGTCTTTTTCTGAGAACCGTCGCACATCTTCCCGGAGAAATATTATAAACTTTTATACCTTTTGGCGCGAGCTCTTGGGCAGCTGACAACGAAAAGTTTAACAAGGAAGCTTTAGATGCCGCATAAGCGGTCCAACCCGGTCGAGGAGAACTCGCAGAGGTCGAGGCAATGTTGACTAGTCGCCCTTGTACTTTCTCTAAATAAGGAATTGCCAGTTTTGTAAGGTTAAAAACGGCGTGAATGTTTACATTAAAAGTCCTATTCCAAAGATCCATAGGAGTGTGTTCTATACTGAATGGCTCTATATATCCGGCAGAATTAATTATAGCGTCTAAACGCTTGTAAGGACTTAAAAAGGTACTTAATTTTTCGTTGATAATATCAAAATCTGCTACATCGCACAGAATCTTCTCGACTGTTGATGCCTTCTTTAAAAGAACCGCAGAACTGTTGAGTTTAGACTCTTGAATATCCACAAGACCAAAAATACTATCGGGAAACATATTGTCCAAGGCAACAGCACAAGCCCTACCTATTCCATCCGCAGCACCAGTTATAATAAAAACCTTATTCATATTACAAAGATAGGGGTAATTTGATCTTCTCTCCTAAGGAATAATCAAAAGAGTCAGGAACAAACCT
>JBELHR010000003.1:88369-92337 GCA_042091275.1 Flavobacteriaceae bacterium
TCTCGAATAAGATCTTGTACATCCGCCCATGTTTTGGCTACATCTCCAGGCTGTATATCCATAAAGACTTTGTTCCCTTTTTTACCCACTTGAGATTCAATTTCTCCAATAAAGTCCATTAATCTTACCGAATTATTATTTCCGATATTATAAACTTTATACAAGTCTTCTTGTGATTTTGGTTTTTCGATGATTCGCTTTACACCTTCCACGATATCCGCAACATAGGTAAAGTCGCGCTCCATATTTCCGTGATTGTAAACATTTAAATCCTTTCCTTGGATTATTGCCTCGGTAAACAAAAACAAGGCCATATCTGGTCTACCCCATGGTCCGTAAACGGTAAAAAAGCGAAGACCTGTAGTCGGCAAATTAAAAAGATGACTATACGTGTGAGCCATAAGCTCGTTACTCTTTTTTGTAGCTGCATAAAGACTTATCGGATGATCTACGGTATCATCTGTAGAAAAAGGAATTTTGGTATTAGTTCCATAGACACTTGAAGAGCTAGCATAAACTAAATGCTTAATTTTATGATATCTGCAGCATTCTAAAATATTGACAAAACCAACCAAATTACTGTCGACATAGGCATCGGGGTTTTCAAGAGAATAGCGAACACCTGCTTGAGCTGCAAGGTTACAAACTACATCAAATTGGTATGTAGAGAATAAATTTTCTAATCCTTGTTTGTCTTCAAGACCTAGACGCTGAAAACTAAAATTTTCAAAAATAGAACTAGTGATATTCTCTTTCCATTGCTCAGCAACTGATCTTTTAATCCCCAAAGCCTCTAGCCGAGCATATTTCAGATTGACATCATAGTAATCGTTGATATTATCCATACCTACTACCTGATGTCCCTCCGCTACCAATACATTTGAGAGGTGAAATCCAATAAAGCCAGCAGCTCCTGTTACTAATATTTTCATTTATAAAAAGGGTGTTTAGATTTAGGTAAATCGACTAAGGGGTGCCTTTGACCTCCTCCTATAGTGACATTTTTGTTTCGTATTTCGTGGACTATTTCGACTGAAGTTCTGGCATCTTCCAAACCAAATCCCGAACCTTTCAATATGCGTTCATAGCTAGTTGTATGTAAATCAAAAAAACCATTGCTAAATTCTATTTCTTCGCCATCCACAGTTATCGAGCGATAGGTTCTTTGTCCTTTAGCTCTAATTTCATCAGGTAAAGTTTCTTCATTGATTGACAAAAACCAACGAACTCTTGCGTTTTCTAGTTCCATATATCCAGATGCTCTATCGTGCTCATGCAAATGGACGATATTTTCCTTGACACCTCCAAAAACCCAAGTTAACATATCAAAAAAATGAACGCCTATATTGCTTGCAATACCTCCAGATTTTTGAATATCTCCTTTCCAAGAAGCATAATACCAGCTTCCTCTGGAGGTTAAATAGGTGAGATCCACCTCAAATATCTTGTCCTTTGGAGCCTTCTCTATCTTTTCTTTTAAAGCGATTATACTAGGATGTAATCGCAATTGCAAAATAGTGTTCACCTGTTTATCAGACTCCTTTTCAATTTTTTGCAGGGCATCTAAATTCCATGGATTTAAAACCAAAGGCTTTTCACAAATCGCATGGGCTCCGCATCTCAGTGCCATACGAATATGAGAATCGTGTAAATAATTAGGTGTGCAAATCGAAAGATAATCTAAAGGTTGCTTAAGTTCTCTATTTAACTTGTCCAAATGCCTATCAAATCTCTCGTACTCCACAAAAAAAGCGGCGTTCGGAAAAAATTGATCAATGACCCCAACGCTATCTGAGGGATCTAGAGCAGCAACTAGGTTATTATTAGTTTCTTTTATTGCTCTGAGGTGCCTAGGAGCTATATAACCAGCAGTTCCAATTAGTCCAAAATTTTTCATGCAGAAATCTTTCTAATATGTTCTTGGTCTACGTGAATGAGAATTACACTTCCGAGAGCTTCGATTCTCAATGCAACGTCATATCTTCCTTGATGTTGTACATACTCAGCGGATAAACCTTTGAAAGGCCCTTGTAAGATTTCTACAGCCTCTCCTTTGGCAAGATCTTCTGATTTGATAGTTTGAAAACCATCTTCATCAACCACCTGTTTGAGTAGAATCCTCATATTATTTATCTCGTGATTCCTGATAATTGCAGGATTTCTTAGATAGGTCAAAATACATACCACACCCGGAGTATTTAATGTACCACGCAATTCCTTTTTTGTAGTGCGAACAAAAACATAAGAATTTATAAGAGGTAATTTGACTTTCTTTTTTCGATCACTCCATTGCCTCACAGTAGTAACAAGAGGCAGATAAACCTCATATCCTTCTAATTCTAGTCTTTCTGCAACTCTTTTCTCTGCTCGAGGATTTGTAAAAACTGCAAACCAAAACTTTTCATTTTTCACCATGTGACTTAATTTTCCGGCTTAAAATTACAAAATAATTAAACCATCTTGTCTAAAATTAAATAAATTTGAAAACTAAAAATCCGAGAATGCGAAAAACACTTACATTGATTATTATACTCTTTTCCTTAGCTGCTTGCTCCATAGACAGCGGAGAAGACGGATATTGTTCCATAGTCTACGAACAACGAGATGCTTATGAAGTAGATCTCGATAAACTATTACGGGAACTAGAAACTGGTCTCATCGATGAGCAATCCTATACGGAACAAAGAAATGAAATTCTCAGACTGATATTCGAACTTGAAGAATCTAATGCATCCTGTTTTACGGCATAAAAAAAGGCCATCATAAAGACAGCCTTGCTATCAAACATAACCTCTTACCCCTAAAAAGTGCTTGATAGTTAATTAAAGGTAAGTAGTTTCAACCGAATATTTTTAAGAATACCAGCAATTTGGCAGGACTTACACTAATATGCAGAATAATAGTTAAAACAAAAAAAACCATCTGTTAGGATGGTTTTCTGTAGACAAGATTATGGGAAGTCTTATGGCATAACCACAGTGTCAATCGCGTGAATAACTCCATTTGAAGCAGCTACGTCAGCGATAATTACTTTGGACTTGTTACCCTTAGTATCCGTTAAAATTACATTTCCTCCTTCAAGTGTAGCGGTAATAGTTCCACCTTGAACCGTTTTAATAGCAAATGATCCAGAATTGGCTTGAATAGCTTTCACCACGTCAGCAGCTTTAAATTCTCCTGCCACAACGTGATAGGTCAAAATACTTGTTAACAACCCTTTGTTTTCAGGTTTTAGTAAAGTAGGTATTGTTCCCTCTGGTAACTTTGCGAAGGCATCATTAGTTGGAGCGAAAACAGTGAAAGGACCAGCACTATTTAGTGTTTCTACTAAATTAGCGGCTTTTACAGCAGCTACTAAAGTTGTAAAATTTTCATTTCCCGCAGCAACACCAACGATTGTTTTGTCGCTTTGCATTGTTCTGGTGAAAGATGCGATTAAAAGTGTTACAAAAAACACACTGGTAATTTTGATAAAGTTTTTCATGATAGATTTTTTAGTTTCATCTAAATTACCTCATCTCTAAATTTTATCACAACTATTTTGTTTAATCTTTTGTTAAAAAAGCTAAACAAAACTTTTATTTGGTTTAACTCTTTTTATTTAAAGCAACGATTTCGTCCATAACTTTCTCCGCTTCCGCAGTTTTCTCATCACTTTTTGAGCGATTTGTGGTAGATAAGCTATGTGCTTCTTTCAAAAGCTTCTCGTATTTAGCCTGTAAAACTTCTTGAGGGGTCTTTTTTTTAAATATTCCGAACATAATTATGATTTTAGTGTAAAGATAGTCGTTAAAGAAACAGCTTCCTTATAAAACCAGATGCTACGCATAGTTTTTTTTATACCCAAACCTAAATGAAGATGGGATTCCCTTCGGGCATCCCGAAACGGTATCCTTGATCAAACATAAAAACCAAATGCTGCGCATAGTTTTTTTTATACCCAAAACTAAATTAAGATGGGATTCCCT
>JBELHR010000029.1:0-23164 GCA_042091275.1 Flavobacteriaceae bacterium
CCAGGGACACACGGATTTTCAGTCCGTTGCTCTACCAACTGAGCTAAGGTACCTCGCTGTTTGCGGAGGCAAATATACAACGAATTTATTCTAATTACCAAACAAATTATTTAAAAAAATCTTAGTTATCTTTGGTCCGTTTAGAACTGATAAATGGATTTAATAGTAGATGTAGGCAATACTCGAATCAAAGTAGCTGTTTTCGAGGATGGTAGTTTAAAAGAGCATATATCTTGTGATCAAGAGAATTTAATTTTTACAATTAATAAAATTTTAACAACTCACGATATTAAGCGTAGATTTTTTTCAAGCGTAAAGAATAATGTAGACTTTTTGAAGACAGATTACGATTTTGTCGCTCTGAATAGAGCGATGCGTATGCCTTTTGAAAATCATTATAAAACCAAAGATACTTTAGGTCTTGATCGATTGGCTTTGGCGGCGAGTGCCATAAAATTATATTCTGGTTTTAATACACTTGTTATCGATGCAGGGACTTGTGTAACCTATGACTTTGTCAATTCCTCTGGGGAGTATTTGGGTGGTGCTATTTCTCCCGGTTTAGTAATGCGTTACAAAGCGATGAATAGCTTTACCGATGGTCTGCCTTTGCTCGATTCGAGACCTACTGAAATATGGTTGGGTAAGACTACCGAAACTAGTATGAGAGTAGGCGCTGAAAGAGGACTTGTCTTGGAAATTGATGGAATGATTTCACACTATAAAAGCGAATTTGAAAATTTGCGTGTTCTTTTGACCGGAGGAGATGCTTTTCATTTGGCAAGTCAATTAAAAAATAGCATATTTGCGAATCAAAATCTGGTTCTAGAAGGATTGGAGTCTATAATGACTATTAATTTAGATTGACAAATGAAATACCTATATTTTATAGCCTTACTATTTTTATCGGTGTCAGCTTCTGCTCAAAACGGAACTGCTTCACCGTATTCATATATTGGTTTGGGAGATGTTGTGAGAAGTAAGACTGTGGAAGAAGTATCTATGGGAGGAATTGGAGTAGCCTACAGCGATGGGGTTCAAGTTGGTTTTACCAACCCTGCTGCCTTATCATCTATGCGTTTTACGAGTTTTGGAGTAGCGGCCGTTCACAATACTTTAAATATTATTCAAGGGGATAATAAGGACAAAGCTACGGTTGCATCTGTATCTTATCTGACCTTAGGTTTTCCCTTAGGTAGAAATGCAGGGATGCTTCTCGGTTTAATGCCGGCCTCAAATGTGGGGTATTCTCTGGTTAGTGTAACTAATGATGAATTTGGAAACTCGATAGAGTCCAATCAATATCGAGGTACTGGAGCCACCAATCGCGTTTTTATGGGTGTTGGTTTTAAGATGCTCAAAAACTTATCTGTGGGTGTTGAAGGAGAATATGTCTTTGGAAACATCGAGCACAATATTTTGAATCAAAGAAGAGATGTACAATATGGTACACGATATTTTACCGATGCTAATGTCAATGGTTTTAGAGGTAAAATAGGTTTTCTCTACCAAAATACATTTGACGATAACCTATTAAATGTAGGAGCCAAGTTTAACCTTCAAGCGGATGCTAGATTTACTGGAAATCAATTTTTCTTTCCCATTAATTTGCAGTTAGGAGAAGATATTCCAAGAGGAGATGATACTCCGGTTGCTGTAAGTGGAGATATTACTTATCCAATGAGAACTTCTTTAGGTTTTGGGTATGGAAAAGTGAACAAGTGGTTTGCGGAAATTGATTATAATTTTAGCGCTCCAATTCGTCAGGTTGGGGATGCTTTTGAATCTGGAGATAAATTTAGATATGCTAACTACAGTAAGATTGCTTTTGGAGGGAACTACACTCCAAATTATAATTCCATATCGAGCTATTGGGCGAGAGCAACCTATAGAATGGGTTTTCAATTTGAGAATACGGGTCTCCTAATTGATGGAAATAATAATGGAAGCTTCGAGTCCGTTAAGGATTATGGCATGGCTTTTGGAATAGGATTACCTATGAAACGCTCCGGTTCTAAAGTCAATATAGGTGTAGATTTTGGCCGAAAGGGTATGAATGGAAATGGCTTAGTCCAGGAAAACTATGTCAATATCAGGTTGGGAGTAGCCCTCTTGGACAGATGGTTTGTAAAAAGACAGATTAATTAAGAAATAAATTTATAGTAAAATGATGAAAACATTATCGCAATTGACTTTTATGATGTTGTTCTTCCTTGGAACTTTGAGTGGAACCGCTCAAGAGGAAGATAAGGGTAAAGAGTGTAATACAAAGTACAATCTGTTTAGTGGAGATTTAAAAGCAAATAATTACGATGCTGCCTATGAGAATTGGATGTGGTGTATGGATAATTGCCCAAAGATTTCGGTAAACCTCTACAAGAAGGGGATTAAAATTGCAGAGCACAGATACGATAACGCTACAGAGGCTGAAAAACCTGCTGCTTTGGCTTTGGTTCAAAGAGTTTACGAGCAACGTCTAGAATATTACCCAAAAGATCAAGGAAAAGTGTATTCGGATTATGCAGTTTCTATGGAGAAAAAGGGCTTGACTGCAGATGAGGTTTTTGCTCTTTACGAAAAGGCTTTTAAAGCAGAACCTTCTAAAATGGGAGGGAAAGCACTTGCTAAATATTTTGATGGGGTTGTCGAAAGAAATAAAGATACGGACGTTCAATTTATTTTTGATACCTATGACGATGTAGTCGAAGGGGTTAATAAAAAAATGGATGGTTATTCTACGAAATTATCTGCTTACAATACAAAGTTGGATAATGGGGAAGAATTGACAGCTAAGGAAGAAAAGTATAAAAATGCTTACGAGAAAAACCTAATACTTTTGAGTCAGATTCAAGCAAGGTTAGATGGTAGGTTGACTACGATTGCGTCTTGCGATAACTTGGTTGCTCTTTACTCTAAAAATTTAGAAGCTAATAGAAATAATGGAAAATGGTTGCAAAGAGCAGTATCTCGTATGTACAACAAAGATTGTACAGATGCGGATATTTATGTGAGTCTGGTGGATGCATATCAAATAGCATCTCCTTCTCCGGAGGCTTCTGTTTTTTATGCAGGTGTTCTATTGAAAAATGGAGAAAAATCAAAAGCTACTCAATATTTCAAACAAGCTATTGAGCAAGAGACCGATCCAAACAAAAAGGCAAAATACCTTATGAAAGTTGCTAATTTATCTAGTAAAACAGATAAGGTTGCCGCTAGAAGAGCTGCCAAACAAGCGATTGCTTTAAAGCCAGGATACGGACAAGCCTATTTGCTAATTGCAGATTTATATGCAAAGTCAGCTAACAGTTGTGGATCTAATGTATTTGAGAAGAAAATGACTTATGTTGCCGCTTTAAATTACGCTTCTAGAGCGAAACGTTTAGACCCTGCGATTTCCAAAGTTGCTCAAAAGTATATAAACAATTACCGTCAGCAAATTCCAGATAAAACAATGGTCTTTACAAGTGGAATGCAAGCTGGTACGAATTACACAATCAAGTGTTGGATTAACGAAACGGTTACAATACCATAGGTGAAAGAAGATTCTAAACATAAAAAATATTTGAAAAACATTGCAGGAGCTGTGCTCCTCGCAATGTTTTTTTCTTGTACAAATTCCTCTGAGGAAGTCAAAGATTTTTTTGCAGATAAGAATCTACCGATGGGATATGCGGAAAACGTAGCTCACGTTTATAAAGATTCTGGGAGAGTCTCCTCCAAGATGGAAACACCTATTTTGTTGGATTTCTCCAATCGCAAGATGAATCCGTATAATGAGTTTCCAAAAGGTATCCTTATCACGAGTTTTAAAAATCAAGGTAACGATTCAATTGGAGTTTGGGGAGACTATGCGATTACTTATTCCAATACCTCTCTTTCAAAGATTGAGGGCAACGTTGTGGTTTTGAATTACTTGGACGGCAGTCGCTTAGAGACTACAGAGCTCTACTGGGACGATAAGTCAAATTATTTCTTTACCGAAAAAAGGTTTACTTTAGCTCAAGGTGATGGTATCATCGAGGGTTTTGGTTTTGAATCTAATCAAGACTTAAGTGATTGGATTATGAAGAGAGTATCAGGTGATGGAATTATAAAAGAAGAATAGATGAATAAGATGGCACAAGTTATGGAATGGATTTATTTTGTTATTGGAGTACTTTTCTTCGGAGAGACTGCCGTAGCACTAATACGTCAAGACACCTCTGGTGAGACTTGGTTAAAAGCAGGCTTTGGTGTACTTGCTTTTGGGATGTTTTTCTTTAGAAGAAATTTTAGAAAAAACCGAGAGTAAATACTCAAATGAACGAAATTTTAGTAATACTTATCTCCATCTTATTGTCTGCCTTTTTCTCAGGTATGGAGATTGCATTTATATCGAGTAACAAACTTCATATTGAACTCGAAAAAAAACGCGATGGTTTTTTGCCTTCTATTTTGAGAAGATTGACCAAAGATTCTTCGAGATTTATAACAACTATGCTTGTCGGCAACAACATCGCTCTAGTTGTATATTCCTTTTTTATGGGGGATTTGATTATGAATCTCTTTTCAAATACCGGGCTCAACGAGTTTACCCTGTTGCTTATTCAAACCGTAATATCAACCCTTATTATTCTGGTGACAGCAGAATTTATTCCCAAGACTATTTTTCAAATTTACGCCAACGAGGTTCTAAAGATTTTTACCTTGCCCGCGTATCTGTTCTATCTGTTGTTTTATTGGTTTACCGCTTTGATTACTGGGCTTTCTGATTTTTTGTTAAAGGTTTTTTTCAATACCACGGAGTCCACAGATAAAGGGGAGTTTAGCAAAGAGGAATTGGGGAATTATATTAGTCAGCAGTTGGAAACTAGTGTCGACCAAGAGCAAGTAGACTCCGAAATACAAATTTTTCAAAACGCCTTAGAATTCCACGATGTAAAGGCTCGTGAAATCATGATTCCGCGAACGGAAATTCGCGCCCTAGAACTCAGAGAGAAGGTAGATGTAATAAGAGATTTATTTGTTCAAACGGGTTTGTCAAAAATAATTGTTTTTAAAGGTACCTTGGACGATATTGTGGGATATGTTCCCGCTTTTGAATTATTCAAATCTCCTCAGAGTATCAAATCTATGCTACTTCCAGTGGAGCTAGTACCCGAATCGATGTTGATTGGGGATGTTCTAAACGCGCTTATCAAAAAAAGAAAGAGTATGGCCGTTGTTCTGGATGAATACGGAGGAACCGCAGGTATTATAACGGTAGAGGATATTGTAGAAGAGTTGTTCGGAGAGATCGAGGACGAGCACGATAAGGTTGTACTGATAGAAGATAAATTGGAGGAGGGGCTCTTTGTATTTTCGGCCCGTCACGAGATCGATTACCTAAACGAGGTTTACGACCTCAAGCTGCCGGAATCGGAAAGCTATGAGACCTTGGGTGGATTTATTATTTCCCACTTGGAATATATTCCTGCCAAAGGGGAAAGTCTTCGTTTTTTAGATCTTGAAATAACGATTTTAAAGGTGAGCTCATCTCGCATAGATACGGTGGAAATAAAGCTCTTGAACAAAGACGAATAATACCTTATTTCCCTTTCTTTTTTTAATTACAAAATGTATATTCGCACACTTAATACATAATTAACGTTTTAAATAATGGCAATATTATCAAAAATTAGAGAGCGCTCTTGGTTACTGATTGTAATCATTGGTATGGCTCTATTTGCATTTGTTGCAAGTCCTCAAGATATTATGGACTTCTTCAATTCTAGCAAGGTGAACTCTGTAGGTGAAGTAAATGGTGAGGTGATTTCGAGAGAAGAGTTTTCTGCTCAAGTTGAAGCATATAAAGCCAATACAGGAAATAGATCTAGTCAAGTACAAGCAGTCAATGCAGTTTGGAATTCTTTGTTGAGTGAAAAATTATACAGCGAGCAATTAGATCTTGCTGGCGTTGTTATCGGAGAAAAAGATATTTGGGATGCTATTGTAAATATTCCTTCCATTCAAGGTAATCCAGCTTTCCAAAACGAAATTGGAATGTTTGATGAAAATATGCTCAAAGAGTATTTGGCAACAATCAAATTAGATGCTGAGGCGGGTGATACAGATGCACTTCGAGCTTGGTCTAACTGGTTGCAAACTGAACGCAACGTAAAACGCAATTTGGAGCAATCCACTTATGCCTTTATGTTGAGTCAAGGTGCTAGTGCTTCTCTGAAAGAGGGAGAGCAAAAGTATCAAGACGACAATTCTCAAATCAATGCAAAATATGTGTATTTGCCATACACTTCTGTTCCTTCTGCTGACATCAAAGTTTCTAGAGGTGAAATCGAAAGCTATATGAAAGCCAATAGCGCTTTGTTTCAAACAGAAGCTTTGAGAGATATCGAATACGTGAAATTTGATTTGGTAGCTTCGGAAGCTGATGAGAAAGAGATTTTTGAAGATTTAGAGAGCTTAAATAACGATAGAGAAGAGTATAATTCTGCTACTAAATCTACAGATGTGGTAAAAGGATTCAAAAATACAGATAATGCAATTCTCTTTATAGAAGAGAATGGTTCTGATTTGCCAGTAGATGATAACTTTTATTTTAAGAACACCTTGTCTAGAGGAGCTTCAGATGAAATATTTGCTGCAGAGGTAAATTCTGTTGTCGGACCTTACAAGGAAAATGGTTACTTAAAACTTTCCAAAGTAATGGCCAAAGAGCAAATGCCAGATTCTGTTAGAGCAAGTCATATTTTGATTCCATTTGTAGGTTCGAGATATACAAATGCTACTCTTAGCAGAGAAGCGGCAGAAAAAAGAGCAGACAGTATCTTATCTGTTGTAAATAGAAGGTCTTCAAAGTTTGCATCTTTAGCTAAAGAGTTTTCTGCTGATGTAACTTCTGCAGAAAAAGGTGGAGATTTAGAGTGGTTTGGTTACAATAGAATGGTACCAGGTCTTAGAGATTATTGTTTTTCTTCTAAAAAAGGAGCTACTGCTGTTATAGAAACGGAGTTCGGTTTTCATGTAGTGAAAGTAACTGGAAGAAAAAATGTACAAACTGCGGTGCGTATAAATACGCTTTCTCGTAAGATAGTTGCCTCTGAATTTACTGAGAATTCTCTTTTTGAAAAGGCTGAAAGTTTTGCTTTTCAAGTTAGTGAAGGATCGGATTTCAACGAATTTGCAAAAGAGAACAGTTATTCTGTTTTACCGATTAACAATATCACCGAGCTTACAGAGAACATCTCTGTTTTAGGTCCAAACCGACAAGTTGTGAGATGGGCATTTGAGAAAGATACAGAAGTTGGTTCTGTTAAGCGATTTGATCTGGATAATGGTTCTTATGCTGTCATAAGAGTTGTTGGAATGACAGATAAAGGTTTGATGTCTGCTCAAAAAGCGGTGAATCGTGTTAGGCCTATCCTAGAGAAACAAAAGAAGGCTGAGATTCTAATCAAACAAATGAAGGGTTCAAGCCTAAAGGAAATTTCTGATGCTACTGAGCAACCGCTTAGAAACGTAAATGGAATGACAATGGCTGGTCCAACAATAGTAGGTATTGGAAGAGAGGTTGCTGTTGTAGGTGCTATGGCCGGTGCTCCTATCGGAGAACTAGTTTCTGGTATTGAAGGAAAGAATGGTGTTTTTGCCATCGAAGTTATGAGTAGAAAGGAAGCGGAGGCTTTACCGAACTACGAAACGTTTAGAAATCAAATAGTATCTAGCAATGAAAGTCGTTTTGCTCAAGTTTATGAAGCTTTACAGGACGCTGCAGATATTACTGACAATAGAGCGATGTACTACTAATCTTGTAGATTTATCAAAAAAAAGGCGATTCCATTGGAATCGCCTTTTTTTTTGCCCTTAAATGAATTATATTAGATAATATGTTTAAAAATGTGCTGTTCGTTGAGGACGAGGAAATTGAGCAATTGAAGTTTAGGAAAATAATGTCTAAACATTTTCCTAAGGTGAACGTAATTGTCGCTACCAATGGTGAGCAAGCTTTGAGTCTAATTAATGACGAAAAGCTAAAAGTAAATATGATATTATTGGATTTGAATATGCCTAGGATGAATGGAGAAGAATTTCTCAAACTAATAAACATCCATAGACGCCTTCCGGTTTTAGTCATTACTAGCTCATCGAATCAAACCGATATTGACAGAATTTCTGAATTGGATGTTTTAGGCTATTTTATCAAACCACTGCGATTAGAAGAATACGAAAACATGATTACGAGTATATTTTCTTTTTGTACAAAAAACCAATTGCTGTGAAAGGACTAATTTTTGATGAATTTCTGAAGATGGTTGAAAAAGATCACGGATATGAACTCGTGGATAAAATCCTGACCAAGGAAAAATTGGAGTCCAATGGTGTTTATACCGCTGTAGGAACTTATGATTTTTCGGAGATGCTTGTTTTATTGACTAATTTAGGAGATGAACTCAAGGCCTCTACTAATGATTTACTCTATGTTTTTGGAAAGTATTTTTTCTCAGTCATTTTGACTTATTACAAGGATATTGTGAGCTCCTATAGCGATCCTGTTGAATTTATGGCATCTATAGACTCCCATATACACGTGCATGTTCGAAAGATTTATCCTGAGGCAGAGTTGCCTAGATTCGATACAATATCAAGAACGGATAATTACATGCATATGAATTACTATTCTCAACGCTCCATGTCCTATTTTGCCAAAGGCCTAATGGAGGGAACTTTTGCGCATTACAATCGCAGTTGCAGGATAGAGATGACCCCTATAAATGAAGATGCCTCGGCGGTTGAATTTCATTTACATTTTTAATTTGATTCAAAATTCAGAAATATTATTAAGAAAAATCCAACGAGAGCGCAAAGCGCGCGAGGCTGCGGAGCGAATTCTTGAAAAAAAATCTCTCGAGCTATACAACGCTAATTTAAAGCTCGAAAACAGCAATAAAACACTAAAGTCCATAGCGGAAGAAAAGTCTTTGGAGCTGGAGAGTTTTATTGAAATAATGCTCGATGGATATATCATTTTTGATATGTTTGGTAACATTCTAAAGTTTAACCGCGCAGCGAATGAACTTTTTGCACTATCTCAATATGAAAGCCCAAATCTCAAACAGCTTATATATCCTCCGGATAGATCCGTGGGGTATCGACATTATTTGAGTTTATTAAAAGAGAAACGACTGTTTAATTCCGAGATTCGAATAATTGACAGAAATGGTAAGATTCATTGGATTCAGGTAAATACCAATCTTCTAGAAGACAAGGATTCGAGCGAACCCCTCTTTGCTTTAGGGGTTTTTAGAGATATTACACTTGCCAAACAACGTGAAAAGTCTTTTATCGAGCAAAGAATGCAATTGGACGCTATTGTTGACAATTCTGTTCTGGGAATTGTTTTGTCTCAAGGAAGTAACCTTGTAAAAGTAAATCAGTCTTTTTCAAATCTTTTGGGATATAGTCAAGAGGAGTTTGCAAACCTAAAGATGGAAGATATAACTCATGCCGAAGACTTGGCGGCGAGCCAAATTAAAATTAAGGAGTTAAATGAGGGGTTGGTAAACAATTTTTCAATGAAGAAGCGATATATCGCAAAATCAGGCTTGTCAATTTGGGCAAATACTACCGTGTCGTCTTTTTATTTGCAAGAGAAGAAAGAATCTTTTCAGGTATCCCTTATCGAAAATATTGAAGAAGAGCTTAGAAATGAGACCTTTATAAAAGGAATTAATACCTTATTACAATCTTTTATTGGAGAGACAGATGTTGTCAAGCTCGCTAACGGGGTATGTTCTGGTATAATTGAGTTTTTAGATATTGAGCATTGTGCCTTCCAAATAGTAGATGAACTTGAGGAAATATCGTGTTTAGCCTATAGCGGTTCAGTATATGGTGATTTTATTTTGGAGGAGTGTGTATATGTAAAAGATTCTATCGATGAGGAGGTAGTGCGCAGCAAGACCTATAAAATTTATAACTCAGAGGCATTGAAGGACAATGAAAAGGTAGATCCTAAAATGAATTGCAGGTTATCCATTCCAGTCATTATTGATTCCAAAGTGAAGGGAATAATATCCAGTGAGCACAGCAAGTCTAATTTTTTTACCGAAAATCATATAAAGGCATTTAGTACCATTGCACGCTTGGTTGCTATTCAGTTAAAGTCTGTTGTCATTATGACGGATATTATATCTACCAATCAAGAAAATAAGAGTTTGGTTCAGGAGTTGAGACTCAGTAACGAAGAATTAAAGGATTTCGCCTATGCAGTATCTCACGATTTGAAATCTCCTTTGCGAAGTATGAATACTCTTATAAATTGGATAGAGGAAGAGTTTGTCAAATTAGATAATGCAGAGGGTCGGGATAATTTTGAGCATTTGTATACCAAGCTCGATCGCATGGATCAGTTAATCGATGATCTTCTCATGTATTCTAGAGTAGACCGCGGAAAGATGGATAATGAAGAGGTTGATTTTAATGAAGTCTTTTATGATTTGATAGAGACCATTAATGTACCTGAGCATATAGATGTAACCTTAAAATCTAAATTGCCTACTATGCATATTAGTAGAGTTCGCATCAAACAAGTCTTTCAAAATTTACTGAGTAATGCAATAAAATATTGCGATAAAGATCCGGGATTTGTCAGCGTTAGCTGCACGGAAGAGCCTTCGCATTACGTATTTTGTATTCGCGATAATGGTAAGGGAATTGACTCTATTTATTTCAAGAAAATATTTCAGATTTTTCAAACTTTGGAAAAGTCAGAATCCTCAACTGGTATCGGCCTTTCTATTGTGAAAAAAATTATTGATTATTACGACGGAAAAGTATGGGTTAATTCTATCTTGGGTAGTGGTAGTGTATTTTGTTTTAGTTTAAGTAAAAACATAGATTCTAATGATTAGTCTGGAGCCTTTAAAAACGTTTTGTGAAGGGGATGTCTCTTTTTTCAATACAATGAAAGAACTTCTTTTGGAAGAGCTTGTTAGCTCGAATGAGCTATTTAAATCGTCTGAAGACCTGGAAGCAAAGGCATCGGCAATTCATCGCTTAAAACCCAAATACGGCATGTTTGGTATCTATGAAGTAGAGTCAGAGCTAAAATCCCTTGAGTTAGATATGAAGGCTGGGAAAAAGAGAGATTTAGAGTCTTGGATAGAGATAAACAACCAATTAATTAACTTATTACAAGAAGCATGATGCAAAATTTAAATTGTATTATCATCGATGATGATAAATTTTTTCTAAAGCTTTTGACTCGCTATTGCGAAAAGTCGAATATGTTGAATGTTGCTGGAAGTTTTGATAATGCTTTGGATGGTATGAAGTTTCTTAAGTCTCGTTCCGATATTGATTTGATATTTTTAGATATTCATATGCCCGTCATTTCTGGTATTGATTTGATTGATAGTCTCGACAGGGAATGTATGTTTATTTTGACGACAGCAGATGAAACCTATGCCCTTCAAGCCTACCAATATCCCTATGTGATAGACTACCTACTTAAGCCTATTTCAGAAGAGAGGTTTGCCCTGTCTATGGATAAAGTCAAAAGAATTCACAAGTTAGATATAAATACCACTGAAACGGATAATTCATTTTTTGTCAATGTCAATAAGCGCTTGATTAAGATTAATCCGGATGATGTCTTGTATATTCAGGCGAATGGAGACTATATCGATCTTTTCCTAAAAAAGGAGCGCTATTTGATTCACTCCACGGTAAAGCGTATTTTGGAAAAACTTCCGGAGGACGTTTTTATACGTGTACATCGTTCTTATATTATAAATTCAAGGGAAATCATTGATATTCAAGATAATACGATACTTTTGGCAAAAAAAGTGATTCCAATTGGCCGCAGTTACCGCAAGGCATTTTACGATCGCATTCAGAAACTTTAGAGAATTTCATCTTTGAATTGTAGCAGTTTGTCCTCAATAAAGCTGTATTTACCTAAAATCCCCAACAAAAATTTTTCAATCTAACTAATTTAGGTTAAAACTTCCTTCCCAAGACTAAACCAAGAGACTGCAATGTCTCGAATGTAAGCGGGATGAGAAATGCAATCAAATCATTTTTTTTCTTGTTCTCCATAGCCACAGGAGCACAAGACTGGAGTCAACCTCTCTACGAGATTGATAAAAGCATAGATGTTTCTATTGGGATGTTATCTATGGATACCACCAGGCCAATTAATTTTCTAGAAAAACCAGTTGAAGAAGAATCTTTGGAGGAAGTTCAAAGTCAATTTTATGCAGCAGAGTCTAAAAACTTAGGTCGTAATAAAGGACTTTATCTAAAATTTCGTGCTAACTACAATTTTAGAGACGATTATGATGAAGATCTCAATGGATATCTCAAGGGAAGTGTAAGAGGAGAAATTGAATGGAGATTCTTTGAAGAGGGCCTTTTAGATTACAAAAACCAGTCAAAAATTTCCTTAGCCAAATCTAAATTATACAATTTCCAAAGCAGCGAGTCCAACAGTAAACGATCCATGCAGTATATGGGATTTTATATTCGTCAGCTTATAAATTTAGAAGAGAAACGAATTTTAGAAGAAGAGCTGAAAGCGTATAATTTATACTTTGATATTTGTTCAAAGCTTTTTTCTGAGCGTTTAATATCTCGAACGCAACTCATAGATTTGGGTTATAAAATTTCAAATATTCAGATTCAGTTAGAGGTATTGGAAACCGAGAATCTGGATTATCAAAAGCTAAGTGATTTTGAGTTCAATACGGCTAATTCCCTGCCATACTTTAAAATTGATTTTACCAAAATTGATTTTGACACCTACTCGGAAGAGGAACAGCTGATGAATGATATTGTGGAATTTCAAGAGAAATCCGTGAATAATTACCGTCTAGCCTTATATGTAAGCGAAAATTATACGTTTTCTCAAACCCAATCAAACTTATTTCCATCTGCGGGCATCAGATTTACAGTCCCCTTACGTGCAAATAACACCAAAGAGAGAATTGAATTGAAGAAAGCTGTGAATGGTTTGGAAATAAGGGAGAAACAAATAAATCAAAAGCTTTTGAAGAGTGAGATTTATAAATCTTACAGTAAAAATAATTCCGATTTAACCAGATTAGTCGAAGAACAAGATCTTTTAGTGGATCAAATTCGAGTGACTGAACTTTTGAATTCTGAACTTAAATCGCAACCTGTAGACTTAAATTTGATCAACCTCAAGTTAAAGCAATTCGATTTGCTAAAGTCTCTATTGAGAATTAAAGAGAAGCAGTATTTAAATCTCGTTGATTTATACGGTGTTTTTAATATGAATATTCCAGAGGATGCCATTTCAGAGTATTTTCCCAAGAGTAGTTTGAATACAACAATTGTGCATTTTTCCAATAGTGAGGATTTTGACTTGGAATTTCAGTTCTCCTATCTCGTTTCATTGGGAGCAAGGCAGATTTGTGTAGAGGCAAACGATGGGGAAGCGTCTGATTTCCTTAAGAAAAGGGAAACAGAGTTTTTTGTTGGGGAATGTGAACAATATGTTTCCATAGAAAAATTAATAAAACAAGATTTAAAAACCTTAAAAATAGAGTTTTGAAAAAATTTAGATTTAGTGAAAAGGATTCTGTTTTCAAGTCTGCTGATTTGGGCTATGTCGCGAAATACAGATTCAATTGGGATCGTTTTTTATTCCTTTCGGCTCTTGTAGGTGTCAGTTTCTGGCTGATATCAGTGGCTTTTGAAAATTATTTCGTGGTAGAAGCACGCGGTCAAGTGAAACTGAAATCTCAGGAGATATTTTTGTATTCAGATATCTTTTTAGACAGTTTAATGGTTAAGGAAGGAGATTTAGTCGAAAAAGGGGATGTATTATTCCGTTATAAATTTATTGAGTTGAATGAGCTCTCTGGAACTAGAGTATTAAAAATGGAGTTAGAGGACAAGAGGATTAGAGAACTCAGAGATTTAAAGTTGAAAATTAATTTAAAGCAAGAGGAAGTGACAAATTTAAATTCTATGCTCAATAGATTAGAATCTAAATTTGAGTCCTATAAAAAATTACTAGTCTTAAATGCAATTAGTTTAGAGGAATACAATTCATTGGATTTTCAAATCCAAATGTACCGCGACGATATTAGACTCCTTCAATACGAGATCACTAGATTAAAGGGAACTTTCAGTGCTTTGAGTATGGAGTCTCCAAATGATTTTGAGCAGGAAGAAGAATCTGTTTTCTTTCGAGCAAAGTCCGCAGGTATTGTGAGTACTATTCATACTGCCGAGAATTCCTATGTTTCCAAATCGAATCCAGTCCTGTCGTCTGTAGATCAGGAATTCGTGGCGGTAAATGGATATTTTGATATGAAATATCGGGATCATATACTTCCAAAGAAAGAAGTCAAAGTTATATTCCCAAGTGGTGACTTCTATATTGGTTTTATTGAAAAAGTTTTCGTGTCAACCACGGAATCACCAGAAGAATTTCAGAAGAAACACGAGCCTACCAGCCGTTACATTGTTGCAGAAATACACCCGAAATATAGTAAAGATAGAAGATTTTGGGCCCAACACGATAAAATTTTATTGGATTTACGTTTAATCAATTAACCCTAAAAAGAATGAAGACAAGTTTAAAAAAACGACGAGTGATCAGAAGATCAAAAAGAAAAAGTTTAGAAGTTATTTTTAAAAGAGATTCCGTATTTCAAGATTTTAAGAATAAATCTAAGAAGATTGCTGTAGTAGGGCTTGGTTATGTCGGTCTGCCATTGTGTCTAAGACTAGGAAAATCCTTCCGAGTAAGTGGATTTGATATAAATGCTTCTAAAATATCTAGTCTTAACAACAATATTGATCCCAACAAAGAATTGACTTCAAAAGAGCTGAAAGATCATAATCTTTGTTGCTCAGATAAGATAGAAAATATAGCAGATGCGGAATTATTTATCGTAACGGTACCAACGCCCATAGATGATAACATGGAGATTAATCTCAAACCTGTAATATCTGCATGTGAAACAATAAGTAGTGTTTTGAAGAAAGGAGATGTGGTTGTCTTTGAGTCAACGGTTTATCCAGGTTGTACGGAAGAAGTTTGTTTACCTATTCTAATGGAGGGTTCAGGTCTGTCAAAAGAAGATTTTGGCATAGGATATTCTCCAGAGAGAATAGATCCGGGTAAAAATGGAAAGCGCGTTGAGAATATTGATAAAATTGTATCGGCTAACACACCGGAGACTATGGAGTTATTGGCCTCTATTTACGGAGAAGTTATTGACGCTTCGATATATAAAGCAGCCAGTATTAAGACTGCAGAATCCGCAAAGCTTTTGGAGAACGTTCAGCGAGATGTGAATATTGCTTTGATAAATGAGTTTAGTGTGGTTATGAACAAATTAGGCATTTCATGCCACGACGTTATTGACGCTGCGAGTACTAAATGGAATTTTGCCAGTTATAGACCTGGTCTTGTGGGAGGGCATTGTATAAGCGTAGATCCCTATTACTTGCTTCATAAAATGAAAGAAGTTGAAGTAGATAGTAAGGTTATTTCTTCTGCTCGAGCGGTCAATGAAAAAATGATTCAGCACATGGAAGATCTTATTTTAGAGGAAGTTTCTAAAAGAAAGATCCAAAGTGTTTCTGTACTTTTTCAAGGTATTACCTTCAAGCCTAATGTGTCTGATTTGAGAAATTCTAAATGGTTGAATTTGGCGCGTAAGCTCAATTCAAATGATTCTATTGAGCTTGTTGTCGATGAACCGAATTTATGCGACCCATCCCTGGAAGGTGAATTTGAAATTTATGATTCCAAACGATTAAATCACTTCGATATTGTCATTAGAGCCTTGGATCACAATGAGTTTTTAGAGAAGCATTATATGAGTAACATAAGGTTTTCAACCTCTGAAGACACCTTGTTTATTGACTTTCCTGGAAATTCAAAAAGCTTGAGTAAATTTTTTAAGTACACTAGAATTTAAATATAATTATGGTCAATCTCTTTAGCTTTTCATCCAATAGATTTTTCGACTGGGACGGTATGCGATTTCGTATTATTTCCTTTGGCGAGGAGTTGCACAATATTGAAAAAGATGTTTTTGATGCGATTCTCATCGAATCACAAGACACGAGAACTGCTGAGATTTTGATAAGACAGATTCGTTCTTCCCAAATTAATTCTTTGAGTATTTACCCGATAATTTACGTTGGAACAGCAAAACTTTCCAAGTTGAGTATTTCGAATATAGATGGACAAATCTCATCAAATGAAGAACTTTATAAATTGGGTAATTTGAAATCTATGAAGAAGAAATTGGACAAGATTAGATTTCAAGATTTAAACCAGTCAAAAGATAATTTGGCCCTAAAGGTTTTAAGTTTTTTATATTCGAGAGAATCGGCTCTCGAGGTGGTGCGCTCAAGGGACACTCACGGAGGGTTTTCTTATCCTGTAATTAATTGTTCTAATAATAATTTTGACCGAGCTGTTGAAGTATTGTCAAATCTGACCTCTCAAGGATTTTTAAATAAACAAAAGGTAGAGGAAACTCATGTTTGCAAATCTTGTAGCGGCAATTATTTAAATTTTACAGAGGTATGTCCTTCCTGCAACCATGTAGATAAAGAATATCAAGAGATGATTCATCATTTTCGCTGTGCATATGTTGGTCCAGAATCTGACTTTAAGGATAAAAACGGTAATCTCAATTGCCCGAAGTGTCAAAAAGATCTCCTCCACATAGGAGTAGATTACGATAGGCCGGGACATATAAATACTTGCAATAACTGCGGAACAGATTATACCAACTCGAAAATGCTCGCTACATGCTTTGATTGCAATACGATAAATGAGCTACACGAGTTGAAATTAAAGGAAATTTATGCGTATTCCTTAACAGACTATGCAAAATCAAACATCGAAACCTTCAAATGGGATGGAATCCCAAATCCCACAATTGCAGCACAAGCTTCTTCTGTTAAAAGAAATCAGTTTCTCGAGGACTATGAATTTTTTAAGGAGAATTTCTCAGAAACAGAGATGTATACTTTGGAGATAAGGGTAAATGCATCAAAATTGACAAAAAAGACAGGTGTTTTGCAGTCGAGATTAATCGGTGAGATCAATGAGATGTTGCGCTTTCAATTTGATTCATCAACGAGATTCTTAATTAACTCTCCCTATAAAATAATACTTTTCACCCGAGATAGTAAAGACGATTTTCAGCTCAAGATTAAGCGTTTTAGTAACAGTCTAAAAGTCCTGTTTCTTGAAAATTTAGGACTAAATGTAGATTTGATTCAAAGAGTTTCAAAAGACGAAGAAACTGTTAGAAAGGCCATTTTTCAAAACTCAAAACAGATCTAATGAATTTTGAATTTATAGAATATTGGACCTATATGGGTTGGGGTAGGTTTACTAGAGTTTTCTGGTATTTCTTGATCTTTGATTTTAGCAGGTTTATCTTATTTGATGTTTTTGTATTTATTCGCAAAAGTCTTTTGCTAGACGTCGATTTCGAGGCGGATAAAAGGGCAAGAAAAAAATTATTTCACGAATATCCCTTTATTTCCATAATTGTTCCGGGTAAAAATGAAGGAAAGCATTTGTATAGGATGTTGGATTCAATCAAAACACAGACTTATCAAAATTTTGAATTTATTTTTGTGGATGATGGTTCAGATGATTCTACACCCTTAATTGCAAAGTCTTGCCTAAAGATTTTCCCAAAACTAAAATATTACCGTTCTAGGAGTAGTGGAGGCAAGGCATCTGCGGCAAATTATGCTTTGAGGATGGCTACAGGTATATTTATCGTCGCTATAGATGCAGATTGTAGTTTTGAGGATGATGCTATTGAGAAAATTCTAATTCCTTTTTATAAAGATAAAAATATTGGTGCGGTAGGAGGGGATGTCAAGATTAGAGATTGGAAGGGAAATTTATGTTTAAGACTTCAAGCTCTTGAATATATTCTATCCATCAGTCTGGGAAGAGTTGTCACTTCTGAATTGGGAATTTATAGAATTGTATCTGGAGCATTTGGGGCGTTTAGAGCTGCGATTGTGGATCAGGTGGGTGGTTATGATCACGGACCTGGTTTAGACGGAGATATTACAGTAAAAATCAGAAAATCGGGATACAAAATAGCTTTTCAACCAGCTGCTATTTGTTATACAACAGGTCCAGGTAATTTTAAGAAACTTTCCAAACAACGCCTTAGATGGTCCAAATCCATAGTGCGTTTTAGAATGCGAAAGCACAAGGATGTTTTCTACCCCAACAGTAATTTTAGGATGAGTAATATGTTGAGTTCTGCAGAAAATATTTTGTATTGTGTGATTTTAGACTTTTTATGGTGGTATTATATCATAGAAATTTTGCTTTCTAGTCCCCATAGTCTCGAGTTTATAGTTCCGATGAACTTTTTGTTGTATACCCTTTTGATTTTAGCCCAATTTATTTTGGCTTTAATCTTATCTAGGAGGGCTAAAAAAGAAATTACTTTACTGCCCTACGTCTTATTAATGAGCGCTTACAATGGTTTTTACATGAAGATTGTCAGAACTGTTGCTTATATGAAAGAATTCTTTTTTAAAGACTCTTTTAATGATTTGTGGAACCCAAAAAAATCTTCCATTAGAGCCAAACAAACTTTAAGAATGTAAAAAATAAAGACATGAAACAGCTTGGTGTTATTTTGTGGACCCTCCTTGTCTTAGGAGCCTGTCAGACGGTAAGTACGAACTCTGATGAATCTGTGGTTTCGGATCCAAAAGCAATACATATTGAAAATAACTTTGACAGAGAATTTCTGAATCAACGTATTGATAGAAGTCGAATTGTTCTCCAACCTATTATCGAATCGGAAAATAAACTACTCAATAGAAATGATGCAGATAACTTATCTATTTTGGCTACTGTAGAAAACCCTACCGTCTCTGGTGTGGAATTATCTGCTACCTCGGTTGCTTATGACGATCAAAACGAAATTGTATATGTCGGATATCATGCTAATGGTAGCCCTATTTTTGGTGCAATTGATGTTTACGATGTCAGTGATACCTCAAACCCCAGTTTAATTGCCCAACATACCTTTGACAACCTAGAGTTTGTAGATTTAGATATCTATTTCAAAAATGGTTCCGGCTATCTTTACACAGCAGGAACAACGGATTTAGATACCGATAGTTGGTATTCTGTTTTTCATCGTTTTGATATTGATGAAAATGGTGAAATGTCTACTTCTGAAGGAGGTTTTGTTTCTAAATATGTGGAATTTGGTACTTCGAGTTCAATTTTAAAATACAGTGATTACGTGTATCTTGCAACTGCGGGATCAAACGGAAAAGTCCTTCCAGCTAAAAAAGATTTTTCCAAATTTTATACGGATAAACAGTGGACGAGTTCTGGGACAAGCCTAAAATATATAAATGACTACAGAGGGGAAATGATTATTTTGACCAATGGTGAATTTTACCATTCGGATATTAAAACGCATAACAAAAACTTTTCTTCTAACATCTCGTGGTCAAAATCTTTTGATGCAATTACACCATCTGATGGTAAAAATGTAGTCTCCGTTCATGAAAATAATATTTATTTATCCGCTGGAGACAATGGTCTTTTAGTTTACACTTTTGATGAAAATGGTGCGACCTTAAGTCATCATTACAAATCGACAGCCTATAAAAACCTTGCAAATGCCGTATGTTACGAGCAAAATTATGTTTATCTCTCCAACGGTTGGGCACTTTCGGTTATGAAGAGCTCAGAATTAGAAACGGTATACCACTATAATTTAGGTCTAGGTTCTGTAAATTTTGCAGCTGTTGCGAAAAAATTAATTTTCGTGGCCGCAGGAACAGGAGGTTTGTATATTTTAGAACGATAAAAAAAACCACGCTCATCGAGCGTGGTTTTTTTATAAATTTCCGCAGTTTTTCTATCCGTTCATAGAAATTAAGAATTCTTCATTATTTGCCGCAAACTTGATGCGATCTTTTATAAACTCCATTGCTTCTACTGGGTTCATATCTGCTAAATACTTTCGCAGTACCCACATACGTTGCACTGTTTTTGCATCTAAAAGTAAGTCGTCTCTACGAGTACTAGACTTAATAAGGTCAATAGCAGGATAAATTCTTCTGTTTGCGATATTTCGCTCCAATTGAAGCTCCATATTACCAGTTCCTTTAAATTCCTCAAAAATAACTTCATCCATTTTTGATCCAGTCTCTGTCAAGGCAGTTGCAATAATAGTTAAAGAACCTCCGCCTTCGATATTTCTTGCAGCTCCGAAGAAACGTTTTGGTTTGTGTAGAGCGTTGGCATCGATACCACCAGTTAAAATTTTACCTGAAGCCGGTGCCTCCGTATTATAGGCTCTTGCCAAACGAGTAATAGAATCCAAGAGAATTACCACATCGTGTCCACATTCTACCAATCTTTTCGCTTTTTCCAAAACGATATTAGCAACTCTTACGTGCTTATCTGCAGGCTCGTCAAATGTAGAGGCTACAACTTCTCCTTTAACGCTTCTCTGCATATCGGTTACCTCCTCAGGTCTTTCGTCAATTAAGAGAACCAATTGATATACCTCTGGGTGATTGGATGAAATTGCATTTGCAATATCCTTTAACAACATGGTTTTACCCGTTTTTGGTTGGGCTACAATCATTCCTCTTTGACCTTTTCCAATAGGAGCAAAAAGATCCATAATTCTAGTGGACAAGGTATTGTTTACTCCAGCTAGATTGAATTTTTCATCTGGAAAAACTGGTTTTAAATGCTCAAATGCAACACGATCTCTAACAACTTTAGGGTCTAAACCATTAATTTTGGAAACTCGTATTAAAGGAAAATATTTTTCACCTTCTTTAGGTGGTCTTACATTACCTTTTACTGTATCTCCGGTCTTTAAACCAAATAATTTAATTTGCGAAGTCGATACATAAATATCGTCAGGAGACGACAAATAATTATAATCAGAAGATCTCAAAAAACCATATCCATCGGACATCATTTCTAGGACTCCTTCACTTTCAATTATACCATCAAATTCAAAATCGGGATCTCGGAATCTATTGCCACTGCGATTTTGGTTGTTTTTATTGTGGTTATTCTTGTTTTGGTGATTTTTATTTTGGTGATTCTTATTCTTTTGATTATCCGGTCTTCCGTCCTTGTTTTGCGTGTTTTGTTGCTCGTTTCTTTGGTTCTTATGTTTCGGTTTGTTAGTCGAATGCTGATCTTTTGAACTCTGCTGCTGGTCTTGATTAGAGGACTCCGTGTTTGGAGCGTTTTTAACGACCTCTTTCTTTTCTTTTTCAGTATTTCGACCCTGTTCTTTAGAAACCACTTTGTTCTCTTGAACAGAAGTTGGATTTTCTGTATTCTCTTTCTCTTGTTTTACTTCAGCTGTATTTGTCGCCGGCTTTTTGTTAGAGGGTTTTCTTACTCTCTTGCGTTTAACTTGTTCATCTGCTGAAGTCTGTTTCGGTTTAGGATCTGAGGATTTTACGGCAGTTGGGTTGGCCGCTTGCGTATCAAGAATTTGATAAATCAAGTCTAACTTTTTGAATTGACTGATCTTCTTGATTTGAAGAGTTTTTGCAATTTCTTGAAGGTCCACAAGGTTTTTGGCCTTTAATTGGGAAATTTCGTACATGAAATAATGTATTGATTAATTTTGAAAACTATGAAAATAGTAAGGGAATAATAAGTGTGATAGATAAAGGTTCGCGTAACGAACTCTTATTGATTGATATAGCAAATATAACAAATTTTAATTATTTCATTGCTTTCATAAAATAAAATAAAATGTACCTTTGTTCTAAACAGTGAAAACGCATGCTTCAAAGAAAACAGAGCTTACTTATAGTCATAGTAATTTTAATTTTTTTGGCTATATTTTTTCTCTTTCCTCTGCGAGATACATTAGTAATTGAGCAGGTGAACGATGAGTTCCGAGATGTTGTGGATTTTCTTTTAAAGTCTGCGCCAATTGCATTTTTTGCATCTCTCGGTCTAGCATTCTTGGAGCTGTTTCTCTTTTCAAAACGTCGTTTGCAACTGGTTTTGGGAAGATGTCAAATTGGAATAAACCTATATTTTGTTGCTTTAGTTGTTTTTATGTCAATTAACGTATCTGGAGGAGTCTTAACTCCTGAGAAAGGTATTTGGGTAATTGTCTTAGTCTTAAATTCGATTCTCTTAGCCATAGCGAATCGCCTAATTAGAAAAGATGATAACCTAGTAAAATCTATTGATCGAATTCGCTAAGCCTTATATATCTTAGTAATATTAGTGCGAATTAATCCAGGACTTTCTAGTTCTGGATTTTTTTCTTATATTAAAATCAGTAGATTTATCCCTAGTTATAGGTAAATTTATTTTTAATAAAAGCTCGGGATAGGTTACTAGCCTTTAAGAGTATATCTTTGAGCGTATTAGAACAGATTAAATGGAAAAGATTAGAGTACACATAGCGGACGATCACAAAATTTTGATCGATGGGATAAAAGCCGTTTTAAAAACGGAAAATTGTATAGAAGTCATAGGACAATCCCTAAATGGAATCGATGTTCTGAATTGGTTTGAAACTGGCAATACTTGTGATGTTTTGGTTTTGGATATCAATATGCCAAAAATGGATGGTATCGAAGTCCTGCGTTCCTTAGAAGAAAAAGAGATCACTCACAAAACGATTGTTCTTTCTAGTTATGATGACATGAAGCTTGTAAAGGAAGTCTTAAAAATGGGAGCTGATGGATTTCTAGCGAAAAAATGCGCAGGTGAACATATCGTTCAAGCCATTAAATCCGTTAATGCAGGAGAGCAGTATTTAGGACAGAGTGTTCAAGATCAATTAGTAGCCTCCATTAAAGGTGTAAACCCTTCTTTAGACAATCAATACTTGGATGGTATACATGTCTCTTCATTGACAGAAAGAGAAAAAGAAGTTTTGAGATTAATCTCTCAAGAGATGAGCTCTATTGAAATAGCAGACAAATTATGTGTTAGTAAACACACAATTCTGACTTATCGCAAGAGCTTAATGAAGAAATTAAAAGTAAAAAACGTCGTTGGCTTAGCCATGTTTGCGATGAAAAATAATATGGTAGAATAATTTGATAATTTAAAAAAGAAAATTAAGATGAAAAAAGTTGTTTTAGGAATTCTTTCGGTTTTTATGTCCGTTTG
>JBELHR010000073.1:0-3730 GCA_042091275.1 Flavobacteriaceae bacterium
AATCCAATATTCAAAACTACCAACTAGCGGAAGGTTATATTCGAAAAGATCAAAAGATTCGAAAAAGCATTAATAAAAGAGCAGTAGTATTTGCAGGAGGTATTCTTGCAATGCTCTTTCTTATTTATAAAGTCTGGGAATTGTCGGGGGAAGTATGGAGCTATTTGGCGGAGATATTCTAGGAGATGGTTTCGAATGACTTATAAATTCGACAACATTTCTTCCAGAGCCTGCTCCCAAGAACGCAGTTCAAAATTGAAATTACTACGCAATTTGGATAAATCTAAAACACTATAATTGGGTCGAGGTGCTCTAAAATTAATATCTGAGGTCTTCACACGAAGTACTTTTTGATTTATGTTTTTTAACTCAAAGATCTTTTTCGCGAAATCAAACCAGGTACAATCTCCCAAATTTGAAAAGTTAAGTAAAGCAAACGAGGGCTTTACTTTCAAGTTTAGATAAAAACAAATAAAAACTGCTAAGTCCATTGCGTAAGTCGGGACACCCCGCTGGTCGTCGACAACTTTAAGAACATCATTTGACTCAGATAAGCGAAGCATTGTTTTAGGAAAATTTGAATTAAATTCACTGTAGAGCCAAGAGGTTCTTATTATTAAAACATTGGAATTTTGAAGTCTCAAAATGTTGTTTTCACCTAGTAATTTTGTTTTACCATAAACTGTAGAAGGATCACAGAAATCTTCCTCGGAATAAGGTTTATTCGAATCTCCCGAAAAAACATAGTCTGTGGAAATATGTATCAAAAAAAAACCATACTTATTTGCCATATCCGCTAGGAAGCCAGCCACAATTGAATTGATTGCATTAGCGTCATCCTCATTTAACTCAGCGCCATCAACATTTGTGTATGCAGCACAATTAACTAGATACTCGATGTTATGAGACTTAAAATAATCCTCACATACAGGTTTATCGGTCAAATCTAACTCAGATTTGTTTAAGTAGATGAAATTAGGTGCAATCTTTTTAAGGCAGGAAGCCAGCTGGCCATCTCCTCCTGTGACTAGGACCCTACTCATACTCGGCTTGCTTAAAATCTGGGAGAATTAAATCCTTATCTGAAATAAGAAGTTCCGAATGATTCAATCGCCAATCTAAATTCAATCCAATAGAATTATACGAAAATCCACGCTCCATTGAAGGGGTGTAAGGAGTATCTACTTTATATGAAAAGATAGCTGAGTCGCTAAGAACAACGAAACCGTGAGCAAAGCCTTTGGGTATAAAAAACTGCTTTTTATTTTCGCCACTTAACTCAATGGAAAATGACTGACCAAAAGTTGGAGAATCCTTGCGAATGTCTACCACAGTATCCAGAACTTTTCCCGAAATTACACGTACTAATTTGGATTGAGCCGCCTCTCCTATTTGATAATGCATACCTCTCAGTACCCCATAAGAAGATTGAGATTCATTATCTTGGACGAAATGCATGGGTTCTCCTATGAATTTCTCAAACTCATTTAAATTGAACGATTCCATAAAGTACCCTCTTGAATCGCTGAAAACCTTTGGCTCTATTACTATTAATCCCTGAAAATTAGTCTTATAAAATTGCATAGAATAAACTATAGGATACGGCGGATATACTCGTAGTATGCACCTTTAAGGTCCTTAATATTCTCTAAGACTTCCTCTTTACTAACCCAACCCTTATCAACACCTAGTTCTTCCAAACAAGCTATTTTTTGACCTGTCCTGTTAAACAAAGCCTTTACGAACTCTGTCGCCTCCATCAAAGATTCATGGGTTCCTGTATCTAACCAAGCAAAGCCCTTTGCCAAAACCTCCAATTTTAAATCATCTGTCTCGAGATAATCTTGATTTACAGAAGTAATTTCGAACTCCCCTCTTTTAGACGGTTTGACATTCTTTGAATACTCAATAACAGAATTGGGATAAAAGTACAATCCAACAACTGCAAAATTACTGGTAGGATTAGAGGGTTTTTCCTCTAACTTTAAAACATCACCTTGCTCATTAAAATTCACAACTCCATATCTTCTTGGATCTCGTACATAACTCGCAAATACGACTGCTTTTCTTTCTTGAGAAACTATATTTAAAGCAGATTTAAGATGTGTTTGAAGTCCTGAACCATAAAATAAGTTATCGCCTAAAATTAAGCATACATCGTCTGAACCGATAAAAGATTCTCCAATAATAAATGCTTGAGCAAGACCATCTGGAGTCGGTTGCTCCGCATAAGTAAGATCCAATCCAAATTGAGACCCATCACCGAGGAGACGCTTAAAATTCCCCAAGTCTTGGGGTGTTGAGATTATAAGAATTTCATTTATACCTGCTTCCATTAAAACGGAAATAGGATAATAAATCATAGGTTTATCAAAAATAGGCAGCAATTGTTTACTTGTCCCGAGAGTTAGGGGATGCAATCTAGTACCTGCTCCACCTGCCAAGACAATACCTTTCATATATCTAGGAAATGAGGATTTGAAATATACCAGTCGATAGTTTTAGTTAATCCTTCTTCCAAATCAATAGAAGGCTCCCAACCTAATTCATTTTTAAGTTTGGATGCATCAATTGCGTAACGCAAATCATGACCTGGGCGATCCTTGACAAACTCGATTAGTTTACGACTTGAACCTTGCTCTTTACCGGAATGTTTATCCACAGTGTCACAAAGTAAATGAATCAAATCTAGGTTTCTCCATTCATTAAAACCACCTATATTGTAGGTCTCTCCTAATCTTCCTTTGTGAAAGATTAAATCAATAGCTCTCGCGTGATCTTCTACGTAAAGCCAATCTCGAACATATTGACCATCTCCGTATACAGAAAGAGGTTTGCCAGCAATACAATTTTTGATAAATAAAGGAATTAATTTTTCCGGGTATTGATTCGGGCCGTAATTGTTCGAACAATTAGATATTACATAAGGAAGATTATAGGTTTTACCATAAGCTCTGACAAAATGATCGGATGCCGCTTTGGACGCGGAGTAAGGTGAATTTGGCGCATAAGGCGTTTGCTCGGTAAACAATCCAGTACTACCTAAAGACCCATATACTTCATCTGTACTAATATGATAAAACAATTCCCCTTCAAAGGCATCTAATAGATTTAGTGTACCCATAATATTAGTTTGGGCAAAAGCGCTTGGGGATTCTATACTCCTATCCACATGAGATTCACCAGCGAGATGAATCACAGCATTGAATTTGTGTTTTTTAAACAAAATATTAATAAACACTCTGTCACAAATATCCCCTTTAACAAAGGTATAGTTCGGTTTATTTTCGAGATCTTTAATATTCTTCAAGTTACCCGCGTATGTAAGGGCATCTAAATTAAAAATCTGATAATCCGGATAGTTGTTGACAAACCTTCTCACTACATGTGAACCGATAAAGCCTGCACCACCGGTAATCAAAATCTTTTTCATGGGGTCAAATATACAATACTAGAAACTTCCTTGCAAAAGCTTTTTTAATTACAATTAATTAAAAGTTGATTTCCAAGTATTCCTAGTCGAAAAAACAAAAATATCTAAAAATCAGAGTTTTAAGGATTCAAAAACAAAATTAAAATCGAGAAAACTCCGTGCAAATATATTAATTAATTTTATTTTTTAATATCTCAATTATAGGTCTGGTATCCAATCCATATCCGCTCGGCAAACATATTCCCCGATTGCTAATATCCTCAGAACTTCCATCGACAAAAGAAAGCGCTGATGAGC
>JBELHR010000004.1:0-33074 GCA_042091275.1 Flavobacteriaceae bacterium
GAGCATCACCTTGCCAAGGTGAGGGTCGCGGGTTCAAATCCCGTCTTTCGCTCTGCTTATATACCAATGCTCGAGTGGTGGAATTGGTAGACACGCTGGACTTAAAATCCAGTGGACTGTAAGGTCCGTATGGGTTCAAGTCCCATCTCGAGTACAAAAGCTCGACATCCTAGGATGTCGAGCTTTTTTTATTTGAACCAAAACGAATCTAAGACTTACTCTTTTCCAATTCTTTTTTCAAGGTATCTAGCAATCTATCTAAATTCACCTCTTCCCCTCTTGGCCTTTCTAAATTTACTTTTTTCCACGAGCCGGAGTTCTTTTTACTCCCTTTGTTTAAATACATAAACTCCTTAAAGGTAACGCTGACTGTATTTTCATCTAAAAACTCTAAAACAATAGTGGCAGAAGCTTTTGTCGCAAAATCTACGCCTTTTGATGAGCGGATATCAAACCCCTTTAAAGTCCAATCATAACTCATTTTGTTAAAGTCTATATCCAGCCTCTCCACTCTCGAATCGAGACTTACGTTCTTTTCAAACTGAGACTGATTTACACCATCCATCTCTATAACTCTGGTAAATTGTCCAAACATTGAAGTGGTTACAAAAATCGCAACCAAAAATAAAATAGGTTTCATAAAGTAAAAATTTAAAAATCTGTATTCCAATTAAATAAATTCGATCTCAAACCAACTTGAAAAAAGGTAGTATTGGTGTTGTCGAAAGAATAAGTTGTAGGTTGAGCATCAAAGGTTCGATAGGTCATTCCAGCAAAAAGCCTCAAGTTTAAGACGGGATTGACCAAATACCCGGCTTGAATATCTCCAATAAAAATAGCCGCCTTACTTCCTTGCCCCACAAAATTGCCGTAATCGTTAACTCTGTTATTATAGCTCTTAAAAATATCTCCACCATAATTTACATCTTCTGAAGGATCAAATCCTTTTTCCCCAACCACTACTTTTGCATTAGCGAAAAATCTATTTTTAGAGTATCTGGCGATAGCTATAAATTCGGAAAAGTTAGAACCCCACAAGTGACCTATGGGCTGGTTATAATGTCCATAATTCAGTTCGATTTCTCCATGAGATCCGGTATAGGGCCTCATCCGGTTGTACTCCGCCTGCAGAAAAAGGTTGTTCACCTTAAAGGCATTAAAATATTTCACCCCCAATTGATAACCGTATTTATTGGCCCACCAACCATTTCCATCTTGTATTTCCTCCAATTTAAACTCGTCAAACAGAAATTGCCCATAAAGGTGAATGTTTTCCTTTGGCACCCATTTACTAGTAAAAGCCAAAAGTCCATTTCCACCATTTTCTCCTCTTGAGAATTCAATTGTTTTATAAAATAAAAGCGGATTTAAAAAGTCCATATCCATACCATTATTTCCTGCGGTAATGATAGACTCTAAAAGTCCAATATTCCAATTCTTAGTGATGTTAAAACTCAAATAATGCAAAGAGACATATTTCCTAGCATGTGCACCATTCACCATGCGATCCCTTCTCATATCTCGCATCCACATCCAAAGATTCGTATAGCGGAATTTCCAAAAAGTAGTGTTGATTTTTACAAAAGGATAGGGAGTCGCAGCGTCAGACAGAACAAGAGATCGGTAACCATCTCCGATAAAATTCGTCCCATTTCCGGTCTGTATATTAAAAAACTTACTCGGTGTCCAAGACACATAACCCTCAGAAACAGAATAATCATAAGCATCGGTAGCGTATCTTTTGGCCTTGTTTCTCCCGGGAACCAACCCTTCAGAGTTGGGAGGTTTATTATCAAAAACCCACTTGTTTAAATAACTCGTAAATCTCGCTTGGCTCTCAAAAATAGCAGCATAAAAAGATAGATTTTTACCTAAGCCCCCTTGTACCTTAAAAATACGGGTATTGTTATACGTGTATTCAATATCTTCCGAATTGTCCTTTCCTAAACTAAGCCCGACAGTAAAATCTCCATTAAACCAAAAGTCGTCCTCCTTCACCTGAAACAAGTGCTCGTTCCACAATTTACGACCGACCCAAGTTTTTTTATTTTTTTCTACCCCTTTCACAAAAGCATCCATATCGTAGACCTCTTGTACCTCCTTATAAGTATAAGGTTTTACAGCGGTATGCGTATTTGCCTCACGCCCCATATAAAAGTCGTACTTGGCGTAAGCCTCATGGGTAAAAGTCAATCGAAGATTGGAATGATGTTCCGGAAGAAACAAGGTGTCAAATCTTGGCTTTGTTAAATTGTTTAGATCATTTTGTCCGTATATTCCCGAAATCATCAAGGAAAACAGAATCAATAGTTTGGTGTGTTTCATAGCAATTATATTATAATTTTCTCACGGAATAAGGATCGACAAGTTCGTATTCCTCCTCACTTTCCGGACAGAATGCCCTGTTATTTTCATCAAAACGGAGTCTGTGTCCATATTCACTAACCCAACCAATTTGTTTGGAGGGATTTCCAACAACTAATGCATAATCCGCAACGGGCTTTGTAATAACAGCCCCTGCACCCACAAGAGCAAAGGAACCAATTGTGTTTCCACATATAATAGTTGCATTTGCACCGATACTCGCTCCTTTTTTGACTATTGTCTCAACATACTGATCTCGACGAACAACAGCACTTCGCGGGTTTAAAATATTTGTAAAAACCATGGATGGCCCCAAAAACACATCGTCCTCGCAAATTACCCCAGTATAAATAGAAACATTGTTTTGAACCTTTACATTTCTACCCAAAGTAACTCCTGGAGAAACCACCACGTTTTGACCCAAATTACAAGAATCTCCGATTACACTGTTCTTCATGATATGGCTAAAATGCCAAATCTTGGTGTCTTTACCGATTTTGCATGGATCATCCACTACAGCAGTCTCGTGGATAAAATAATCTCTCATAGTATTCATTAAGAAATTGGAAGTTAAACAATTATTCCCACATCAAAGCTGGATGAAATTAGGGTCAAAAAAAAACGCAGAAACCGTTAGGGATCTGCGTTTTAAATATTTTATAGAAAACTATTCTACGTTAAATACGATAGGCAAACTATACTTTACACCTACAGCCTTACCTCTTTGACGACCAGGCTTCATTTTAGGAAGGATCGAAATGACTCTTATCGCTTCTTTTTCAAGTCTTTTGTGAGGAGCTCTCGCACGAATATCAACAATATCCCCATTTTTATCAATCTTAAACATCACAAAGATTCGTTTCTTTCCAGGTGCTAAACCTAGATCGGCTGCCAAATCTGCATTGAATTTTCGTCCGACATGCTTATTCATTTTGGAATTTAAACAAGCTTTTTTCTTCTCATTATCCCCTTTTTCACAACCTGGAAAAACCGGGACATTTTCAATAACTGCGAAAGGTACATCTTCCTCTATTTCTTCACCGAGATCAACCTCTTCAATATCATCCAATTCAATTATTTCAGTCTCATCTGTTTCTGTAGACTCTATAATCGTCTCTTCTTCTTCTGATTCATCCTCAACAACTTCTAAAACCTCTGGTGTTGGCGGTGGCGGTGGCGGTGGCGGTGGTTTGACCTCCTGTTGTTCTACAATTGGAATATCTTCTTCATCTTCGATTTGCAAAGTAGACATACCTAAATCATCAATAGATCTCTCATAGGTCTTGTGCTCTATTGCAATATAAACCATAAATAAAGCCAATACTAGACCCAACTGAAGAAATATCTTCACGTAGTTTTCTAGATTTGCCTTTGGATTCTTTTTTACTTCCATGTTGCTCTGAATTAATATAGTTCGCTAATTTAATTAATTTAAAAGGACTTTTACAAGTCTTTTCCTCTAAGCCTTTGAATTTTTTCGAAAAAAAACGAAAAAAACAATACTGCAACCAAAACTCCGGCACTATTTGCTAAAGCATCCGCGTAGTCAAGAGTTCTATAATCCGTCATATACTTTTGAAATACCTCAAGTATAATGCCAAACAATATTGTTAGGATGGCAGTCCATAAAACTATCTTGAGATTAAAACGTTCTTTAACCAAACTTAATAACCAAGAAAAAGCCAATACAAAATAAGCTGCAAAATGATATAATTTATCAATTTGAGTAAAACCCGAAGGTGCTATTTGACCCAATCTCGTCAGGCTCAAAAAGACAATTCCAAGGGATAAGCAAACCGATAAAAACAGGAGACTACGCTCCAACCAAATTTTTGTATCCGTCTGCATCTAATAAATCTTCAATTGCAGAAAGGTCTGAAATTTTAATTTTAATCATCCACCCTTCTCCATATGGGTCAGAATTTACCAATTCTGGATTGTCTTCTAGATTTTCGTTAAACTCTATGACTTCACCAGGCAAAGGCATAAAAAGGTCCGAAACAGTCTTTACTGCTTCTACAGAACCAAATACTTCTTCTCCCTCTAGAGACTCATCCAAGGTATCCACATCGACATAAACAATATCTCCTAGTTCTCCTTGTGCAAAATCCGTAATACCTACAGTGGCAACGTCGCCTTCCACAGCCAACCATTCATGATCTTTTGTGTACTTCAATTCAGCAGGAACATTCATAATATATTCTATTTTAGTTAGTTAGTTTCCAAGATTGTAAATAACACTTATTCCAGCATTCACGCTTTGACGCGGATAAGTGGTGGATAATGCGTATCTCGAAGTATTGTGGTCGTAATAAAATGACGTTTGAATATTACGTGAAAGCGCATAGTCTGCTACAAATTTAAAAGAAAATAGCTTTTGACCACCCGTTATTTGATTATTTTCTGTGTCGATCGAGCGAATTAGCGTTAAATTATTTCTCATCGAAACATCCATTCTTAGATTTAGATCTCCTGACAGTCTCCTCGTTCTACCGTCTACTTTTGTTCTAATTGCCAAATCCTTTACCCTGTAGCCAAGGCCCACAACATACTCTTGCCCTATTACCTCGGTAGTAGAAGCGTTGTTCAGATTCAGACTAAACATGCGATCCGTGTGAATCTCTCCTTTAAACGAAAAGGAATTCTTCATTCTAAAATCAACTTTAATCAATGGTGAAAATTCCTCTATCAAGCTGAGATTGCTATAGGTCAATTCTTCGAGATAATTACCAGAGCTATCCAATTGATCCGGTATATCTTCTTTGTAAAGTAAATTGGCATTAAAATTCGCCAAAGTATAAAAGGACTGATAATTATGAGTAATTGTAAAGTTTGAAAAGTTCTTTTTAAACCATTTGTTATCCATCAAACCTCGATAGGTGATTTTCCAGTTTGGAATAGGGACATCTCTAAAAGCAGACAGCTTCACGTCTTGGGCAGAAGTTCCACTATAAGCAGAAACAAAGGCTGGCAACAACACTTGTTGACTGTTTAGCCCATAACCCTCAATCGGAAGCCCTGAAGATTCTGACAGGCGCTGAGCAATAAGCTCTCTATTGGCCTTGAACGTCTCAAAAAGAGCATCCTTATCCTCTGTTGATGTTCTCAAAAGGGAATAAGACATGGAAAAATTACCCATTTGATTCAATGGAATAGCGGTGTTCAGTTGATCCGAAATTATATCTACTTGCTGACTGGTGTTTCTCGTATAAATACGATTTGCCAGGAGCTCAATATCTAAATTCCGTATAGGTTTTAAGCTTGCATTTAAATCCAGTTTATCGTAATGGGTCTTGTTATAGGATTTACTGTAAAACGGATCGTTTAATTCTCTAGAAATTAACCAGTCTTGCTCGACCGCTTTATCTAAGATATCTTGTTGTGATCCAAAAACAAAACCTAAGCTCGGGGCATAGCCATTGTTAAAACTCGTGCGCCCCAGAAAACCTACCGTCGGAATATAACCCTGAAGATAAGTTCCATTATTTTCTGAATAAGACACCTTAGCTCGCTTTACCATTGTCAAAACATCCGATAGAATAGACTTTTTTACCCCTAAAGATTTGTAAAGTACATTCATATTCAAACTAGAGTTTAAACTGTGGGTATTTGCATTTTGAATCGTATTTCCGAGTTGCTGAACATAAGATTGAGAACTGGCTTGCCAGTCGAAATCTCCCGTATAGGAATAGGATCCTGTTATAAAATCCAAATAAGGTAATTTATCAAAGGGAAGTTGATAGGTCGCGTTTAAACTCTGTCTGTATTGATCCGGACGCCCGACGACAAAAAATTCATCAAAAATATCAACCTCTTCATTCCCTCTCAAATTGTCGTTGACATGGTTGTTTGCAGCCTGAAAATTTAAAGTTAAGGAGCGAGACAAATCAAAGCCTATGTTATAATCCCAATTAAACAAAAATCTATGTTGGGTCAAAGTAGGCATCTGCGGTAGATTAGGAATCAGATTCCGCGATAACTGCTCGGTATAATTTCTCACCACATTGGCGTTTACACCAAGAGTGGTTGGCAAAGGATTAAAATTAAAACCATTAATAAACTGCAAATAAGGGCTTTGAAGGCTTTTGGAATTTTTAAACGGCTCTATGAATTTTGCAGTTTTTGAATAGGTATAATTAGCAGAACTCCTGATGTTCTGATCCAAATCCTTTTGAATATTATAATTTTGATGGGTCATCTCACTGTAGGCATACGAGAACATAAAATTCTCTAAATCGTATACCTTCGCAGGCTTTATAGCATCTATACTTCTCTGTTTTTTGACGTTTATAAAACTCAAGTTCCTCCTTTTTGTAAAAGATCTAGAGTTTATGGAGTTAGGATTTATATCTGCTGCATCTTTAAATAGGACATCCTGATACTGTTGGTCGTATTTTGGATCTCTAATCTCTTTAGAGATACCGTAATTAAAAGGGATCTGTAGACCCCATTTTTTTGGCGTCAACATCCCTAGATTGACATTTGTTACAAAATCGTATTGCTTTATATCTTCCAAACTTCGCTCCGTCAAGGATTGCTCTACTCCTCCAAAACCAGTTGTTTCAATACCTGCAGTAAGGGAGAGGTCTGCAAAATCAGCTAAATTCGCATCTGCCGAAACAACTCCAGCCCATCCTCCATCATTTTGGAATCCAGTCAAACGCAATTCGTCAAACCACAACTCCGCGTCAACAGGCGTGTTGGATTCGTTCTTAACCCCCATGAGAATGGTCTGTATATTCCCCAAATTTGGATTACCCTTTACTCTAATTCGATAAGCAGGAGCTTCCCCCGGAACAATCGCGGGATACATATCATTTGAATCAATTCCTAACGCAGAATATCTATCTAACTTTAATTGGGCAAGATTTGACAATACAGCCTCTAAATTATTTAATTCAGGCCAAATTTGCTCCGCAGTAGTAGCTGAAAAATTAGTTATGGAGAGCGGCTGTTCTATTTGATAATAATTCTCCGTTAAATCACTACCTATTCGAATTATTGCCGTCAAATCTCCATCAGACAAAACAGGAGAACCCTGGACGCCTTCCGCGTGAATAAAAAGGTCTAGCTTTTTATACATTCGCAGATCCAAACTCAAGTTTTTATAAAGTGCTCTCTGTTCCCCTTGCTTCAAATCATTGACTTTGAGACTCAAAGACTGTTCGTTTTGTTGCAGAACATAAACACTTCCCTGTAATTTCTCTCTCTGAATGCCTGGTGGCATTACATAAGGAATTGGTACTCTCGTGTCGTTCTCCTCCAAGTTCACCACCCCTTCGGTAAACTTCCTTTGATCCTCTGGACTAAGGTCCTTTGGTGGATCTTCATCCAAGGTCTTCAAATATCTTCTCCAATCTCCTCTTATCAATTCCAAATCTGCAAAACGCAATACTACAGGCATCTTAAATCCAGTCACAAACATTCTCATAAATCGAATAGAGTGGAAATCACTAATATTCCCGACTACGGATTCCGGATCTCTGATCGGGATTCGAAATTGCAACCACCTAAAGGTTTTGGTCTCGCCATTTGGCAAAGCTACCTCAACCTCTTTCTCATCCACCACATAGTTTTGACCAACCTCTAATTTTGGTCTATCCATGGAGATTTTATATTGGTAGTATGCCTCTACATTATTCATGGTATTATCCCGGTTGATATCCTCTATATCCGGGAAATTTGTCGCAGAGGTAGAATAGGACTCAGGAGACATGGTCAAAGTAGGTGAATTCCCCTCTGTATTGTTGTAATACCTATAACGATCGATAAGTGTAGCGTTGACAGCATCTAGATTTGAGCCCCTGTAAAATTGATAATTATCTGATGAAACATCATCTCCTAAGATAGGATTATTACCAAATTTACTTCTCTCACCAGCATCGTTTAAGCCATCAAAACCGACATCTTGATTTAAGCGAGTAGCGTCGTCTTCGTCGAAAGTATACAAGAAACTCTGTTTGGTAGACACTCTTGCCAATTGGGTGAAATCTACTTGATCTTCAAGGTCGTTTTCGGGCAATCCATTCTCAAACCCTTTTCTATTGTCTTTGAGAATATCTTCAGAGATATTACCCAAGTTGATATACAAATCTCCAACTTGATTGGAAAGAGCATTTGGGTTTAGACCAACTGGAAGACCTTCCTCCTCTTTAATCGAATATTGACTATAAGGATCTTGAATCCAAAACTGGATATAACTAACATTTGCTTGGTCAAAGTCATTGGTAGCGAGTCCTCTCATTATACCTCCCCATCTCTTCTCTGGATCTGTCAAATCTCCCTGAGCATCCACGGATAAATCGTAATTATAAGAACCTCTTTCTTGAGGGAAGTAAGCCAAATCAAGTGTTCGCAGGTTTGTTGTAATAGTAGCATCTCGCTCTTGATTAGGATACAATTCCAAAGAACTCACCCTTCTTACCTCTGCTCTTGAAAGTTCCTCACTATCTATATTTGCTGGACGCAGACCACTAGATCCGTAAAAAAGTTGATCGATAGTATACCAAGCAAGTCTAGATCTTTTGAAGTTTGATGCGGGATCATCCACGAGGTCTCCACCAAAATCAAACCCTTGAGGTGTACTCGAAGTATACCACTGGGTATCAATCCCCAAGGAAATTGGAATTTGAGCTCCTTCAAAATCATCTATATAGGAAGTGGCTTCTCCTCCAAGTTTGATCCCTCTGGAAACTCCAGGCCTTAAAAATGCAACATCAGCTCTAACCGAGAGGTTGGAGGGAGCTTCCGTATCGACATAAGGAAGCTTATTTACCAAGTTAGTAAGAAAAGGCATTTCACTAGAGTAGGCCGTATTGAATCCAAATACGGTATTGTTAATCGGCTCACTTCCCACTCCTACTTTTTGAGTTAAAGGTTTTTCATTAACCTTTAATATGGTCGCTCCTAAGACAAAATTATCGGAAAATTTATGCTGAATATCCAATCCTAAAAAGGACTTGCTTTGTTGATTAAAAAGATTGGTGTTTTCCAAAGACACCTCGATAGGAAGTGAGCTGGACTCCAAACTCGGATTGATAATCTGAACTTCTCCCATCACGTAATCTACCACGTAATCTACTCCCTCTACCAACTGTCTTCCTCCGGCGGTTACAACCACAGATCCTTGGGGAACATTAGGAGAGCCAAGAGATATACCTCCTCCGCTTTTCCCTTTGAAATACCCTTTTATTAAATATTTATCTTTCTCCTGATAATTGTTAGCTGCATCCACTTTTGTCTCAGAATACATTTCGCTAAAAACAAAAATATCGTCTGAGGGATCTAAAATTTGGCCGAGATCAAATCCAAAAGGATCGGTCTGCGTAAACATAAAATATCCCCGTTCGGTATTGATGGTTATTCCTGGAACAAAATCAAAAATACCATCCCCTTGATCTTGAACAAAATCGTTTTGATCCAAGCGGTCAACACGCAATAGATTCATCAAATTACGCTCGGAAACCCCCGGTGTTTTTGAGTTTTGCAAGCTGTTAATTGGAACTCCTGTTTGGTCATCCTTATATAAGAGCTCCAGTCGAAAACCGTCCTGGTTGACCCCAAATGCCCCTAAGGCATAAATGTTTTTCATCATCAACTGCCAAATTGGATCACCAGTATATATCAACTCACTACGCAGGAGTTTCAACACTAAATTGTCAGGAGCTTCGATACCATCTGTCGAAAACTCTCCTACTTGATAAACCTCTCCACTTTGATCGGTATATTGATATGCAACGGCCAAAACCTCCCCGTCATCCAGTTTTCTGCTCAAAGAAATATATCCTAATTGCGGGTCAAATTCATATTCGGAAGCGGTCAGTCTACGAGCGTTTTCTATAATAGAATAGTCCTTTCCCTGCTGCATTCCAAAGGGAGAAACAGCTGAAGCAATTCCTCCGATACTGCGAATACCAGAATTTGGATCGAGCAGAGGTAACAGAGAGTTTGCCGCGTTTTCAGGCTGTATACTAGGTCCTACCTCCGTTTGAGTCACCAATGGATTAGTGATATTATTCCTTCCTTCTTTGGAAATACCTCCTTCGGCCAAATCTACAAATGCTATCGCGTTGCGAACATTTTCAGTTATAGATTGACGGTTTGTAATCCAAACCTCCATTCTAGAAATTTGAATACCGGTATTAATAAGTGGGTAATTAGCAAGACTATTGTTAAACTCATCCCTAAAATATTGAGATATAAAAAAGTGGCGATTGACGTCGTAGTCTGTTGATTTCAACTCAAACTCGTTTACAATTCCTCCAGCCTCTGTACTAATTCTTTTGGTTTCTGAATTTTGCTGTGCTATTACCCCGGTAATTTGCGTTCGTCCAAATTGCAACTCTGATTTTACACCAAATAAACTTTGGGAACCGGGAATCAAAACATTTTGAACAGGCATGCTGACATTTCCAATCTCCAGACTCCTCAAAATATCGTCCTCTGTCGGAGTGTAGCCTATTTTTACCAAATTTTGAAAATCAAAGGTTGCATTTGTATCGTAGTTCATCGATACATTAAGACGCTCCCCTATTTTCGCTACCACGGATGCATTGATCTGTTGGTCAAAGTCAAAATTGGTATTACCTCGGTTTCGCTCGGATAAGGTGGGGTCCTCAATTCTCTGATACAGAACACCCATCTTTACATTGACACTACCTTGAAGGTTAACTTCAATTTCATTACCTCCAAAGACAGATTCAAAAAAATCAGAATTTACATAATACTTGGGTAACAAGTTTCTTCGATTTTCATCGTCCTTGTCTCCGTCAATAGCATTGATTTTGGAACGATAGTAGTTGAGCATTTCTCTTTGCAAAGAATATTCCTCATATTCTCTTGGACTGAGAAAAATTGGAGATTTAATGTAAAAATCTCCGATTTTTTCAACAATTATATACTTTCCTAAATCGCTGTCAAAAATCACCTCTTTCTCCACAGATGGAGACAAATAGAGGCTTGATTTTTGATTGGTTTTAAAGGGATACTTTAATTCTGGAACACTATCACTGACCTGAAGATTAGAGTCGATTTCTTGAGAATAGGCCGTATTACTCCCTACTGTGCAGAAAAAAACTAACACACTAATCAGGAGTAAGTTGCCAAAATATCTCAAGGTTCTATAGTGTTTTTAGGGCCTTTTTAATGATTTGCTCTACATTCAAATCCGGATCCTCTTTGAGTAATTTCACAATAACCTTTTCGCTTTGCTTGGCATTAAAACCGAGAACCTCAAGGGCAGATAAAGCTTCTTCTTTGCTAGACAAGTCAGCAGTAACTAAAGACTCACTTTCCATTTGGTAGGTCTTCATTATTTTATCTCTGAGATCTAAAATAATTCGCTGAGCAGTTTTTGCACCTATTCCCTTTACGGATTGAATAAGACCGACATCACCATCCACAATTCCTTGCTGAATTTCTTTGGGCTCCAAAGACGAAATCATCATTCGTCCCGTACTCGGTCCTACACCAGAAACACTAATCAATAATCGAAAAACCTCTCGCTCCAACTGAGAGTGAAACCCGTACAAGGTATGGGCGTCCTCTTTTACAATAAGGTGAGTATATAAATGAATAGACTCACTATCAGGCAAAGCTGAAAATGTCTGAAGCGATATATTTACGAAATAACCTACTCCGGCGCATTCCACAACGGCATAAGTAGGGTTTTTCTCAACGAGTTTTCCTCTTAAATGATTTATCATAATTACTGTCTTTCTTGTGCATCAATAACGGCAATGGCCGCCATATTAACCATTTCATCTACGCTTGCTCCCAATTGAATTACGTGAGCTGACTTTGCTAATCCCATCAAAATCGGACCAATCGATTCCGTACCGTTTAGCTCTTTCATCAATTTATAAGTAATATTTGCAGACTCTAGATTTGGAAAAATTAGAGTGTTTACTTTTTTACCATTTAGTTTTGAGAAAGGGAATTCCTTTTCTAAAAGCTCTGGATTGAGGGCAAAATCGGCTTGAACCTCTCCGTCAATTACTACATTAGGATAATTCTCGTGAATATAATTAACGGCTTCTTTTGTCTTTTGAGCATTTACCGTTTCACTAACTCCAAAATTCGAAAAAGACAACATAGCCATCACTGGATTCATTCCAAACTTCTTGACCAGACTGGAAGTCAAATGAGAAATTTTAGCGAGGTGCTCTGCATTTGGATTGATATTAATCGTTGTATCCGCCAAGAACATAGGTCCTCTTTTGGTCATCATCAAGTTTGCAGCAGCAATTCTAGAAACCCCTTTGTCCATACCTACTAATTCTAAAATAGGTTTGACAACAGTGGCATAATTTCGCGAATAACCCGTTATCAAGCAATCTGCTTCCCCTTCATTTACCATCATTGAAGCGTAGTAATTACGCTCTCTCATCCACTTTCTGGCCTCTAATCTCGTTATCCCATCGCGCTGCCTACTCTTCCAATAAGCATCTGCAAACTTATAACGTTCTGGTTTTGCATCTGAGCTTTTTGGATCTATAATTTTGACGTCTGCTTCAAAACCGATCTCTTCTTTTAGTTCCAAAATAACCTCGCGATCTCCTAGTAAAATAGGATATCCAATTTTTTCATCATATACAATCTGAGCGGCCTTGAGAACATCTAAATGATCTGCTTCCGCAAAAACTATTCTCTTTGGTTGAGATTTAGCTCTATTGTGTAACAATCGAACAATTTTTGAACTGTCTCCGAGCCTTGCTCTCAATTCATCTTTATATTTTACCCAATTTTCAATTGGCTCTTGCGCAACTCCAGACTCCATAGCTGCTTTTGCGACAGCAGGAGGAATTTCATAAATCAATCTTGGATCAAAAGGTTTTGGAATGATATAGTCCCGACCGTATTGCAAATTGATCTCATCGTAAACCAAATTAACCTTTTCAGGCACATTGGTCTTTGCCAAATCAGCTAGAGCGTGAACCGCTGCCATTTTCATTTCTTCGTTTATAGAAGTCGCCTTTACATCCAAAGCTCCCCTAAAAATAAAAGGGAAACCAAGCACGTTATTCACTTGATTAGGATGGTCTGAACGACCCGTAGCCATAATTATATCCTCACGAGTAGCAATGGCCACATCGTAATTAATTTCTGGTACTGGATTTGCCATAGCAAAAACAATAGGGTTAGGAGCCATACTCAGAAGCATTTCTGGACTTACAATATCTCCTTTTGACAAACCGATAAACACATCGGCATCCTTCATTGCTTGGTCCAAATCGTTTAGATCCCGATCCGTAGCAAATTCTGCTTTTTGAGCAGTCAAAGTCTCTCTATCTTTTCGAATAACTCCTTTGGAGTCACACATCACAATGTTTTCTCTTTTTACACCTAACCTCATATAGAGACGGCTACAAGATATTGCTGCTGCTCCGGCACCATTTACAACAATTTTGATATCCTCTAAATTCTTGTCTGCTAATTCCACCGCATTTTTAAGAGCCGCAGCGGATATTATTGCTGTACCGTGCTGATCGTCGTGCATCACAGGAATATCCAGTTCTTCCTTCAACCTCATCTCAATTTCAAATGCCTCTGGGGCCTTGATATCTTCCAAATTAATTCCTCCAAAAGTTGGAGCAATAGCTTTGACGGTTTCTACAAACTTGTCGACATCGGTAGCATCTACTTCAATATCAAAAACATCAATTCCCGCGAAAATCTTGAAGAGCAAGCCCTTTCCTTCCATAACTGGTTTTGATGCTTCTGGACCGATATCTCCGAGTCCTAAAACTGCTGTTCCGTTTGTAATAACAGCTACTAAGTTTCCTTTTGAGGTATATTTATATACATTGTTTTTGTCCTTTGCAATCTCCAAGCAAGGTTCTGCGACTCCTGGCGAGTAAGCCAGAGACAAATCTCGTTGCGAAGAGTATTTTTTTGTAGGCACTACAGCTATCTTACCAGGCTGAGGCTTAGCGTGATACAGCAAGGCTTCACGCCTTAATCTTTGCTTATCCATATTAAAAAAATTTACCTACAAATATAAGAACTTCTAGTCGGCTACCTACTCTTCCTGGAGAAAAGAAATATTGCGAATTAAACCTGTAAATTTTGTTCTTTTGACAGCGGATTTTTTAAAGATTTCAGAGAAAACCTCTTGGGTAATTTCTCTCCATTGAGACTTGTCATAATTTAAGAGCCTAGAGTCTGGCTCAAACTGAGATTCCTTGTGAGGTTTTGAGAAGCGGTTCCAAGGACATACCTCTTGACAAATATCACAACCAAACATCCAATCCTCAAAACTATCTTTTAAGGAATTTGAAATAGCCCCCTTGAGCTCAATGGTAAAATAAGAAATACATTTGGACCCATCTACGGTCTTTTCGTCAATAATGGCGTTGGTTGGGCAAGCGTCTATACACTTGGTGCAAGTACCACAATGATCGGTCGAAAATGGATAATCGTATTCCAAATCCAGATCGATAATCAACTCTGCTAGAAAAAAATAAGACCCTTTATTTCTCTGAAGTAACAAAGAGTTTTTTCCGCGCCAACCCAGACCGGACTGCTCTGCCCAGGCCCTTTCCATGACAGGAGCAGAATCTGTAAAAGCTCTACCCCCAACCTCTCCTATTTCTTCTCGAATATACTCTAGAAGCTCCTTCACCTTATCTTTTACAACGTAGTGATAATCTTGGCCATAGGCATATCGAGCTATCTTATAACTATCCTCTCTTTGGGTTTTTTCTTCATCAGGGAAATAATTGTAGGAAAGAGAAATTACACTTTTAGCTCCTTCGACGAGCTTGGTAGGATCTAGTCTTTTGTCAAAGTTATTAGCCAAATAGGACATTTCTCCTTGATAACCTGATTTTAACCACTGTTCTAAGTTGCTGGCCTCTTCCTCCAAAAAACGGGCTTTTGCAATTCCGACAGATTCAAAACCCAAGGAAATTGCTTTAGCCTTTATTAGCTGCGTATATTTGGATTTTAAATTGTCTTGCATATGGGCAAATTTACCTATAATTTTGAGATATGATTCAAATCAAATTATTGTCTTTTGGAATAGTTGGTGAACTACTCGGGAATTCCGAAAGAGAAATGCAACTAAATAGAGCTATATCTGTAGCACAATTCAAAACAAAGCTCTTGGAAGAAAACCCACAACTCGTGGCTTTTCAAAACTTTACCATAGCCCGCAATGAAGTCTATGCCGAAAAGGAGGAATTAATTGAAAACGGAGATATAATCGCATTAATACCTCCTGTAGCTGGTGGATAATTCAGAACTAATTCATATCAAACTGAGCACAAAACCCCTTTCGATTGAGGAGGTTTTTCAACTTATAAAAGACCCCTCTTGCGGAGGTCAAGAACTTTTTGTGGGTACCGTAAGAAACAACACCCAAGACAAAGAGGTAGAAAAACTTGAATTCTCTGGCTATGAACCAATGGCGGTAAAAGAAATGGAAAAAATCGCTTCTTACTGTTTAAGAGAATTTGATGTTTTGAAAATTGCAATTCACCACGGGCTTGGTACCATGCATATTGGAGATATTCCTGTAATTATTGGAGTGTCTTCAAAACACCGCGAAGCGTCACAAGCTGCTTGTAAATATGCAATTGATCAATTAAAAAAAACCGTTCCAATTTGGAAAAAAGAACATTTTCAAGATGGGATTGTATGGGTAAACGCACATCCCTAATCCACTAAATTCATCTTTTTTAAGAGGTAACTAGCATTCATGTTTTTACAGATTCCCGATCTCAATTTGTAATCAAAGTACAATTCGTCTGACTCGATAACTGCTTCAAAAAAGTAATTATAAATACCCTGAGAATCATCGGACAGTTCGCAAAGACTCAAATCGTGAGTGGCGACCAAAGTCGTGGCATTGCCCTTGTTTAATTTCTTTAAAAACTGTTTTGAGCCCTCTGCTTTATCCACAGAATTGGTTCCTTTTAGAATTTCGTCCAACAAAACTAAATACGGACTATTTTCTGTGTGGTCCAAAACATATTTCAATCGGTAAAGCTCTGCGTGAAAATAAGAAGACTCCTCCATCAGTGAATCTGAAGTACGCATAGAACTTATCAATTTTATAGGCTGATAAGAATAAGAATCTGCAAGAACAGGCATACCCATATTACTCATAATCACCCCCAATCCAACAGAGCGTAAAAAAGTGGACTTCCCAGCCATATTGGCCCCTGTAATAATCCAAAGATTTTCAGAATCCACTGAGATACTGTTACTGACAAGTTTTTCGCTGTCAATCAACGGATGGCCCAAATTATTTGCAAGAACTAAATTGGACTTACTCAAGGTCGGATAGATATAATGCTCATTGTGAAAAGCAAAATCCCCCAAAGCTATATAAGCATCTACCTCTGCGATACCAGCCCTCCAATCCAACCATAGCTCCTTGTATTTAGAAAGCCAAGATTGCACTTGAATCATTTGATTGATATCCCATAGAAACAGGGCATTTGCTACAAATCCAAAAAGCATGTTATTCCTCTGATCCAATCGAGATACAATAGAAGAAAAATGCTTGACAATTTGATCTGGTTTCAAGTCAGCCGAATTAAACCTCTGCACCATTCTCTTTCCAAAATCTGACTCAAAGTTCACCGTTTGCAGCAAAGTAAGAAGAGATACTTGCATCTTTAAAACAGGCTCTAACAAACCTGTTTTTTGACTAAACTCGTTAACTCTCTTAAAATAAAGTCCCGATATTCCCAGTCCTGCAACACCCCAAATTAGAATCGGAGTAAAGCTCAAAACATCGAAAGAAAACAAAGCGATAAGCGCTAAACTTATCACAGAAAAGAGTCTGGGAACCATCCTTCCAAACTTAAACTCTATTCCAGAGTAGTTTTCGATATAGTTATAGGCTTGAGTTACTTTTTCGTGATCCAAATCGCCAACGGCCTCGCCTGCAAAATTTAGTCGGAAGTCATCCGACTTGGTAAAATCTTTGATCAACATCTGTTTCTCGACAACATCCGATATGTCGTTTGCTAAAAACAGATTAGCCAAATGAGCCTCCCCCTCTATCGTGGAGGTAGTATTGACCTTCTCAAAGAGAGATCCCTTGCCAAACAGATCCATGTCTCCTGCAAAATCGTGAACCTTAGGCAGGTATTTTTTACCAGAGTTTTGGCTGGAAAAATTTCCCTCGAGGTTTTCCAAACGATGCTTTAGAACCGCGATATGGTTTTTGGAACGATGTATTAATTCTTTTTGATCGTAGTACTTTTTTACTAAAAACAAGAAAATAGAGCCTCCGAGCAATAGATCTGCAAATAACAAAAGAGTGGTTTCTCTCAGGTATATTCCAAGGGCAACTATACCTACAAACAAAAACAACCTAATCAGGCTAATACTTATTAGTTTTTGTCTCTGTGCTTTATAAAGTGCTTCTGTTTCGCCTAGGCGCGTAGTATAAAATTTCTTAGCTCTGCTCATATCCATTCATTCCTCCAATTATACTTTTCATTTTGAGATCTGCCCTCAAGTCCTTGTATTTTTCTATAAAATTAAGACTAGAAATCCCACGTCTACAATAAACGAAAACCTCCGAATTATCCGGTAAATTATAAATAAAATCCTCTTGGTTTTCCTTGTCTAAAAAATGAGAATATTCCTTTAAGACCTCATCTTTCACTTGAGTTTTGTCTAATAACGACAATAAAGTGTTCTTCTGCAAATCTAATTCACTCCAGGATACCTCAGTGACATTTCGCTTGTTGTGAAACACTTGAATTTCAGCTTTGTTTACTCTTTTTGCACGAGCTTTCAATACACTTTGTCTCCATTGCTTCAGATCGTAGATAAGAACTTGATCCAGTTGTAGTTTTGCAGCATTTGTGATTAAGTCAATAACCATTTGAACTTGCATAGCTGCACATATATTTACAATCGGATTTAGTATTCCAACTTGCTCGCAGGAGAGATCCGCTCCTCCGTGATCCTGTTCAAAGAAATCTCTCAAATTGGCGGAGTAACCGCCGGTTTCTATCTCTATATTAAAGGAGGCTACATATGCGGTAAATTTATACATAGAGCCATAAATCAGAGGCTTCCCTTCCAAAACACAAAGATCATTTACCAGGAATTTTGTTGGCATGTGGTCACAACAATCCAAAACAACATCCGTCTTTTCTAAGAGGCTTTTCCCTGAATTCATATCAAAAAATTCATCGAAAGCCTCGACCTCTGCAGCTGGATTTAATTCCTTTATTTTTTGTTGTAGGCTTATAGCTTTTGGTCGGCCAATATCTTTTTGATTGTAGATATATTGGCGATGCAAATTGGTGGAGTCCACGCGATCAAAATCTACCAATATCAGTTTCCCGATTCCGCTAGCCGCAAGACCCATAGCCACAAAACACCCCAATCCTCCACAACCGACTACAAGGACGGTTTTTTTCGAGAGGGCTTGTTGACCCGACAGACCGAGTATAGGTATTTGTCTACTAAAATCTATCACCTCGTTTCTTTAAGCGATTGTAATCCTCTTTATCATTTGCGTTTTCCAGCAATTCATCCTCTGTCTTTACAAGTGCCACATCCGTATTGATCAAAACTTTTCTCGGGCAAGAATAACCAGATGCCAAGTACTGAAGCATTACAGGATAAGATTTAGGTTCGTATATCGCCACCAGGGGTTCAGGAAATGGTTTGTCTAGGCCAATAGCTGCCGTTGCAACCTTTCCAAAGTTCCGTTTAGATATCAAATCCTCTAACAAACTCATCTCTAAAAGTGGTAAATCTATTGCCAGCACTAAAAATGCCCTATTCGGGTACCTTTTAAATGCTGTAAGAATAGCTCCAAAAGGCCCCAAGTCTCCAAATTCATCTTCTATTCTATTGTCCAAGTCCAGATGAGTTCCTGGAGCAACAGAGTAAAAGACTTCTGAATTTTCACCAAGTGCCTGAGACAAAAGATTTTTGACATGATTTTTTTGACTCTGGTCGTGGTAGACCAAGGCGGATTTGTCACTACCCATTCTCGAACTCTTTCCACCAATCAGAATTAGACCACTCAACTCGGGCTCTGGACAAAAAGCAGAAATCAACGCACTAATTTCAGCGATAGAATGAACGGTAGGGACATCCTTAAATTCACGGAGAAAATCGAATAATTCCCAATCCTCCTCCAAAGACACAAAAGCAAGGACATTGCTAAGCTGAGTCATTCTCCTTTCGACAGAACCTCTTTTTTTTGGATCTAAAAATACAATCTGGTGCTCCGCTTCAAAATGATTGCCATTTACAAGACAAATGTCATAAGACGAAAATTGCGTTTGTCGTGTTGACTTTTCAAAATTACTAGAGAATTGGCTTTGATAAAAACCCTTGTCGTTATATGTGTATGTATCGATGCCATTGTGGTCACTATCCCTATCATGAGAGCCATCGAGATAGACTGTTCTGTGATTTAGACTCGAGGAAATCTCTTGAACACAGTTTTCAATTGCTGCGCATGAAGTTCCTAAAATGGATATCTCAACTGCTCCTTTGCGCTTGGCTAACTTTACATGCTTTTGATGCTTCATAGTGAAAAATCATTTTTACCTCCTTGCTTAGAGATTAATTTTAGCTCCTTAATTTCTATATGTGGATTGACTGCTTTGCACATATCATAAACCGTCAAAGCTGCTATATTGGCTCCCATCAAAGCCTCCATCTCCACTCCTGTTTTACCTTCCAAAGACACCGTACACAAAATCTCTATTTGCCCTTCCTGTCTGGGTTGTATGAGAATCTCGACTCCCGAGATCTGTAAAGGATGACACATAGGGATCAAAAAAGGAGTTTGCTTTACGCCTTGAATCCCTGCTATTATAGCAGTTTGAAAAACAGGCCCCTTAGGCATTTTTAATTCGTGTACTCCTTGCTCTTGAATCAATTGTTCAAACAACTCGGGCCCAAGCGCAACTATTGCAGAGGCTGTAGCTTTTCGTTTGCTCGATACTTTGCCGCCGACATCTACCATTTTCGCTTTGTTAGCGGCATTTATATGTGAAAAATCTTCCATAATCTAAAATCGTATTAATCTATAATTTTCTCCTTTTTCAAAAATGGACTTACCTTGAGGAAGGACGAGCATTCCATCTGCCAAACTCAAGCCGACCAAGTCTCCTGATCCATTTAATCTTATTGGAATCACACCGCCATCTCCCGAAATTTTCACGGGTTGAAACAAGGTGAGCTCTGGACGGAATTCTATCTTTTCTTTTAGAATAGCATATTCTTCCCTAACACCTCCGTTTAACCAAGACAGGAAGTAATAGTGATAACAAACAAAGGTAGATACTGGATTTCCCGGAAATCCGAATACTAATTTTTCTCCTTTATTGCCGAACCAAAATGGTTTTCCAGGTCTTTGGGCTACTCTGTGGAACAGGGTCTCCACCTGCAATTCTTCAAGCGCTTGTGGTAAAAAGTCAAATTTACCTTTTGAAACAGCTCCACTACAAATAATAACATCATATCGCGATAAAAGATCAGATAGTTTGGATTTTAAGCCCGCTAAATCATCTTCAAAATGATAGTCGTCTGCGATAAAGCCCTTTTTTCTAAGGTCACTTTTCATAAAGATGGTATTCGACCTCCTGATTTGATATGGTCTAGGCTTTTGAGAAACAGGAACCAACTCATCTCCTGTTGAGAGTAAGGCTATGGTAGGCAGTCTGTAAACAAGTACCTTAATTTTTCCAACCGTAGCCAAGATAGCAATATCTCCAGCATTTAAAGTTTTTCCTTTTTTTATCAGGAGATTACCTTTTTGTTGATCGCTCCCTTTTCGATGAATGTTTTTGTTTTGGACTGCAATATTGTTCTCCAAGGAGACCAAGTCATCCGATTTCTCAATTTGCTCATAAGGAACTACAGTATCGCAATTCAGAGGTAGCATAGCTCCAGTCATAACTTCAATGCAGTTACCTTGGCCATTGTTCAATTGAGTCTGAGGAGATCCAGCTGCTTGAACTTCTTGAATAAACAACTTGTTTCTTCCTTGGGTTAAATTTTCAAAACTGAGTGCAATACCATCCATTGCTACCCTATCGAATGGCGGGAAATCTCTGTCCGCTAAAATATCTTCAGCAAGAATTCTTCCTTGAGCCTGCTCCAAATCGACCAGTTCCTCAACCAAAGAAATTTGTTTTTCCAAAACCTTAGAGAGAGCTGTATTTACCGTAATCATTTTTGAAAATTTTTAAAAATACGATAAGATGTTCTTATCGTTAAAAACAAAAACACCAAGAGAATTAATTCATAAAAGGACCAAAAGACAAAACTCTTGCGCCCCATATTGGCAATACTAATTTCTTGATTAACCGTTTCAAAAAGCACAGCTCCAAAGAAAAACAGGGAACTTAAAACGACTAAACTCAAAAGCATTTTAATCCATAAGGTATTATCTGAAATAATATAGCTGGCGATCAAAAATAAAACCGTCAAAAAGGAATAGACCAACAAATAATCCAACACCGCAATATCTGTCAACACTAAGGGCAGAGACCAAGTCAACAGAAGAGACAAAAGGATTCCAAAAACAGCCGTAAAATATAATTTAATTCGTTTACTCATCCTCCAATATGTGACATGCTTTGTAGAAAATTACCATCATTTTCTATTTCTAAATCTCTTTCAGCTACAAAACCGTTTTCGGGCTTTTTCCAAACAAGACGCTGCAGCTCACTTTTAATTTTTATTCTTCGTTCCAAATCGGACATACTCGAATCGCGCAAAAGAGTTTTAAAATCAAAAACTCCTCCATCGTAAAGACAGTTTTTGAGCTCCCCTTTGGCAGTAAATCGAATTCTATTGCAATCTCCGCAAATGGTTCTTGTGTAGGCAGGGATTATTCCTATACCTCCCTTTGAATTTGGAATCTTAAATTTTACCGTAGTATCCTTGGGAGCCCTCCCCAAAGCAATCAACTCCGGTATCCCCTTTTGCAAAATCCCTTCAATGCCCGATTGATTTAAAAACTTGACCGAGGCCTTGTCACTCCCTCCATTAAAAGGCATTTCTTCAATAAAACGAACTTCGAGGTTCTTTTCTATAGTGAGTTTCGCAAAATCTAGGATTTCATCTGCGTTAAACTCAGACATCACAACGACATTGAGTTTGGTAGAAATACCCATTTCGAGGAGCCCTTCTAAACTCTCCCATACTTTATGGAATTGATTTCTTCTAGTAATTTTTGCAAAACGATCTGCGCGAAGACTGTCCAGACTCAAATTGACACTACCAATACCGAGGTCCTTTAACAGCGACAAATGTGGCTTGAGCAAAACACCATTGGTTGTTATATGCCAAGAATCCAGACCTTGGAGATTTGATATCCCTTGAAGTAAAGTTTGAATGTCTTTTCGAACAAAGGGTTCTCCTCCAGTTATTCGAATCTTCTTGATTCCCAATTCAACCGCCTGACTGATCAATTCCAGGTACTCCTCAAAGCTTAAGAGAGCAGATCTCTGGGCCAAGTCAATACCTTCGGCCGGCATGCAATAGCTACACCTAAGATTACAGCGATCGGTCACTGCAATTCGCATATAGTCTATTTCTCTACCCCACCGGTCCTTCATTTGGTATAATTTACACTCAAATTTAGGCAAAAAAAAACTCCCAAACAATTGGGAGTTTTAATGTTTCTCTACGAAAATCTAAGCCTCAAAAGGAACTATAGATACGTAAGATTTGTTGTCTCTTTTCTTGATGAATTCAACTACACCATCAACTTTAGCGTGTAAAGTATGATCTTTTCCCATGTAAACATTTTCACCTGGGTTGTGAGTTGTTCCTCTTTGACGAACAAGTATATTTCCTGCAATCGCAGCTTGCCCTCCAAAAATCTTAACACCAAGTCGTTTCGATTCTGATTCTCTACCGTTCTTCGAACTTCCGACACCTTTCTTATGAGCCATAATTTAGGGTTTTTAAAACTCGCTTTTAAGCAAGTATGGGTTAATAATTACTTAGCTTCTTCTTTAGAAGCTTCTTCTTTTTTAGGCGCTGCTTTTTTCTTTGCTGCACTTACTGTGATACCATCGATTTGAATTTCAGTCAAATACTGACGGTGTCCATTCTTTACTTTGTAACCTTTTCTTCTTTTCTTCTTGAAAACGATTACTTTGTCTCCCTTAAGGTGACCTAATACAGTAGCTTTTACTTTAGCTCCTTTTATAGCTGGGGCGCCAACAGTTACCTTCCCTGCTTTGTCGACTAAAAGAACATTGTCAAAAGTAACTTTTGAACCTTCTTCAGCTGTCAAGCGGTGAACGTACACTTTCTGATCTTTAGCAACTTTAAATTGCTGCCCTGCTATCTCTACAATTGCGTACATAATTAATAATTTTAGTTTCGCGTCATTTTAAAACGAGTGCAAATATACATATTTTTAGGCAAGTACCAACAATTATTTATACCTTTATTTAATATGAAATACCCAGTTTTTAGAAATATCTCACTAGCTATATTCCTGCTAATCAGCCCAAATATTTTGGGTCAAAACATCAGTGTTGACGAAATCTTTAATCGCTATTTCGAGGCGATTGCCTCCAAGGACACTATCCTCTCCATAAAATCTCTTCAGACGGTGAGCAAAGCAGAGCTCAATGGCTACAATCTAGTATTGGACTCCAAGTTTCTCTCTCCAAATAAAAAATCAATTCACGCTAGTGTCGATAGCCTGACCATATCGGAGTTCCGATTCGACGGCTCTAATGCCTGGGAAAAAAATAAAAATGGAACTAGAGTAATTGACGGAATTGAGCTGGAATATCTAAAATCTCAATCCACTCCATTTATAGAGTTGAACGCTAGCGAGACATCGGTATTCAAGGGCATAGAAAAACTCAGAGACAGGAACGTTTACGTCGTTCAGATTTCTCAAGACAAATTCGCTTACTACGACTGTTATAACGGCTTAAAACTGCGCTCAGTAAACCTAAAAAAAGCCAAAGACACCGCCTTTGTACAAATTATAGATTACAAGAACTACCAAAGCATTCAAGGAATCAAATATCCTCATCAAATGGAAATTACCTCCGGTGAACAAACCGCCCTGTATATACTTGTAGACCTCCAAATTAACAGCGGTGTGAAATCCTCAGATTTCAACTAATCTCTCATAAATCTATTCGTCAAATACACGCCTAGAAGGATAAAAATAGCTCCAGAAAGTTGTTGCCAAGCGACCTCTTCTCCGTCCCAAACTCCCCAACACAAGGCTACTATTGGAATCAAATAGGTTACAGAGGAAGCAAATACGGGTGTGGAAATTTGAACCAGTCGGTTAAATACAATTTTTGCAAAGGCAGTACCAATAATTGCTAAAATCGCCAGATAAATAAAAGAGTCTATTTGAGTGGGACCCATCTGAAAATCATCAAAAAATCCAGTAAATATCAAAACGAGTACCGTTGGAATAATTAAAACCACAAAATTACCGAGAGTCATACTCACGGCGTTTAAATCTGATAAATACTTCTTGATTATATTCACGTTTATCGCATAACCCATAGCGGACAACAGAATGAGTGAAGCATACCAATAATTTTGATCGGGATTCAAAGCCGCTCCTTTTAGGATTAATATCAAGGTCCCCAAAAGCCCAATCAAAACTCCCAAAAGAGCCTTGGGTTTAAAATCAAATCCAAAGAAGAGGACTCCCAAGATTAAGGTGTTGAGCGGAACAAGAGAATTCAAAACTGCTGCAATAGAACTATCTATCTGGGCAATTGCAGTCGCAAAGAAAAAAGCGGGAAAAAAAGTTCCGACAAAAGCCGAAATCACAATATACTTCCAATGCTTCCTTTGGATTAATTTTAACTTTCTAAAACCTGTAATAACTAAAAAACTAGCTGTAAAAAGTATTCGAAAAGCACCGACCGCAATAGGATCTAAACCGATCAAGGCTTTTTTCATCAAAATAAAAGAACTCCCCCAAATTAAAGAGAGAAAGGTCAAATAAACCCACTTGTTTGTTTTAATAAAGTCTATCACTTAGCAAAAGTTTATTTTTTTTATTAATTCCCTTTCTATTCGTAAATTTGCAGCCAAAGATAAAAATAATGCAAAGATTTATACTCCTTCTAACCATAATACTTTTCACTTCTTGTGAACAAAAAAAGCCAGCTGAAATTGCTCAGATACAACAAATTGACATTGAGATTGGCGGTATGACTTGTGAGATTGGTTGCGCTAAACTCATCGAGTCGAAATTGGCAAAAGTAGAGGGTGTTAAAGAAATAACAGTAGCTTTTTCCGACAGTATAGGAAGCATTACTTTTGACAAAAATCTTATCGATCAAAATCAAATTGTAAAAGCTTTGGAGGGTATTGCAGGTGGTGATTTATATTCTGTAAAGTCTATTGAGACCATTCCAGCTGTTCCATCAGAATAACGATGTCTTTTCGGATATAATCTAATGCTGGCTCAATGGAATCAAAATTGGGCTGTACTTGAAAATAAAGACTACCCGTCATAAAGTTTTCCGTACTATCGGTCAAATGGAACTGAATATTGGAAGCGGCGTTTCCGGAAACTTCAAACAATTTTCCATACGTTTTGTTTTGTCTATTCTCAAATGGAATAGCACTGATAGCATCGGCTTTAGAGGTATGAGAAAAAGTCAATTTTTCAGCTTCTTGAAAGAGCTCTTTTAAGTTGCCATCCACTTTTCGATAGGTTATGTTTACCACAGCTTTTAAACGGGGATAAGCCAATCGAGACCATCCACTCTGACTAAAACTCAAATCGGACTTATCGTTGATTTGAGAGCTGAAATTATTTTGAAAATCCACTCTCTTGTAATTTGCCGCAGGATATTCCAGGGCTAAAAATGATTTTGCTTTTGGTTGTTGGTTTTCGGAACAGGACTGAAAAATAAAGGCTATAAATAGGAGAAGAATACTATTTTTCATCGGGTAGGGTAAATTTTAGTTGGGTAATTCTATTTCTACTCATCCCCTCAACCTTGAAGGTGTATTTATCAAAAATCACCTGTTCTTTTAATTTTGGGAATTTACCAGAAATCTCCAAAACAAACCCCGCCAGAGTCTCCGCCTCTCCTCTAAAATCTTCAAATATTTCTTGATCTAATTCTACCACTTTATAAAAATCTTTTAGGGTAGTCTTACCGTCGAAAACATAATTTTTATCATCCAGTTTGGAATAGGTAAGATCCTCGTCGTCAAATTCGTCTGAAATATCTCCTACAATTTCCTCAATAACGTCTTCGAGTGTCACCAAACCGCTTGTACCTCCGTATTCATCTACAACTATGGCCAAGTGATTCTTTTTTTCTTGAAAATCCACAAGCAAATCATCCAGCTTCTTGTTCTCCGGCACGAAAAATGGAGGTCTTATTAATTTTTTCCAATCAAATTGCTTCTTTTTTAGATGTGGAAGCAAATCCTTGGCATAGAGAACTCCGACAATTTGATCCATGTTTTCGCGGAAAACTGGGTTTCTTGAATAACCGTTTTCGACAATACTACTGAGCACTTTTTGGTAATTTTCATTTTCGTTAAGGGCGATGATATCCATTCTAGGTTTCATAACCTCCACCGTCTCTGTATTACCGAAACTGACAATACCCTCTAGAATCTTTTGTTCATTTTCCGTCGTCGCACCGTCTGAAGTCAATTCCAAAGCCTGAGACAATCGCTCTACAGATAAATCATTTTGCTTCTTACCCAATCTGCGTTCCACTAAATTCGACAAATTCATCATAGGCCTGCTAATCGGATAAGTAACCTTAAAGAGAAACTTCAAAACGGGACTCATTCTAATCGAGAATTGAAGAGAATTTCGGGTGGCGTAAACTTTAGGCAAGACCTCTCCAAAAATCAAAATCAAAACCGTTATCAAAACCACCTCTAACAAAAAACGAACGAGTCCGTCCAAGGAGGCAAAGTAATAATTACCTAATCCTGAAAATAAGAGAACAATTAAAATATTGACAAAGTTATTCGTAACTAGAATGGTAGCCAAAACTCTCTTTGGATCTTGCATTAGCGAAGCTACAAGATTCTTATTGGCATCTTTATCTTCTGCACAATCCTCGAGGGTGAGCTGAGAGAGTGAAAAAAATGCAACCTCTGCACCAGATATAAGAGCGGAACACAACAAAAGTACAAACACTAAAAAGGTATTGATAATAATACCCCAAGGGAGGTCGGCGAGAGTGGCTAAAATATTACTGGGTTCTGGATCCAAAAAGTAGTTGTTAAATTAAAATGGCAAGTCTGTATCTGTTTCTAAGTCCGCTTTAGGCTTGGGTGTAGATTTTTGAGTATTCAGAAAGGTCATTTCCGTCACATTAATTTCTGTAGTGTAACGCTTTTGACCTTCTTGCTCCCATTGTCTAGTTTTAAGCTTGCCTTCGCAATAAACTTTATCTCCTTTCGATAAATAGGTTTCACACAACTCAGCTAATTTGTTTTTGACAACAATATTATGCCAATCCGTATTTGTTACGCGTTCTCCAGTTTGCTTATTGGTATAGGATTCATTAGTTGCTATGGGAAATCTCCCCACACAATTACCACCCTCAAAATAATGCATCTTCGGGTCATCTCCTAGGTGTCCAATAAGAATAACTTTATTAACTGTACCAGCCATATATCAAAAATAAACAAAAATTATTTGTCTTTAAACTCCTTGACAAAATTAGAAATTAAAACGGGAAATGGGTAATTTTTTAAGTTGTCCCATTTTGAGAAAATATAGTCCCCTGAACCCTGATCGAGACTGTAAAACTTGGAATGAATTTTTAGGTGGGAGAGTTTATGAGGCTTAGTTGAAGAAGGAATTTCCACCATAGGTCCTTCACTGACAATATTTAACTCCGATTTCAATTTTGACTGAATTTCTGACGGAGAAAGCTCTTTGTCGGACTCCACATAAGGAAACTCATATAGTCCTTGCCAAATACCATTTTCTCTTTTTCGAATGGAAACTCCACCCTCATTCTCCAAAAGGATATAATAAAAATAAACCTCTCTTACCTTTGTCTTTCCTCTTTTTACGGGAAATTCACCTTGAGTGTTGGTTTGGAAGGCTTGACAATCTAAATTCAAAACACAAGAGGAACACAGAGGCTGTTTTGGTTTACACACTTCAGAGCCAAAGTCCATGATAGCTTGATTGTAATCCCCTGGATTGTTCAAATCCAAATTTAATTGTGCTAATGCTCTAAACTCCTTTTTACCCAAACCGGTATCTATAGGAGTAGAAACCCCAAAAAATCGGGACAGGACTCTGAAAACGTTTCCGTCCAAAACCGCCTGATTTTCGTTGAAACATATGGAAGAAATGGCCGCTGCAGTATATTCACCAACCCCTTTTAGTTTGAGTAAATCCGAATAATTATTAGGGAAAACGGCGTCCAAATCCTCTGAGATAAATTTTGCGGTTTCGTGGAGATTTCGAGCCCTAGAATAATAGCCCAAACCTTCCCATAATTTCAAAACTTCCTGCTGATTTGCGTTTGCGAGATCTTTTACCGTCGGATAAGCTTCTATAAACCGATTAAAATAAGGCATTCCTTGGACAATTTTAGTTTGCTGAAGTATGATTTCAGACAACCAAACTCTGTAGGGGTTCTTTGACTCTCGCCAAGGCAAAAAACGCTTGTTTTCTGAATACCAAAGGTTTAAGTTTTGGGTAAATGTCATAAATTTAGATTCTATTTACTTTTAAAAAGCTTTATCTAGTTAAATTTTAATAAATTAGCTACAAACTTAGATTAAAAAATTATATATTTGCATCCTCAAAATTGTAGAACAAAATATAAAATAAAAAACAATTTTTAAAGATGACAAAAGCAGATATCGTTAGTAATATCGCAGATAAATCTGGGATTGAGAAAGCAGATGTTTTAATCGCAGTTGAAGCATTTATGAATGAAGTGAAAGGAGCTCTAGAGCAAGGAGATAATGTCTACCTAAGAGGATTTGGAAGTTTCATCGTTAAAACTCGTGCAGAAAAAACAGGAAGAAATATTTCTAAGAACACAACTATCAAAATTCCTGCACACAACATTCCAGCATTTAAACCTTCAAAGACATTTACCGAAGGAGTAAAAAATAATGTTCGCGTCGAAAAATAGTAGTAGGCGCAAAAAGAAATAATTAACTAAAAAATTTACAATTATGCCAAGTGGTAAAAAACGAAAGAGAGCAAAGATTGCTACTCACAAGCGTAAGAAAAGAGCGAGAGCTAACAGACACAAGAAAAAGTAAGCTAAGCTTACTTTTTCTTTGGTTTTATTAAAAACCAAAACGTTCATTGAAATGAATGCGATTTTGCATTCCCAGGACTAAAATCCTGTTTATTTACTAAAATCATTATCAGCATGAAAACAGAATTAATTATTCGTTCAAATGAATCTGATATTGACTTTGCCTTATTAAAGGACGGTAAACTAATTGAGCTCAACAAAGAGACCAACGACAACAAATTTTCAGTAGGTGATATTTTTATTGCCAAGTCTGGAAAAGTTTTGTCCGGATTGAATGCTTCCTTTGTCAATGTCGGTTATCCTAAAGATGGATTCCTTCATTATCACGACTTAGGAGCCCAATTCAAATCTCTGACTAAGTTCATTAAACAGGTAGGCACAGGTAAAATGAAAGACTTTAGGTTAAAGAACTTTCAGATGGAGAAAGACATCAATAAAGATGGAAGTATCACTGATATTCTGAAACCTGGTCAAAACATCTTAGTTCAAATCGTAAAAGAACCTATATCTACAAAAGGCCCGAGAATTAGCTCTGAAATAGCTATCGCCGGTAGATACTTAGTATTAGTTCCTTTTTCTAACAGAGTTTCTGTTTCTCAAAAAATTGAAGATCCAGCAGAAAAAGACAGACTAAAACGATTAGTAAAAAGCATTAAACCAAAAGGCTTCGGAGTTATTTTAAGAACCGTAGCAGAAGGTAAAAAAGTTGCTGAACTAGATAAAGATTTACAAAATTCTATGCAGCGTTGGATTGACACATGCAATCGTATTGCAAACAGCCCAGCACCTACTAAAATTTTGAGTGAGTTGAATCGTGCATCTTCAATTTTAAGAGATGTACTCAACGAATCTTTTACAAGTATTGTAACTAATGATGAAGATTTAAAAGCCGAAATTCAAGATTATCTTGAAGAAATTTACCCTGAAAAAGTTTCCATAGTGAAACACTATAACGAATCTGCTCCAATCTTTGAAAAGTACGGTATCGAAAGACAAATTAAAACTGCCTTTGGAAAAACCGTTTCGATGAGTAAGGGAGCTTATCTAGTTATCGAGCACACGGAAGCACTTCACGTGATTGACGTAAACAGCGGAAATAGATCTAATAAAGCAAATTCCCAAGAGGATACTGCTTTGGAGGTGAATATGATCGCTGCGACCGAAATTGCTAGACAGCTTCAATTGCGCGATATGGGTGGAATTATTGTTGTAGATTTTATTGACATGCACAAAAATGAGCACAGACAAAAGTTGTTTGAGCATCTAAAATCAGAAATGTCATTTGATCGCACAAAGCACAAAATTCTACCTCCTAGTAAATTTGGACTTATTCAAATTACAAGGCAACGTGTTCGCCCAGAATTAAATATTAAAACAAGAGAACCTAACCCAAATAAAAACGGGGAAGTTGAGGCTCCAATAGTTTTAATTGACAAACTGGAACACGAACTAGAAAAACAGATCAATTCAGGAAAAAAGGCTAAGAATATTACCTTGCACGCTCATCCGTTTATAATTTCCTACTTATCAAAAGGGTTTCCTTCCATTCGAATGAAATGGTATTTAACCCACAAAAAGTGGATCAAATTACAACCGAGAGATGCCTACCAATACCTTCAGTATAGATTCAAAAAAGAATTTAAGAAATAGGTGATTTCAGATCAAACAAAAAAGCCATTTACTCTAGAGTAAATGGCTTTTTTCATTTTAACTGTAAAACTTTAGCGGATAGCTACTGTATTCACAACTTTGTTATTCATATACTCCACAGTTAAAATTTCATTTGGCTTTATAAAAGTCCAAACTCCATTTTTCTTTCCATCTTTATAAAAGGCTACAGTTTGTAGATCTCCTTTTTCATTGTAACGCAACCATTGACCATCTAACTTTTTATCCGTGTAGTACCCAATTTCTTTCACGGTACCGTCCGCGTAGTAAGTAGTCTTTTTTACCTGATCGCCGCTAGCCTCATAGGTCTCTTGAGGAACAGTACTGTTGGCCTGCATTACAAATGGCGCCAATCCTAAAATCATTATCCATACAAATTTCTTCATCACTTAGGGTTTTTACGTTTATATTGCTAAGTTAACAATAAATTTACAATGGAACAAATAAAATTTACATTAGGTTAACATTGGGTTAACATTAGAACCAAAAACCTAGGTCAAAATACCATTGAGAGGATTTGGTGACAGGAGAGTAACCGTATTTCAAATCTATAGGGCCAATAAAGGTCTCTAGACCATAACCTACGGCCATACCATAATCGATTTTGTTGAGAAAATTACCGCTTTTAAAGATATCGTTTCCGACTTGTGCTGCGTTAAAAGTGAGATTTAAGTGGTTTTTAGGAATGAACTCGTACCTGAGCTCTGCTGCGACTTTGGCAAAATCCTCTCCAAACAACTCTCCAAACTCATAGCCGTAAAGTGTTCTAAAGTTATTCACGTAATTCTCCCCATATCCTCCGAGAAAGAAATTAAACGAGTTGGCACTAGTACTCAAACCCATGGAGACATCGAGTTGTAAACTCAACTTATCTCCAAATGCGGAAGACACTGCACTATAATTACCTGTCAACTGTGTAAACGCATTAAAATCATCGTAATAATCAGAAGAGCTTATATAATACCTAAATTCTACATCCAAAAGGGAACCGTGCTTGGGATACATGATCTTATCAAATGTATCCGATTTTAAGTAGGTAAAGGCATTGAAATAATGACTGTTGTCCACAATATAGATATCTTCATCATTCTCTGTAGGAAGGGTTTCACTAGTTACTTTTATATGCTTTAACTCAAGCCCCAAGCCAAGAGAGATCTTGTTTTTGTAAAAGGCTTCCGCATAAAGTTGTTCTGTAAAGTCTTGATATCTGACATCAATCCGATTAAAACCTAATAAATCTGTCGCGACGTTATCCGAAAATGCATTGTAATAGGCTCGAAAACCATAGCCAAAAAACTTACCATTGTCGGAGAGGTAATTAAGCTCATACCTCAAATTGTCTCCAATAATAAAATCAAAACTAAAAAAATCATTTCCTTGAAGAACGTGATAGGCGCTCAAATTCAAGAGGACTCCTGTTTGATAAAGAGGATCATAATGGACTCCTAGTTTTAAGAAGGTGCTTATTTCAGACTCCTTCATGTCTACATCCAAAACCCACTTGTCATCTTCATTCTTGTCAATTTTATAACTCAACCTCTCCACAGTTCCTTGGTAGGTAATACTTTGCATGCGGTTGTTAAACTCCTCATAACTGAGCTCATCCCCAACTTTTATTCCTAGCTTCTTTATAATATAGCTATCGGTGTGAAATACATTCCCTTCTATATCAATTTCTCCAATTTCTACAGTTTTGTTGTCTAGGGTTAATTCTTTTCTCTTTATGGGATTCATACTCCCTTGAATTTCGGCTAACTTCTTAAACGCAACAGCGTTCTTTTGAACCTCCAAGGCTCCTAATTCTGCTATGGCCATGGG
>JBELHR010000004.1:33174-74906 GCA_042091275.1 Flavobacteriaceae bacterium
TGGAAAAAAGTAGGATAGGAAGAACTTGCTCGGACGGCTAAAGGAAGGGATCCGGATTCGAAAACCTCCATATCTCCTGTAGCCAGTTCGGTCCCAATGCAATAAAAAGGGATTGGAAGTTTGGAAAAATCATTGATAGAATCAACCGGCTCAAATAACTTAGTCAGCAAATTCAAAACCCCCTGACCCTTGCTCAAGGACAATGGAATTCCTATTTTCCTATTTTGAATAGGAAGTGTAAGAGCATATTTTTCCCCATACTCTTTATCAAAGGTCGTTTTGTATCTTCGATCGACTTTATCCGCCAAAATTGCACTGAAATCCGAGTCTTCAAGCAGCTGTAACATTTCCTCTGGACTGTAACCAACTGCGTAGAGCGCACCTATTATTGCACCCATACTGGTTCCTCCAATATAATCAATACGAACTCCATTTTTCTCTAGCTCTTGAAGGACTCCAATATGAGAAAGACCTTTGGCTCCTCCTCCACTTAGGACAACTCCAACTTTTAATTGTCTAGAATCGGGAGAAACTTGACCAAATACTCCCAAAAAACAAAATAGAAAACTACTGACAACAAAACACTTAAACAATTTCTTCATTTGAAAAACTCTTTTTAACTAATTGGGCTTTTGACAAACCTATACTCTCTGTCAATTCCTCTAAACTAGCGTTTTTTATTTTTGATATGCTTCTAAAATCCTGAAATAACTTTTCTACAGTTTTGTCTCCAACTCCTTTAATCTCGTTTAAACTGGAGTTAATTGCCGATTTGGACCTTTTATTTCTATGAAAGCGAATCCCAAATCTATGGGCCTCGTTTCTCATGAACTGAATTAACTTCAAAGATTCACTGCTCTTATCCAAATATAGGGGAACAGGATCTTCTGGATAATAAATCTCTTCCAATCGTTTAGCAATACCAATGATAGCAATTTTACCTCTTAAACCCAAAAGGTCTAAACTCTTTACTGCCGAACTCAATTGTCCTTTCCCTCCATCGATAACAATTAATTGAGGTAGATTCTCCCCTTCTTGTAGGAGTCGCTTATATCTGCGGAAAACAACCTCCTCCATCGACGCGTAGTCGTCTGGTCCCTCCACCGTCTTGATATTAAATTGCCTGTAGTCCGCTTTGCTAGGCTTTGCATCCTTGAAAACAACACAAGCCGCAACTGGGTTAGTACCCTGAATATTGGAATTGTCAAAACACTCCATATGAGTCGGCAACTTCGAGAGGTTAAGATCTTTTTGAAGCTGACTCAAAATGCGATTGGCATGGCGTTCCGGGTCCACCAATTTGGTTTGTTTTATTTTTTCTTGTCTGGAGTATTTTGCGTTTCGCGTAGATAAATCCAAAATTTTCTTTTTGTCCCCTAGCTTTGGAACATACACTTTTATGTCTTCTCCAAGATCCAAAGAGAAGGGCAAATAAACATCTTTGGTTGTCAGATTATACCTAGCTCTTAACTCCATAATTGCAATTCTCAATATATCCTCATCGCTCTCGTCTAGTTTCTTTTTTATTTCAGAAGTATGGGATTGAATAATACCTCCGTTGACGATTTTCATAAAATTGACATAAGCGTATCCCTCATCGGAAATAATGGAAAACACATCTACATTAGAAATGGCCGGATTGACTATAGTGGACTTGGATTGGTATGCTTTGAGCTGATCCAATTTATCTTTAAAAAGCTGGGCCTGCTCAAATTCCATATTCTCCGCAAACTCGTACATCTTTTGCTCCAGCTGTTGAATAGCCTCTTTAAAATTACCTTTTATAATCTGTTTAATCGATTCAATATTTTTTTTATAATCCTCTTCGTTCTGCAAACCCTCGCAGGGTCCGAGACAATTTTTTAAATGGTATTCTAAACAAACTTTGTATTTGTGAGAATCGATATTCGTTTTGTTCAAATCGAAGTTGCAGGTCCGCAAAGGATAGAGCTCCTTAATTAAGTCTAAAAGTGCCTTGATAACCTTTACAGCTGTATAAGGACCAAAATATTGACTGCCATCCTTGATAACGTTACGAGTCATAAACACTCGGGGATAAGTCTCTTTTTTAATACAAATCCAAGGATAAGTCTTGTCGTCTTTTAAAAGGATATTATACCTAGGCTGGTATTTTTTGATAAGATTGTTTTCCAACAAAAGAGCATCTGTTTCTGTCTCGACAACAATAAATTCAATTTTGTGAATCTTTTTAACTAGCACCCTTGTCTTTCCAGAGTCGTGTTGCTTGTTGAAATAGGAGCTTACTCTCTTCTTTAGATTCTTTGCCTTACCCACATAGATTATGGTATTATCCTTATCGAAATATTGATAAACGCCAGGAGAATTGGGTAAAACCTTTATTTGAATTGCTAAATCCGAAACCATGGTTAAAATTAACTATTAAAAAGCAATATTGAACAATCATATGCCTATTGAATTGAATTTTGTATTTTCGTGTAAACCTTAAATTAAAAATTTTGAAATCCTTTTTTGTAAAATTCTTACTCATTTTAGTCGGGGCAATCGGACTATTTTTCCTCATATTTTCAAATATTGATTATAGCGACGGATATCGCGCGGGAAGAATCGTAAAAGTCTCTTCAAAAGGTGCAATTTTCAAGACCATAGAAGGGCAACTGGAGATTGACGCATTTGGGGCAATCAAAGGCAATAACCAATTCTCTCAAACCTTTCTTTTTAGTGTCGAGGACAATCCAAAATTATTAGAGGAATTGAGGGAGGCTTCCCTAGAAGGGGAACGCGTAAATTTATTTTATAAAGAAAAGTATTTTCGCTTTTTTTGGAAAGGAGATACTAAGTATATAGTGTATAAAATAGAACGAACAAATAATTAAAAATGCTTAGAAACCTGCTTCTAGTTGTTGTTTTCGCAACAATTTCCTTTTCTGGATTTTCTCAAAATGACACCATCCGCTTTTCAAAAAACCAAACCATTGTAGGGGAATTAAAAAAAATGGATCGAGGGGTTTTCGGTATTGAGACCTCTTATTCCGACAAAGACTTTGCAGTTGAGTGGAAAGAAGTCACTTATATTTCCTCCAAATCTCATTTCTTGATCACTTCCAAAAATGGGAGAAGAGTCGATGGATACATAGAAACTGTGGGAGACAGAATGCTAAAAATTACCAGTAAAGACGGCAGTGAATACAATTATGCATTTGACGATATTGTGTTTCTAAATACGATAAAAGATAGTTTTTGGGATCAAGCCTATGCAACTGTGGATGTCGGACTGAATTTAACCAAGGCAAATTCCTATAAGCAGACTAGTTTTAATACTAACTTTGGATATATTGGAAAACAATGGTCGGTGGACTTTTTATACTCCTCTCTTAGATCTTCCCAAGACTCCGTTCGAGAAACTAATAGAAACAACGGTAGTCTTGTGATGAAGTATTTTTTAAAAAAGGATTGGTATATAGTGGGGTCACTATCCTCTCTATCCAATACAGAGCAAAATCTAGACCTTCGTATCAACAGTACCCTCGGTATGGGTAAATATCTTATACACACCAACAGAACCTATTGGGGAGTTTCCTTGGGAACCAACTCCAACCGAGAGCAATATTTTTCAGACAGCGAGCCCTCTTTTAGTTGGGAGGCCGTGGTCGGAACAGAACTCAATCTCTTTGATATCGGAGATTTAAGCCTTTTGACCAAAGTAGATGTTTATTACGGTTTTGGGCAAGATGGTAGATGGAGAACAGATTACAACCTAAACACCAAATACGATCTACCACTAAATTTTTACGTAAATCTGAATTTGAGTGTCAATTACGATTCACAACCCTCCGATGGCGGATCCAATACCGATTACGTCATTACGACAGGTTTTGGTTGGTCTCTAGATTAAATAAGTTGTACTTTTGACAAAAAAGTATGTCTTTTATAGAGCAACTAAAACAGAGGAGTGGAAATACCTGTGAAATCTGCCAAAGCTCAGATCAAAACTCGGTATATCGGGTCCCTCCATCGAGAATTGATAGCGTAGATACCAGTCTCATCGTTTGCAATCCGTGTAAATCCCAAATTGAAAAGGAATCTCCGATGTCAGCAGACCATTGGCGTTGCTTAAACGACTCTATTTGGAGTGAACACGATGCGGTAAAAGTGGTTTCTTGGAGAATGCTACAAAGATTGAGAAATGAAGGCTGGCCCCAAGATTTAATCGACATGCTGTATTTAACTCCTGATCTGGAAACATTTGCCAGAGCTTCCGGGGATCATCTCGAAGAAAAAGACCTCATCATTCACAGGGATTCAAACGGAGTACAGCTCGAAAGCGGGGATCAAGTTGTTTTGATAAAGGATTTAAATGTCAAAGGAGGAGGATTTACCGCCAAAAGAGGAACGGTAGTCAAACGCATCAGTCTAGTTCATGACAATGAGGATCAAATTGAAGGTAAGATCGATGGGCAACACATCGTTATACTCACTAAATTTGTTAAAAAGGTATAAAATTTCTCTTTTTGGAATATTTTTTGATTTATTGTAATCATGAAGCTATTTAAATACATATCGATTTTTTCACTCGTTCTATGCGCTACTGGCTACGCTCAGGAAAAAGACAGTTCACGCACAGTTAGAGATGCTTCTGGAGGAGGAGAAAAGATAATCCTTGGCATTCCTGCATCCAATGCCAAAAGCAGTCCCACGCAGCCTAAGATAGCTCGAAATCCCGGAGATGCAGGCAAATTAAATCCCGAGAGAGCAAACAACATACCTTCCAAGACGGAAAAAAGAGCCTTTGGACCGACTGAAATACCCAAGGATGTATATGTGCCTAAATTTTGGGACGGAAAAGACAAGGGAAATGAAAAGCTCCAAATAGCCCAATATTTGGGTCACATAGAACTGAACACGGACAAACTTAGAATAGAATGCAGGGACTTCGCTTATGTAGATGGCGACCGAGTTAGGGTATATCTAAATGGGGTTTTAAAAAAATCTAACGTACTTCTGGATGGACATTATTTTATTATAGAATTACCTTTGGAAAAAGGCTTTAACAAAATTGACATACAGGCCATCAATCAAGGTGTTTCCGGTCCAAATACAGCTCAATTTATTGTATACGACGGAAACGGTCGTTTGGTCTCTACCAAAAAGTGGAATCTTTTAACTGGAGAAGCCGCAAGTCTCTCAGTTATGAGGAAAAACGATTAAGCAGCTTTTTTTGCTGGGAAAACTGTTTTGTTGAATAAAATCAATAAAACCATACCCAAGAATATGGCAGAATCCGCTAGGTTAAAGATGGCATTAAAAAAAGTAAAATGTCTACCACCAACAATCGGTAGCCAATCCGGAAGAAACCCTCTCCACATAGGAAAATAGAGCATATCTACTACCTTGCCATAAAATAATTTGCCATATGGTTCTCCGCTGAAAAGAGTAGCGACCTGGCCGTGGCTGTGGTCAAAAATGACACCATACCACACCGAATCAATTATATTACCCATAGCACCAGCCAGAATAAAGGAAATTGCGATCAAAAGAACCCGTGGGGCTTTTTCAGATACCGATTTAAACAACCAGTAGAAAATTCCTCCCACAGCAAATATTCTAAATATGGTCAAGGCGAGCTTACCCCAAGAACCTCCGATTTCAGCTCCCCAAGCAGCACCGTTGTTTTCGATGAAATGTATTCTAAACCAATCAAAAACGACAATTTCCTCTCCTAAGATAAAATGTGTTTTGACATAAATCTTGGACCATTGATCTAAAATTATCAGGATAGTAGTTAAAGCGATATACTTTCTCATCTAAATCTATTTTCGTAAAAAAAAGCTGCGTTTTCGCGCAGCCTTTTCGAAGTCATTTATAATTTATTGCCTCTTTTTAGCTTCTATACTAAGCGTTGCATGAGGAACCAATTTAAGGCGTTCCTTTTGGATCAATTTACCAGTGACACGGCAAACACCATATGTTTTGTTTTCGATGCGAAGAAGAGCGTTTCTCAAATCCCTCAAGAATTTTTCTTGACGGATAGCAAGTTGAACATTTGCCTCTTTTGACATAGTCTCAGAACCTTCTTCAAATGCCTTGAAGGTTGGGGATGTATCATCAGTCCCATTACTAGCACCGTTTCTGTAGGAGCTATTTAATAGACTCAAATCCTCTTCGGCTCTCGCTACTTTTTTTAAGATAATTTCTTTGAATTCAGCCAAATCACTGTCTGAATATCGAACTACATTGTCTGTCATAACATTAGATTTTTTGAATTAATACGCAACTTTTAATATCGTCAAACTCAATTTCCGTTCCATGAGTTACCTCTTTGTCAAAATTCAATTCTGCCGTGAGGGTCTCATTCATAATATAATCGAGGTTTTCTCCAACCGCCAGCTCCAACTCATCTTGAGATTGTATGCTCAAAGAAATCTTGTCGGTAACCTCCAAACCGGAGTCTTTTCTCAAATTTTGCACGCGATTTATCAATTCTCGCGCTATACCTTCATTTTTTAACTTTGGGCTTATGCTCACATCCAATGCAACGGTAATTCCATTGGCGTTAGAAACTAACCACCCCTCGATATCTTGAGAGGTTATCTCCACCTCGCTTAGGGTTAAATCTACAAAATTTCCATCGAGTTCTAAAGTGATTTTTCCTTCTTTTTCGATGATATTTATCTCCTCTTGTCCAAAGTTTTGAATCGCTTGACCAACCGATCTCATATTTTTACCAAATCTTGGACCAAGAACCTTAAAATTGGGCTTAATTTGTTTTACCAAAATATCGGAAGCATCGTCAATCAAATCAATTTCTTTGACATTTACCTCAGAGATAATTAGATCTTCAACAGCCAGAATATCCTCTCTGTCTTGATCTCCAAGCACCGGAATCATGATCTTTTGCAAGGGCTGTCTCACCTTTATGGATTCCTTTTTTCTCAGGGATAATACCATAGAAGATATGCGTTGGGCTTTTTGCATCTTTCTCTCTAGATCGCTGTCGATCAAATCTCCGTCGCTAAGAGGAAATTTAGCTAAATGAACCGATTCAAAACCTTCCAAAACAGTTCCGTTTATCAAATCTTTATAGAGATTATCTGCAAAAAATGGTGCTATTGGCGCCGAGAGTTTTGCCACCTCAATCATACAAGTAAATAGTGTTTGGTAGGCAGAAATTTTATCTTGTCCATATTCACCTTTCCAAAATCTTCTTCTGCACAATCGAACATACCAATTACTGAGGTTCTCTGTGACAAAATTTTGAATGGCACGTGCTGCTCTTGTAGGTTCGTAAGCCTCGTAAAACTTATCTACGTCTGCTATTAGCGTATTTAGCTCCGATAATACCCAACGATCGATCTCCGGTCTTTCACTCGGAGACAAATCCTTTTCTGAATAATCAAATCCATCAATATTTGCGTAGAGTGTAAAAAAGCTATAAGTGTTGTAAAGTGTTCCAAAAAACTTCCTTCTAACCTCATCAATACCCTCGACGTCAAACTTTAAGTTATCCCAAGGATTTGCGTTTGAAATCATATACCATCTCGTAGCATCTGGTCCATAGACATCCATGGTTTCAAAAGGATCAATTCCATTGCCTAAACGCTTAGACATCTTTTTACCAAATTTATCCAATACAAGACCGTTAGAAACCACATTTTTATAAGCTACAGAATCAAATACCATGGTACCGATAGCGTGAAGAGTATAGAACCAACCACGAGTCTGATCCACTCCTTCTGCTATAAAATCTGCAGGGAAAAACTTTCCTTCATCGATCAAGTCTTTGTTTTCAAACGGATAATGCCATTGGGCATAAGGCATGGATCCTGAATCAAACCAAACATCGATTAGATCCGATTCTCTGTTCATTGGTTTACCACTTGGAGAAACCAATACAATCTTGTCTACTATATTTTTGTGCAAGTCTATCTTATCGTAATTGGACTCTGTCATGTCACCAACTACAAAATCTTTAAAGGGATCTTCTGACATAAACCCAGCATCAATAGACTTTGCAATCTCCATTTTCAAGTCCTCGACAGAAGATACAAATGTAGTCTCCTCCCCTTCCTCTGTTCTCCATATTGGAAGCGGAATTCCCCAATATCTAGATCGAGATAAGTTCCAATCGTTTGCATTTTTTAACCAATTCCCAAAACGACCTTCTCCCGTGGACTTGGGTTTCCAGTTGATGGTTTCATTTAGATCAAACATATGATCTCTCTGCTCGGTAACCTTGACGAACCAAGAATCTAGAGGGTAGTATAAAACAGGTTTATCTGTTCTCCAACAGTGTGGGTAACTGTGTTTGTATTTTTCGACATGAAAGGCCTTGTTTTCCTCTTTTAATTGAATAGCCAACTCTACATCGACAGAACGCTCCGGCATTTCTTCTTGAGAATAATACTCGTTTTTGACGTATTTACCTGCATAAGGTCCCACGTGCTTTGTGAATTTTCCTTGCAAATCAACTAGTGGAACAGGGTTCCCGGCATCGTCCAAGACTAGCATTGGAGGGATTTCTGGACTAGCTTGTTTGGCAACTAAAGCATCGTCTGCCCCAAAAGTAGGTGCTGTATGTACAATACCTGTACCGTCTTCGGTGGTCACAAAATCTCCCGGAATGACTCTAAATGCGTCTTGTGCATTCTCAAAGGGCGTGCAAAGTGGTAATAACTGCTCGTAACGAGATTCCAAAATGTCTTCTCCTTTAAAAGTGTCGACTAATAGGTAAGGTATTTTCTTTGAATCTGATGCGTAGGAATTCAATTCCTGATCTTCTTGAACGAGGGTATACTTTTTGCCAAACTGTTTTCCTAGCAAATCTTTAGCTAGAATGACTTGAATCGGCTCGTGAGTATATTGATTAAAAGTCTTGACCAATACGTAGTCGATTTTCTTTCCAACAGTCAAAGCCGTATTCGATGGCAATGTCCAAGGAGTCGTCGTCCATGCTAAGAAATAAACATCTCCTTCTAAATTCTTAAGGTTCTGTGGCAAACTGTCTTTTACAGCTTTAAACTGTGCGACAACTGTAGTATCTGTAACGTCTTGATAAGCTCCAGGCTGATTGATCTCATGAGAACTCAACCCAGTTCCTGCTTTTGGGGAATACGGTTGGATCGTATACCCTTTATACAACAAATTCTTTTTGTGAAGTTGTCCTAAAAGCCACCAAACAGATTCCATATATTTCGGTTTGTAGGTAACATAAGGATCTTCCATATCCACCCAATAACCAATTCGCTCTGTGAGATTATTCCATATATCCGTGTATTTCATCACCGCCTTTTTGCAGGCTTCGTTATACTCTTCAATACTGATTTTTGTACCTATATCTTCCTTGGTGATACCCAACTCTTTTTCCACACCTAGCTCGACGGGTAAGCCGTGAGTATCCCAACCAGCTTTTCGTTTTACTTGAAAACCTTTCATGGTTTTGTAACGCGGAAAAATATCTTTAATTGTTCTTCCAATAACATGATGAATACCAGGGAGTCCGTTAGCAGATGGTGGCCCCTCAAAAAACACGTAAGGTTCCGCACCCTCGCGCTCTGACATACTCTTTTCAAAGATTTCGGAATCCTTCCAAAACGAAGCAACCTCCTCAGCGATTGTCGTCAGACTCAACCCTTTGTATTCTCTAAACTTATTAGTCATATTATTTCAATCTATTTAAGCTGCGAAATTAAATAAATTTTCCAACTTAAATCGGCAAATAATAGACAAAATTATCCCAGTAAGTATCTCTTAGAAAAGTAGTTATCAAGAGGAGTTTTCGAAACGATTAAAAGAATCTTGGAGAAGTAAACCTCTGTCGCCTGCTCTGCAAGTCAAACAAGATGAAAAATTCGTGAGAACTGAGGTTTGTCCCCATTAAATCTCCAACCCCATAATCGAAAGCATATCCAATTCTCAGGTTGTCCAAAACCTTCATATTAAACATGAGAGAAACCGAGGAATTGAAACGGTAAGAAATTCCAGTTTCAAAACTTTTATACCAAAGCAAACTGGTATTTAAGTCAAAAGAGGTTTCACCGGTCTCTGAATACCTCAACAAAAAGGAGGGTTTTATATCGACTAAACGATTAATTTCATAAACATAACCTCCGGTAAGGTATGCGTTTCTATTTTCTTGAATGCCTCCCAATTCCTCATTGGAATATTTTAAAAACTTTGGAACAGATAGAGACAAATAAATCGATCGGTCTTGATAGTAAAGACCTGCACCCACATTCCAGTTAAAAACATTTTGCAAATTGTTGTAGGCAGGATCTTGCGGATCAAAATAAGATCCATCAACAGAGTTTGCAGTTCCTCCAGCTTTAACCCCTAGAGACAGAGTCCCGGTGCTGTGAATCTGAATTTTATACGAAAAGTCCGCGTAGATATCTTGGGTTCTTTGAGGTCCGTTTTGGTCAGAAACTATAGAAATACCGGTTCCAAAACCCTGTAAATCTGAAAAATTAACAGGAGTACTAGCAGAAAAGGTAAAGGTCTTTGGACTATTGTCAAAGCCCAACCATTGAAGCCTTGTTCCCAAGGTAAATTCAGCCGCCTCAACACTTCCAGCATAAGCCGGATTGATAATATTCATATTATACATATACTGGGTGTAGAGTGGCTCCTGTTGCGCATTTGCTCGAAACAGTACCGAGACCATAATGAGGCCTAAAACCTTTATTTTTGATTTAATACCCATAACTACCATTTAACATATACCCAATTCTTAGTAACTTTTTTATCCCCCTTGTTATAATCCAATAGATAATAATAAGTTCCTTCTTCTACCTTATCTCCTTTTTGATCCAATCCATTCCACCAAATGGCTTCTGAAAATTTATCTCCATTATGTCTATACTCAAATACGGAATTACCCCAACGGCTAAAGATCTTTAGCTCAAAGTCTGGATATAAATTGACCAATCCATCGATTTTAAACTCATCGTTAATACCGTCGAGTATACCAGGAGAAATTCCCTTTATCAATTCGATCTCGCATGTATCTGCATCGAGGTAATCTACTACACCATCATCGTCGCAGTCGTCATTGGTCAAATCTAGATCTGCATTAAAATCCTCCTCTATTGTGAGTTTCCCATCCCCATCATCGTCAGAATCTCTAAAATTCTCAAGCGAATCAAAATCCGTATCAATAACCAAAGAAGAAATATCTGTTAAGACATAAAAGTTTTGACCTTGATAATTCGCCTGTTCCTGAACACGGTCATCCAAACCATTTTGATCTATATCTACTCGGGAGAAATTAAAATCCATAAATCCGTCCTCGTCATAATCAAAGTTCTCCGTATGATCCAAAATCGAATCTCCATCACTGTCCGCATCTAAATAATCCATCACCCCATCTCCATCGGAATCAACCGGGTCTGAAATACCATCACCAAATACCAGGTCTATACCCTGTTCACTGTATTCTCCGCTGTGACCAGCAAATCCATTTTGCGCTTCAATTGCATCTAAAATACCATCTCCATCTGAGTCCAAGTCTCGACTGTTTATCAAACCGTCTCCATCAAAATCAGAATCTCCTTCTACGCTGTTTAATATTCCATCATTGTCACTGTCCAAATCCGATTCTGCAGAGACACCGTCTCCATCAAAATCTTCAGCAACTACAATGGTTACTACTGCTTGATCTGTATCGCCATCCGCATCCGATATTTCGTAAATAAAACTCAACTCTCCAAAAAAGCTAGGCTCCGGAACAAAGAGAAAAGTATCGTCTCCTTGGGTATTCAAAGTTTCTTGATCCTCTATAGTCAGAAAGCCTTGATCTGGCACAGATATGAGGGTAATAGTGCCCTCTCCTGGACCGTCAATACCAAAATTATCATTGATTAAAATTTCAAAAGTCGCGCTTGTATTTTGGAGGAGGGTATAGGTGTCGTCCACTGCAAAAGGCTTAAAATCTATTCGAACCTCAGCTTCGTCATCCTCGAGGTTTAGAGGGTGATCCTCAATTCTAGAATCCGGACTACTATCTACATCTGGAAGCGCAGAAGCGGTCAATTCCACCTGATCATTATAATTTTCACCAGCGACAATTGTAGCCTCAAATGTCAATATCTCCGATTCGTCGGGACTGATACCTAGCGAAGCAATATCCCAAACAATAGTATTTCCTTCTAATCTTCCCGAATCAGAAATAGTTGTAGCTTCAACTCGTAATCCTTCAGGTATATAATTTGTTATCTCCAAATCAGAGGCCACACTTGGACCCTTATTTTCGACGAGAATCTCAAAATTTACCAGGTCGCCAAGTTGAGGGCGATCTGTCGTTTCATAAGACAAGTCAATCTCTATATCTACTGCATCCTCAGCTATGAATTCTGTTTCTATCGCTACGTTATTTGTAAGGTCTGGATCTTTGGTCTCGCCAATAACTGCAGATCGAATACCCAAGAACCCACTACTCTCCACAACAGCGCGAATTTCGAAGTTTTCTTCCTCATCTACTGCAAGGCCATCAATAAACCAAGAATATAAGATTTGACCCAAATCAATCTCTACTGCCTCTGGAGCAGAAGAAATATATCTCAAATTTGGAGGGAGCCCATTAAAAACCGTAATATCAGGATCCGCAAAACTAGGTCCCAGATTTCTTACTCTAATTGCCACTAAAACAGTATCTCCAACAAAAAAACGCCCTTGCCTATCTACTGTATTTGTGACGAGTTGCTGAATTTCCAAATCGCTTACAGGTATAGGATTAATTTCAATAACCGAAACGTTATTAGAAAGCACATCGTCGTCAAACTCGATAGAAGCCTCTTGACGGTAGGAAGATTTATCTACCAAAACTTCCGCACTAAAACTAAACGATTCTGACTGACCTGGCTCGATATCGGAAAGCGTGTAGGTCAACACGTTATCCGAGAGAGTTATGGTGTTTACATCGTAGTCAAAGACACTAAAACCATCTGGAACAGAAACGCTAACAACCACAGACTCTCCCGCTAACTGCGTACCTCTATTCTCAACAGTAACCGTAAATTCGATTGCTTCTCCTACATCCGCGTCTAAGCTCGACAGGTAGCTGGTAGAAACCGTTTGACTTACGGCTAAATCCAACAAATCCGGGTTTGTTTGGGGACTTATTCCAGCGGAGGCAACATTATTTGACTCCTCTGTATCAAAGGTCAAATCCGAAGTAATTCTCGCAGTATTCGTGTAATTTAGATCGCCATCATTGACATTTATTTGCGCAAAAAAGGAGACTTCTCTCGATCCATCCCGTTCAATACCCTCTGGAATAGTCCAAGTCAGAATACTTGTAGACTGATCAAAACTCAAGGAAGAATCCAAATCCGTAGTAATCAAAGTAAATCCATTTGGAATCAAATCTTCAATTATAATAGGCCCAACAACACTGACCTTATCGTCATTTGTAAGACTTAAAACAAATTCGACTAAATCCCCTTCTTGCGGATCGTCGGATCCCAAGACTATGGACTTTCCAAGTGCCAAATCGTAATATGCGATTACTTCAATTTCAATGGAATCAAAATCGTTATCTCTGTCCGCATCAAATTGGCCTGTACTTTCAATTCCAGCTCGGTTTGTATAAACCCCGAGATCGTTCGTCCTAGCTTGGACACGAAATCTTCTCGTGGTATCTGCCTCCAAATCAACTACATCCCAAGTGACTGTGTTTTCGTTAGAATTATATACACCATCTCGATTGGATGAAACATAAGTCAAACCATCGGGTAATGTATCTATTACTTTAAAGTTTTCCGCAGAATTAGGACCGCTGTTATAAACGGACATGCGGTAATCGACTATTTCATTTATACCAACTTGTGTCCTTTCGTTTACAAAACCATCGGTATAATTAGTGGACACCTCTTTTACAATTCTTAGGTCCGACTGTTTGAGAACAATAATTTCTTGCTCTGCAGAATCCTCTGTATCCTCCGACTCCAATTCGATTAAAAAAGTTCCTGTACCAACAATCTCATAAACCGCAGATTCTTGGGTAACTGTCTCTCCGGGAAGAACAGAGCTAAAAAACCTAGAACTTCTATTTGGCACCTCTGTTCCGTCGGGGAAAAAGACGACGAAATTAGGAGGGAATATGGTCACCACAGAAAAGTCCGTGATTTCCTGATCCGTGTTATTTGTAACGGAGAAAAACACATTGATCTTATCTCCTACCACATAAACCTCTCGGGAGACCCCATCCGTTCTTCTCACTTCTATACTTACATCAATATCCTGGGAATACCCTTGATAAAAACATAAAAACGCGAGAAAAAGAAGCCCTTTTTTCACTGTGTTATTTCCGAATATCTTTTTCAATTTTTTCAATTTACAGCTGAGTTGGATTTTCAACTATTACAAATTCACTTCTTCTGTTTACTCCGTGCTCCTCTTCCGAGCAGGCATTGTTGTCATCACAATTATTCAATATTTCGGACTCTCCATAGCCCTTTGCCGTCAGTCGATCCGCCTCTATTCCTTGATCAATAATATACTCGCGGGTTCTGTTTGCCCTTCTTCCTGAAAGCCATAAATTGTAACCTGCTTCACTGCGCGAATCGGTATGAGATCCGATAGCAATCTTCATAGACGGATATTTTTTCATCGTTTCCACCACTCTATCCAATTCCATCATGGCTTGTTCTGTCAAATAAGAAGAGTTTAGCTCAAAGAAAATGGGATTCAAATTCAATTGCTCTTTTTCATTTTTGACAACGACTTCTTTTTCCAATTCAAAATCAAAAACAAGAACCTCTTTTAAATCGTCTCCTGTTTGCACTGGCTTGTCTTTTCTAAAGTATCCAAAATGATTTACCATAATAGTATAGCCCTCGTCACACCCAACGACAAAAACGTAGTTACCTTCTTGATCCGTTATTGCACTATCCACCGCATTTCCAAAATCGTCGAGCAACAAAACCGATACATCTGAAAGAACCTCCCCACTATCAAGAGCAGAAATTTGTCCCTCAATTAATTGCTGACATTCAAAATTTAAGGCACTTGTTTGCCTAAAGGAATACAGATCATCTCCTCCAACTCCTCCATTGCGATTTGAAGAAAAGTAGCCGGTGTTTTCCTCTGGTCTGATGATAAGAGAAAAATCATCTTTTTCACTGTTAATAGGAGATTCAAGACTGACTGGCTCTGTGAAATAGGAGAGGACTTTACGAGATGCGTAAACGTCTAAACCTCCCATACCACCTGATCGATCAGAAGAAAAATATAAAACGGAATTACTCCCAATAAAAGGAAAAGACTCTTTGTACTGGGAATTTACCTCAGGCCCTAGATTCTTCATTTCTCCGTAGGTCCCATCCTCATTTATGTCTATTTGGTAGATGTCTGTCCCGCCAAAAGAACCTGGTTTGTCCGAGGCTACATAAAGTGTTTTACCGTCTGGACTCAAAGCAGGGTGCGCAACAGAAAAGTTGTCGCTGTTAAACGGGAGGTCGATCATAGGACCCCATTGACCCGCTTCATCTTTGACAAACTTGTAAACTTTTAAATTGATCATCCCGTTATCCCCACGAACAAAATCACCTTTTCTTTGATTACTTTGTGTGATATACACTTGACTTAAATCTTTTGAAAAAACCAGATTCGATTCGTGAAAATTGGATAAAAAAGATGGCCTAAACCCTCTGACGTCTGAAATAGTATCAAAACTTTGTATACCTCCGATATAGAGATTGTAAAAGCGATCCGAATCCTTTGGGTTTACCCAAGAGTTGGATCCCGTACCTTTTGAAGAAGAAAAAACGATTTTATCTTCTCCGTAATAGGCAGCACCAAAATTCGAATAAACATCATTAATATTGATGTTCTCGACCTCAAAACTAGGCTTGTTTTGAGAATACCCGGTAAATAGTATAAAGATACCTGTAAGTAGGGGTAAGAGCTTCATTAAGGGTAGATATTAGATTGATTTCAGCTGTTCAAATAGCCTTCCATACGAATATAGGAATTTATTTATAAACCCCTCTCTTTTGAGATAAGTTCGTATGCTTGCTGGACTTTTATAAATTTATCTTGGGCACCTTTTTTGTGTTCTTCTCCCATAGATGCAAGTTTATCCGGATGGTATTTTTTTACCATTTTTCTATAAGCAGCCTTTAAGTCCGCATCGGAAGCGGATTTAGATATTTCCAAAATTTTGTAGGCCTGGTCAGCAGAATCTACAAACATGGATTTTATACTTTCAAAATCTCGACTGTTTATGTATAAATAATTAGCGATCTTTTGGAGACTAATCATCTCTTTGGGATGAATTTGACCATCGGCATTTGCAATACCAAACAAATAGTGAAGCAATTGCAACCTCGAACTGTGATCGATATAGGAGCGTATTTGCATACAAACCTGCTTGGTGGAAACCTCCTTGGCTTTTACTATTTCCTTAAACAATCGAAAGGCTTTATTCGCTCTTTCTTTCCCGTACATTTTGACGAAATAAGCACGGACATAATCCAACTCTCTCTGGTCAATTTTACCATCGGACTTTATAACAATGGACGATAAAATAAGAAGAGCGATTTCAAAATCACCCGACTTTCCGGCATGATCCGAATACCGTTTATTTTGTTGGTCTACTTGAATATCTGATTTGCTAAATACATCAATCATATTACCCAATGCAAATCCTAATATAGCTCCTATCGGTCCTCCCATAGAAAAGCCTATTCCGGCTCCGAGCCACTTTGTAAATTTTCCCATAATTTCGAGTTGAGGGTCAAATATAAACTTTAGCTATGGTTAAATAAATAAAAATATTTGCGATTTTGAACTAGGGCCATAATCATTGTTTATCTTTGCACATAATCTTAAAAAAGTATTTATGTACCCACCAGAATTAGTAAAACCAATGCGTGCGGAATTGACCAACGCTGGGTTTCAAGAATTACATACAGTTGATGCGGTAAACTCTGCAATTGCAGAGAACGGAACGACACTTGTTGTTGTAAACTCGGTATGTGGCTGTGCAGCTGGTGCAGCTAGACCAGGAGTGTTACACTCTTTATTAGCGGATAAAAGACCAGATAATTTGACTACTGTTTTTGCAGGTGTCGATGCGGAAGCAACAACTAGAGCTAGAGAGCTTATGTTGCCATTTCCTCCATCTTCTCCATCTGTAGCTCTTTTTAAAGATGGCGAATTAGTTCACATGTTAGAACGTCACCATATTGAAGGAAGAGGAGCAGGAGACATCGCTCAAAACCTTGCTGCTGCTTACGAGGAGTTCTGCTAGAAAAATAGACTATATTTGAAGCACCGCCCTTAAGCGGTGCTTTTTTTATGTCCAAAAACCATATTTCTCAAACCGTTGAATTTGTCAAAAACACCTTGGAAGGGGCCGAAGGCGGTCACGACTGGTTCCATATCGAACGGGTCTGGAACAATGCCAAGCTCATCAACAAAACCGAAAATGCCGACCAATTAGTAGTGGAACTCGCTGCATTATTACACGATATAGCAGATAGTAAGTTTCACGATGGAGACGAGACTTTAGGCCCTAAAATCGCCAAAAACCACCTCCAAAAGCTCGGATTAGACAAAGATAGAACAGATCATATTGTCAAAATAATTGAAAATATTTCCTTTAAAGGAGGCAATCACAGCACGCTGTTTGACAGTTCAGAATTTCGGGTTGTTCAAGATGCGGACAGGCTTGATGCCATTGGCGCTGTCGGAATTTCTAGATGCTTCAACTACGGTGGATTTAAAAATAGAAGTATTTACGATCCCGAGATCCCACCCAAGCTAGACATGACAAAAGAGGAGTACAAAAGCTCTACTGCCCCGAGCATCAATCATTTTTATGAAAAACTTTTGCTACTCAAAGACTCCATGCACACCGATTCCGGTCGAGAAATCGCAATAGAAAGGCATCGCTTTATGGAATTGTTTTTAGAACATTTTTTTGCAGAATGGAAAGGAAAACAATAATTTCATCCCATGAAAAAAATATATATCCTTTTTATAGCAGCGGCTTTGATGGGTTGCGAACAAAAACACAGCGTAGAAGACCAACAGAAAGATCAACTTTTTCTCTATTCAAAATACAAAGAGGTATTAGCCTATATCGCTCTTGAAGAAACCACTGAGGACTCCAAATGTGCGACTATGGGTATCGGAACAGATCCCTGTGGTAATTTTAAAGGTTATGTCAGTTTTCCAGTAACGACAGATAGAGACGAACTCGAGGATATAATCGAGGAGTATAACAATTTAGAAAAGAAATACAACAAGAGGTATTCTATAGAATCTCCATGCAAGAAAATCGCCCCTCCAAAAGAAGCGATTGTCTTCCGCGGATCTTGTAAGGCTGTTTTTAACTAAATTTAGGCTTTCTCTTTTCCATAAAAGCCTGAGTTCCCTCTTTAAAATCAGGAGTATCAAAACAGGAACCAAAAGCGTGTATTTCTGCCTGAAAGCCATCTTTGTTAAAACCTGCATTTACGGCTTGAATTGCATTTGAAATAGCTGTAGAAGAGTTTCTAGCTATTTTTGAAGCTAATTTCGAACCAAAATTCACCAATTCCTCAGAGGATACTACATGGTTTACTAAACCTATTTCAAAAGCTCGCTCTGAACTGATCATTTGGGCAGAAAGAATCATTTCAAGAGCTCTCCCCTTCCCGACTAGTTGCGCCAAACGCTGGGTTCCTCCATATCCTGGAATCAAACCTAAGGTAACTTCTGGGAGACCCATTTTAGCCGATTCAGAAGCTATTCTGATATGTGCAGACATGGCCAACTCCAAGCCTCCTCCAAGGGCAAAACCATTGACTAAAGCAATAACTGGCGTAGATAAATTCTCCACAAAATCAAATAACTTCTCTTGACCGAGCGCTGCCAATTCCTTTCCCTTCTCAGAATCGAATGAAGAGAATTCTTTAATGTCAGCTCCTGCCACAAAGGCTTTATCTCCGCTTCCTGTCAAGAGGATTACACGGACCTCTGGATTCGAATCCAGCTCTTGAAAAGCAGTATGCAACTCATTAATAGTAGCTGCATTGAGAGCGTTTAAACTCTTTGGTCTATTGATAAAAACAGTAGCAATTGCTTCTTGGATTTCTACGTAGATGTTTTCGGTTTTCATGATTCTTCTTTTTTAGGTAATTCCACAGTGAAAGTTGTCCCAATATCTACACGAGATAAAAAGGAAATACTTCCTCCATAATTTTCAACAATATTCTTAATCATCGGAAGGCCTAGTCCCATTCCGCTATTTTTTGTGGTAAACTTTGGTTCAAAAATAAGGCCTTCAAACTCTTCTGAAATTCCTTTACCGTTGTCTACAACGTCTATCATAACAAATTTATCGTCCTGTCTGATTTTTACTAAAATCTTTGGGTGTTTTTTCCCTTCAACCGCATGAAGAGCATTTGTCACTAAGTTAGTTATTACGCGAATCAATTGGGTGCGATCCAACTCCGCTTCTATTACTTTATCATCTGCATTAAACCGAATATAGTCCTCCTGAAAAATATCCAAAGACCTACTTACCACATCGATCACATTGAGAGTCTCCGTTTTTTGAGAAGGCATTTTTGCAAAATCCGAAAAGGCCGAGGCAATAGAGCTCATCACATCGATTTGTTCCACTAGACTTTGACAAAACTCACTGAATCTCTCTTTGGTCTCGGGATTTTTTGGATCGTATTTACGCTCAAAGCTCTGAACCGTAAGACGCATAGGCGTCAGTGGGTTTTTGATCTCGTGAGCTACCTGTTTTGCCATTTCGCGCCAAGCCTGCTCTCTCTCACTTTTGGCAAGTTTGGAGGCACTAGCTTCTAATTCTTCTACCATTCGATTATAGGACTCAATTAGCGCATAAATTTCGGAAGAAGGGTTGTTTAGATTAATCTTCTCATTTCTTCGATTGATATCGGTAGAATCTAATTTTTGTGAAAGAGCCTGAAGGGGACCCGTGACATAACTAGAGATAAAATATGCCACGACTATTCCCAAGATTAGCATGACCAAATAAACCCCCATTAATTGGACTAAAAACTCAGAAAGTTCTTCCTCTTGATCGGTGTTGTCTTGGGTGTACTGAAGCTTTAAAATTGCGATTGCCTCCTGCTTATCATCCAAGATATAGGTATAAGAATACTGAAGTACCCTAGTGTCATCCAAAACATTTGATCCCGCTATTCTATTGTTTTCATTTCGCTTCAAATCACTCAAAACATCCATACTTAATTGGACTTGTTCTGGGCTGTTTTCAAATGAAACCACGGAAGAAATTAATAGTTTTCCTCTCAGGTCGTAAAAAGCGACATCTAAATTATGAACTTTGGAGACATCGTAAATTCTAGTTTTAAAGATTTTGGGAATATTCTTAGTCTTTACCGAATAACGAGCATGTTCCTCGAGCTCAATATTTACGTGAAGACGAGTAGATTCCTCTTTACGAACAAGTCGAGCACTGTTGTACGTGTCTCGATCGTCTATATATCTAAAGTAAGTCAATGCTGCCACCAAACCCGACATGGCGAGGATTAAAAAAATCATCGCGATAAACAACCTTATTCTCAAGGAGAGTTTTTTGGCAAACATGAACTACTTAAATTTAAGTTTAAAGTACAAAATCGAAATAACTAGCACAAGGGTTACGGAGTTTGCCGCAATCATAGAGGGGCTATCTATTGAAATCCCATAAATTAACCACAGTGTAATTCCAAGTAACATCGCCACATACATAGATAGGGAGAGGTCTTTGGCTGATTTGTTTTTCCAAACCTTAAAAGTCTGGGGCAAAAACGCACCTGTTGTAAGCGCCGCCGCAACAAAACCAATCCACTCTGCGTCAAAATTTAAAATCTCCATATTTAACCCACTATATTTACAATTTTCCCAGGTACGATAATTATTTTCTTAGGCTCTCTTCCCTGAAGTTGTGCCTGTGTCTTCTCGTGACCCATTACAATTTCCTGAATTTCATCCTTGCTTAGATCTAAAGGAAGATTCAACTTAAATCGCATCTTTCCATTAAAAGAAATAGGATATTCTTTATTGCTCTCTACCAAATACTTCCCATCAAATACTGGGAATTCAGCAAAACTAATCGAATTTTCGTGACCTAACTGCTTCCATAGCTCTTCGGTAATATGCGGAGCATAAGGAGCGATTAAAACTAGTAAAGGTTCCAAAACTTCGCGACTTGTACAGCCTTGAGCACTCAATTCATTTACCGCAATCATAAAATTACTAACCGAGGTATTAAAAGAAAAGTTCTCAATATCTTCTTCTACTTTTTTAATAGTCTTGTGCAAGGTCTTCATAGATTCCTTGGACGCCGGTGTATCCGAAACTTGGAAAACTCCTTCCTTAAAATACAATTTCCACAATTTTTTCAAAAAGGAATGAACTCCAGAAATACCTGCAGTATTCCAAGGTTTAGCTTGCTCCAATGGGCCTAAGAACATTTCAAAAAGTCTTAAACTATCCGCACCGTAGCGTTCACATATTTCATCGGGATTCACCACGTTATACTTAGATTTTGACATCTTTTCAACCTCGCGACCAACTATGTATTTACCGTCTTCCAATTCAAAAACAGCTTCTTGGAAATCTTTGTTTAAGGGATGGTTTTTAAAAGCCTCCACATCTAATTCATCAGAAGCATTGACCAGAGAAACATCCACGTGAATCGGCTGATTTGGCCTATCGTTGATTAGGTTTTTAGAAACAAATGTCTGGGTCCCCTCCAAGCGGTAGACAAAGGCAGAAGTTCCCAAAATCATTCCTTGATTTATCAATTTTTTAGCAAATTCATCCGTTGGAAGAATTCCCAAATCAAATAAAATCTTTTGCCAGAATCTAGCGTATAGTAAGTGCCCTGTCGCATGTTCAGAACCTCCGATATAAAGGTCAACTTCTTTCCAATAATTTAGGGATTCTCTACTTGCAAAATCCTCAGTATTCGAAGCATCCATATAGCGATTAAAATACCAAGAGGACCCTGCCCATCCAGGCATAGTGTTTAATTCCAAAGGAAATACAGTCTGTTGATTGATCAGCGAATTGTCCACCACCTTATTCTCGACAGTATCCCAAGCCCAAACACTAGCATTTCCTAGTGGCGGTTTGCCATCTTCGGTAGGCAAATACTTTTCAACCTCGGGAAGTACCACCGGTAGGTGTTCTTTTTCGATTAAAACAGGTAGACCATCCTTGTAATAAATTGGGAAAGGCTCTCCCCAATAGCGTTGTCTTGAGAAAACAGCATCTCTTAGGCGATAGTTAATTTTACCATAGCCTAGACCCTTGGACTCTAGTTCATAGGTAACCCTTTTCATGGCTTTTTTATATGTCAAGTCAGTCAAAAAATCGGAGTTCGTAATAACTGCATTTTCTTTTTCTGAATAAGCCTCTTCTTCGATGGAAACACCTTTGAAAATATTGGGAATCTCCAAGCCGAAATGTTTTGCAAAATCGTAGTCTCTTTGATCTCCACAAGGCACGGCCATTACCGCTCCTGTTCCGTAGTTTGCCAAAACATAATCTCCTATCCAAATAGGTATTTGAGCTCCTGTAAAAGGATGCAGCGCATAAGCCCCTGTAAAGACTCCTGATATGGTTTTTACATCTGCCATTCGTTCGCGCTCACTTCTCTTAGCTGTCTTTTGAATATATTCCTCCACATCCTTTCTCTGAGCTTCGGTAGTAATTTCTTTTACCAAATCCAGCTCAGGTGCTAGAGTCATAAAAGACACTCCGTATATCGTATCAGGTCTCGTTGTAAAAACAGATAAATGCTCGCTATTACCGCTGGTATAAGTCGGATCAATTTCAAACTTCACCATAGCACCTGCCGAGCGACCGATCCAGTTAGTTTGTGAATCTTTTAAAGGTTGAGGCCAGTCAATTTTACTCAAATCATCCAATAGTCTTTGTGCATAGGATGAAATTCTCATACTCCATTGCATCATTTTCTTTCGAACAACTGCATGTCCTCCTCTTTCGGAAAGACCATTGACAATCTCGTCATTGGCAAGGACTGTTCCAAGACCAGGACACCAGTTTACCTCCGTCTCCGATAGATAAGTGAGTCTATATTTTAACAAGAAATCGGATTTTTCACCATTGGTAAATGCCTCCCACTGATCTGCCGAAATCACAGGTGTATCCTCATCGCAAGAAGCCTCCACTCCCGAGTTTCCAGACTCCGTAAATATAGCTTCCAAATCCTCTATAGGTCTTGCTTTGTCTAATTTTTGATCATACCAAGAGTTGTAAATAAGACCAAAAATCCACTGCGTCCATTTGTAATAAGATGGGTCCGAGGTTCTCAATTCCTTAGACCAATCAAAAGAAAAACCAATTTTATCCAATTGTCTTCTATAGGTAGCAATATTCTCCTTGGTTGTAAGTGCTGGATGCTGACCTGTTTGGATTGCATATTGCTCCGCAGGCAATCCAAAAGAATCATAACCTTGAGGATGTAGCACATTAAACCCTTTTAAACGCTTATATCTCGCGTAGATATCCGATGCGATATAACCTAATGGATGGCCCACATGCAGACCTGCCCCCGAAGGATATGGAAACATGTCCAAGACATAATATTTTGGTTTCTCACTATTTGGATCCGCCTTAAACGTTTGGTTTTGGGCCCAATATTTCTGCCAGTAGTCCTCTATTTGGTTGAAATTATAATTCATTATCGTAATTGGATAAGCGTTGATTTAAATAAGCAGCAAATTTATGATTTCTTGCTTAGTTTACTAAGAATAAGTGATAAAAAAGGCCTAAAACCAAGAGGCTTAGACCTTTTTAAGCATTTAAAATATCTCTTATTTTATTTGAACAGCAGCAGTTTTTGTATCCCACCCCATGTGAAGCGTGATTATGTCGTTTGTTTCTGTAAAAGTCATGGAGAATGCCTCGAGGGGTTTGTCCAAGTCGGAGATCGAAGTACTCGTTCTCAAAACGTCCTTTTCTGGATTGTATCCATAGGTTCCCCAAGTGTTCAAATTAGAATTTAATATTACCGTAAAACCATTTGCTCCCCAAACAGAAAACAAAGTATAGGTTCCTGCCTTTACATCTGTTCCTCCAAAATTCACATCTCTAAAAAATGTGATTTCAGTAGATTCGTTAGCTCCGGTTCTCCAAACTTTCCCTTCAGGAATTAATTGACTCAAATCTCTTCCTTTCAAAAGAGGTCTTCCATAAACCACTTTAACTATGGGGTTATTTCTTGGATAACTAGCTATATCTGCTGGGCTTTTGTCCAAATCCGGAAAGTTTTGGGCGATCAAATCAGGACTTACAGTGGCGGCGAGAATAAAACAAAATAGAGTAAAAAGTTTTTTCATAATTATATTTTAAGGGTTATTAATATTCGTTGTTTTCGATGCGAGCTTTTAAAAGTTCGTATATCATTTCATTACAAGGAGCGGAAATTCCTTTGCTTCGACTCATTCTAAGGACTGCGCCGTTTTGAGCTTCGAGTTCCGATGGCTTTCCTTCCATAATATCTCTCTGCAAAGAAGCCGTGGTTTTGGGGTCTTGGCGATCCACTATAGCTAATTGTTTAGACACAATATCCTCTCCCAAATCCACTCCATAAGCAAGAGCTAGTTCGGCGATTTCCTCAGCAGTTTTCGATATCACATCTCTGAGATACCCCTGTCGAAGCACTCCAATTGGTTTGCCTACCAAACCACCTAGAGCCGAAATAGAACTTATAAATAGAAATTTAGACCATATTTCTCTTTGAATATTTTCCGAAAGTATGGATTTTATTTTAGCTTTTTGAAAAACCGCTTGTAGAGCGCTTGTTTGTGCATTTATCTTTCCGTCCAAAGGGCCAAAAACAATACTCGGTTCCACATCGATATGGGCAATTACACCGTGACTTTCAATTTTACTAATAATGCGGCATAAACCGCCGAGAACTTGGTTTTTTGAAAAATACTCCAAAAGGATCTCGCTGTTTTCTATACCGTTTAAAAGCGGAAGCAAACGCGTATTGGTTTGAACAAAGGGTTTGATCTCCTGGGATGCTTCACGCAACTGAAAGGTTTTGGTGCAAAACAACACAAGATCAATTTTACTAAATGGAATTTCGGCAGAAGAAGAACTGATACTGACATTTTTGAGATGTAAGTCTCCTAAAATAGATTTTAAGAGGAGTCCATTCTTCCGAATCGCAGCTAAATGGGGACCTCTCGCTATAAAATGAACAGAACAACCGGAATCCAAAAGTCTAGCTCCAAAATAACCGCCGACCCCACCAGTGCCGTAAACGACAATATTCATGTTATCCACAATTACAGTCTGATCCGCAATCCTTTTTTTTTGAGGCCTTGAAAAAGAACTTTTTAACCAAATAGGCTAAAGCTCCAAAGGCGAGTAAGTAAATGATTATTTCCTGCATCTTAGATAAAAATCAAATAAGTGATCCACGCACTAAAGTACGCTAAAATACTCATCATAACAAATTGGGCAACAGGCCAGTACCAGGACTTGGTCTCCTTTTTAACAACAGCTAGAGTCCCTATACATTGCATCGCAAAAGCATAGAAAATCATCAGAGACATCCCCGTCGCTAAATCAAATACCTTCTTCCCAGTATCTGCATGTACTTCTTGACTCATTCTCTCTTTGATGGTTGCTACCTCGGAATCTCCAGATCCCACATTGTATATTGTCGCTAGAGTAGAGACAAAAACTTCTCTTGCTGCAAAGGAAGTTACAATCGCAATTCCTATTTTCCAATCGTAGCCCAATGGCTCAATAACTGGCTCAATTCCTTTACCAATCTTTCCGATATAAGAGTTTTCTAATTTATAAGAAGCCAACTTATCCTCATACTCAGGAGAATCTTCTTGAATTTTGGAACCGACAATCGTTTCGGCATTATCAAAATTATCTCCTCCATTAGAAGCCAAAAACCAAAGCAATATGGAAAGCGCTAATATAATTTTACCGGCTCCTAAAATAAAGGCTTTTGTCTTTTCGTATACATCGAATCCAATATTCTTAAAGCTCGGTAATTTATAAGCGGGCATCTCGATGATAAAGAACTTATCGGACTTGATTTTTAAAGTTTTATTTAAAATTATAGAACCTAGAATTGCCATGAGAAACCCGAGAACATACAATCCTGTCAGAACCAAACCTTGCAATCCAAAAATACCCAAAACGCGCTCATTTGGTATAACCAAAGCGATAATGATAGCATAAACCGGCAATCGTGCGGAGCAAGTTGTCAAAGGGGTGACGAGTATGGTAATTAAACGCTCCTTCCAGTCGCTAATATTTCTCGAAGCCATAATAGCGGGGATGGCACAAGCAGTTCCAGATACAAGAGGAATAATGGACTTGCCACTCAAACCGAATTTGCTCATAACCTTATCCATCAAAAACACCACGCGAGACATATAACCTGTCTCCTCCAGTATCCCTAGGAGAAAAAACAAAATGGCAATCTGAGGGATAAAGATAACAATACCTCCAAGTCCAGGAATTAGCCCCTCAGAAATCAGGTCATTTATCTGTCCTGCTGGAAGATTTTGTGCAACTTTTTCGCTTAAATCCGCAAAAAATCCATCAATCAGATCCATTGGATAGCTCGCCAAATCAAACACCGATTGAAAAATGACAAATAAAATTGCTAAAAAGATTATATAACCGAAGATCTTATGGGTAAACAGTTGATCCAATCTAGCTCTCAGGCCTTTTCCACGATTAAAATCGACGTCATAGGAATTCTTGAGAAGGTTGTTGATTTCTTGATATCTAAATATAGTTTCCTTGTGTTGAAAACGCTTTGTTTTGCCATTTCCAGATGTGATTTTTTGAATTTTATTCTGAAGCTCAGGCTTTTCAACAAACTCTTTTTGGGTGTAGAGGACCCAAGCCTCATAAGGCTCCAAGTCTAATTGTTCCGCCTCAGACCTCAAGGTTTGAAAATAGGTATCATCTATTCTCTCTGATATCTTTGCAAACTGGGAATCACAGGGTTTCAAAGGATCGACAATGGCTTTTTTTAGCGCATCAAACCCTATATTTTTTCTAGCTGAAAGCCAAATAATTTTTGTCCCAAGACTCTTCTCTAGCTTTTCTTTATCTACACGAATTCCTTTGGAATCGATCTCATCTACCATATTTACGACCAAGACAACAGGAAAACCGAGGTCTCGTATCTGGGTAAATAAAAATAAATTGCGTTTTAAATTTTCAATTTCAGTAACAACAACTACTCGATCTGGATAATTAGAACCCTCTTTGTCAATCAAAGTGTTGACTACGACCTTCTCGTCTTTGGAGTTTGGATTGATACTGTAAGTTCCCGGTAAATCGGTTACAGAAACAGTGGTGTTTCCCACTTTAAAACTTCCTGTCTTTTTATCGACAGTTACCCCAGGATAATTACCTACTTTTTGATTTAAGCCTGTTAGCTTGTTAAAAATGGATGTTTTCCCAGTGTTAGGGTTACCAACCAGAGCTACTTCAATACGATTCGCTTGATTCATTAATTTTGGTTTTGAAGAATAATTCGCTCTGCAGTTTCTCTGCGAATTGCAAGATGACTTCCGCTAACTCGAATATACAGTGGATCGTTTAGGGGAGCGACTTGGACGAGTTCCACCTCTTTTCCAGGATAACATCCCATTTCAAGTAATTTTAGGGGGATGTCTTGGAAATCTAAATTTTCAATCACCCCTTTTTCTCCAATTTTAAGTGCAGCTACTGTTGTCAAATCTATTGAGAATCATTTTAAACTAGGCAAAGATAAGGATTTAGATCAAGTCAATTATTCTCTTCCGGAAATTCTTCTTGGAGTAACTTTATATCTTTTATCAGCTGTTTTACTTGCTCTTTTTCGGTGCCGTCATAGTAGCCGCGAATGGTGTTTTTAGGATCGATGAGAATAAAATTTTCCGTGTGGATAAAATCTTGCAAACCACCATCTCCCTCGTCCTCAACAGCAAAGTAACTTTTTCTAGCCAAGCGATAAATTTCTTTTTTATCACCGGTAACTAAATTCCATTTGTCATCAACAACTCCTTTCTCTTCTGCATAAGCCTTTAAAACTGGAACCGAATCCATAACAGGCGTTACCGAATGCGATAGAATTTTTATCTGGTCGTCATCCAAAAAGGCATTTTGAACAAGTTTCATATTTCCCGTCATAATAGGGCAAATACCTTGGCATCTGGTAAAGAAAAAATCAGCGACATAAATTTTACCTTCGTAATCTTTCTCGGTGACTATTTCGCCGTTTTGATTCACTAGACTAAAAGAAGAAATTTTATGATTATTTGCCACGTGTCTCAGACTTGGATCGACGAGGGTAGGATTCACATCTATTGGGTTAAACTTTTTTAGTTTTTTCTGTGGGGTGCCAACGTAGAGGATGACAGAAATCCCAATCACAGACAAAACCGCCATTACCTTTAGAGTCGATTTTGATTTGTTAAAAAAGCCTAAATCCATAATTCTAAATTTTACCCAAAATTACGGAAAGCTCACAAATTAAAACGTTTAAAATTGTACATTTGTCAGTCAAAATTTGAAATAAACATGGATGTATTCATAAAAGCTAGTCAATTCCTTCTTAGCTTATCCTTATTGATCGCTTTGCACGAGCTTGGACACTTTGTCCCTGCAAAGCTTTTCAAGATTAAAGTAGAGAAATTTTACCTGTTCTTTGACTATAAGTTTTCTCTGTTTAAAAAGAAAATTGGGGACACGGTTTACGGTATCGGATGGATTCCTCTCGGAGGTTATGTAAAAATATCTGGTATGATCGATGAGTCGATGGATACGGAGCAAATGCAACAACCTCCTAAACCTTGGGAGTTCAGGTCCAAGCCTGCTTGGCAAAGACTGATTGTAATGCTCGGAGGAGTTACGGTCAACTTTATTCTCGGAATAATTATCTATCAAGCAATTCTCTTTACTTGGGGAGAAGATGTTGTAAATGTAGGAGATGTTAAAAATGGATTTAGTGTTTCAGAAGATTTTCAAGCTTTAGGCTTTGAAAACGGAGATCAAATTCTAAAAATAAACGGAGAAACTCCAGAAGATGTTTTAGCAGTAAACAAAGAACTTTTCCTGAGATCTGTTACAAACATAGAGGTCAGACACAAAGACGGGAGTGTGGAGGCTATTTCCATCCCAGAAGACATCGGCTCGACTATGTGGAAGAAAAATGATTTAGAACCCTTTACTCCTTTATTCACCGGAGTACTAGACAGCATAACTCCTGGTAGTCCTGCACAAATAGCTGGCCTAGAAAAAGGAGATCAGATAAGATCGATTAATGGAGTTGCCACTCCGTATTGGAATGACTTTACCAAAACCGTAAAATCAAGTGATTTGGAGAGTATAGATCTCATTATTGTTAGAGATGGTCAAGAAATTGCAAAACAAGTTGGAATTAACGAAGACAGAACTATTGGGGTAAAAGCAGATATAAACGTAGAAGATGGTATCGTTATTACCCATAAAGATTATTCAATAGGTGAGGCTTTTGTATCGGGAGGAAACTTAGCTTATCTAACCCTTCAGGACTATATCAGCCAGTTCAAATATGTCTTTACCAAAAAAGGAGCCCAGTCTGTGGGTGGTTTTATAGCAATCGGAAGTATATTCCCATCCACTTGGAGTTGGGAATCCTTTTGGTCCATAACTGCATTTTTGTCCATCATGTTAGGATTTATGAACTTGCTACCTATTCCTGCATTGGATGGAGGACATGTGCTATTCACCCTTTACGAAATGGTGTCTGGTAGAAAGCCAAGCGACAAATTTTTAGAATACGCTCAAATGTCTGGATTCTTTATATTGATTGTATTGCTTCTGTTGGCTAATGGAAATGATGTGGTAAAACTATTTAATAGTTAAATCCAGCAAACGTATTAAAACAAAAAAGCTGCTCTTTAACAGAGCAGCTTTTTTTATGCTTTGGCCTTTTGTTTGGCCATTTCATTTCGTTCGATCTTGTGCTCTGGTCTAGTCCACTTTGGTTTTTCTCCTAAACTTTCAAATTTAGAATCCTTTGCCTCGGTAGTAGCGGGTTGTTCCTTTTTTGCAAAAGGTTTCATAGCGTCCAATCCAAGCTTGTTAAACAGAATCATATCTTCTGCCACATCTGGATTTGGTGTAGTCAACAACTTGTCTCCGGCAAAAATAGAATTAGCTCCTGCAAAAAAGCACATAGCCTGACCCTCTTGACTCATTTGGGTTCTACCTGCTGAAAGTCTAACCTGAGTTTTTGGTAAGACGATTCTCGTGGTAGCAACCATTCTAATCATCTCCCAAATTTCAACTGGCTTTTGTTCTTCTAATGGAGTACCCTCTACAGCCACAAGTGCATTAATAGGGGTGGATTCTGGTTGGGGGTTTAAAGTGGATAGGGCTACTAGCATTCCTGCTCTATCTTCCACACTCTCTCCCATACCAATTATACCTCCCGAACAAACAGATACGTTGGTTTTTCTCACATTTTCTATGGTATCCAATCTATCTTGGAATGCACGAGTAGAAATTACTTCTTTATAGTATTCCTCAGAAGAATCAATATTGTGATTATAAGCGTATAAACCTGCTTCTGCCAATCTCTTTGCTTGATTCTCCGTAATCATTCCCAGAGTACAACAAACCTCCATGTCTAGTTTGTTGATCGTTCTCACCATCTCCAATACTTCCTCAAATTCCTGACCATCTTTGACATTTCTCCAAGCCGCCCCCATACAAACTCGAGAAGAACCTGAGGCCTTAGCTCTAAGAGCTTGAGCTTTTACCTGAGAAACAGGCATAAGTCCGTTTCCTTCCACATCCGTATGATATCTGGCAGCTTGCGGGCAATAACCGCAGTCTTCGGAACATCCTCCAGTTTTGATGGAAAGAAGTGTACTGACTTGTACTTGGTTTGGATTGTGCTCTTGACGGTGAACCGTAGCAGCATCATACAATAGCTCCATGAGTGGCTTATTGTAAATAGCCAATATTTCTTCTTTAGTCCAATTATGTCTTAGCTCTGTCATAAAATTGTTTTTATAAAGGTCAAAAATAAATAATTATTAAAACCCTCTCTTAAATTTCTTGTTTTCTTTTAGGCTTTTGTCAAAATAACGCTGACCGCGTTACCTCCAAATCCAACGGCGTTTACCATCACCGAATTAATTTCTTCCGGCAAATTACACTTGTAAAATGGATTGGCAATGAATTTTTGATTTTCTAGCATCAAGACCGCCATCTCTAGGCTCAGCAAGCCCGAAGCACCTAAGGTATGACCGAGCATCCATTTGTTACTCGTAAGAGCGGGAAGTATATCTCCAAAAACATCCTCCACAGCGTGAAACTCAGCCTGATCTCCTCGAACCGTACCTGGAGCGTGCATTACTATAACATCCACCGACTCCTCTCCAAAATCTTCTAATGCCTTTTTCATAGACTTTTGGAAACATTCCGCCCTAGCAGAAAGTGCGGCAGGATGTTCTACCGATTCCGAGGCAAAGCCTAAACCATTTATATAGGCTCTAGCATCGGGTTGCTCTCCGCGCTTTAAAAGCATCAAACCCGAGCCTTCTCCCAAAACCATTGTGTTTTTCTTCTTTTCCAAATCCATAGATCGAACCGGGAATTCAGAATTGAGCTCCTTGCTGTAAACTTTCAGTGCGCGCATCTGCGCGATGGTAAAAGGTGTATTGGCCGCTTCAGAGGCACCGACCACAAATTGATCCGTCCTACCACTTTCTAACCAAGCAACTGCATTGACAACCGCGTGGAGGGCACTGGAACACGTTATAGAATGGGACATTTCAAAACCAGACAAGCCCAGCTCATGTGCCAAAAAAGACGACAAGTTCCCCAAAGTAGTGGTAGGAGAACTAAGCACAGCCGTAGAACTCGTTTTACTCTCCAAAAAATCTTTGAGATACTTTTCAAAAAGACCAGTCGCTCCCCTCGAGGATGCAACATTCAAGCCTGTCTCCTGCCTATCGAAATCCAAAGCGATAAACTTTTGAGCTTGAAAAATTAAAAAACATACACTTCTGTCCAATTTTTTCAAATCCGGACGGTCCTTGAGAAAAATTTTAAAATCCTTTTCGACCTCGACTGAGATATTTATTCCGCCAATAGCATCAAGACCGTCAATATGCGGAATTGTTCTCTGATAATGTGACCATATTTCAGGGGACCTTCCTAAACCAGAAATAGTGTCGAGATAGGAAATACTAATTTTCTTCATTCTAAAGGAAAAGATTAAAGCGCAAAATTAGCAAAGCATTCAGAGATTTTAAAAAAAGAGCAAAAAAAAAGAGAAGTTTTTAAAACCCCTCTTTTGTTAGTCAATTTATTGAACCTCCTACCCCTAAAATGTATCAAAGACCAACTAACAAACTCTAATTTAAGCTCTTATCAGGAAAAACTACCTACTCCCCTAGTGTAGTTTATGTTTTTTTGTTGCTAAATATTTGTTTTTCAATTACTTAACGACAACTACCTTTCCAACTACCCGCATAGGGTAGTTAGCTGTTTTCTATCAAAACTAATTCGTATAAGCCCTTACGGCTATTGACATTTAGCTTTACAAAAACATTTTTGAGGTGAAATTTCACGGTGTTTACGGAAACAAACAATTTTTCCGCTACTTGCGAATTAGTAAGGCCATTTACCACCTCCAATACCACCTCAGTTTCTCTTTTCGAAAGCTCGAATTTGTCTCTGAGAGAATATAAATCCTCTAATTCCAAAGCGGTATTTACCGACTTGAGAGCCAATTCAGATTTTAGACTTGAAACACTAGAAGCGAAGGCATCCAGTCGGGTTTCATAAGACACTTGGCTAGATCGAATAGCACGAGAATAAAATGCCAATCCAAACAATATCACTATACCAGCAAAAAGCAAACTAAACTTCACAACGATATAGGGCAAGAAAAAGTCAGGATACCCAAAATTATAGGGTATCAACGACAACCAGCCGCTAAAAAAAACAACTGACATTCCTACCAAAAAAATTCGAGCTGACAAGTATTTTCGGGAGAGCAGAATACTTTGAACTATATAATTAGTAATTATTAGCATCAGTACCACATCCCCTAGACTAAAGTAAACAAAGTCTCGAGTGGCCAAAAATAACAGAAAAAACACACTGACAATAACTCCTGTGATATTGAGAGCCCATTTGTCGTAAGCAAAATGTTCCCCAGAACGAAGGTATTTGCGAGAAAATACGATAACCGCAATAGCTAGCCCCCAATCCATAAAGCTATCCAAGACAATGGCTAATTCATCATTACCTATCCAAGAATTAATAAAACCGTCATGAGATAAATGCATAAAAATCAAAAATCCATAGAAGTAAATCAATCGGAGGAAGAGCTCCTCTCTCAATGCGATATAGAAAAGAAAAACAAATATAATCGCCATAAACGCAAAGCCATAAAACAGACCTACATTGAAATAATCGAGAAAGACAGAATCCCCAAAATTATCGATGGTTCTAAAACTATAAGAGAAATAACTGGTGGTCCTGTGGTCAATCTTAAAATATATATCCACATTACTTCGCGGTGACACCTGAATATAATAGCTCTCGTCGTATTTCGTCAAAAACTCATCCAATTCAACAATAGACTGATTGACTGTCGCAAAGGCGTCTGTAACGGAATGTAAGGCACTAATATTGAGGCTAACGATTGAATTTCTAACAAAATCACAATTATTTTCAACCGATATTTTATACCAATAAATTCCTTGCCTATTAGAATTTCTTTTGTCTAAGGGAGTAAAGGATTCTCGGAAAACTTCGTTTCTACCAAATCCAGCAGCATCTTCGAGAAAGTAGACATAGGAGTTATCTGAAAAATCAAAACTATACTTTTCACTTACATCTATTTTTTGAGCAGGCAAAACATACGCTATCAGCGCAAAAAAGGTGAAGATGGTAACTCTCATAGTTCTAAAATAGCTAAAATTTCAGTCCCAATCAAGAGTCTTCTCTCAATAGAGATCTGATCGCATCATAAATAGAGTCTAATTCCCTTTTTGAAATGACATAGGGAGGTAAAATATATATGGTGTTTCCAAGTGGCCTCAAATACACTCCGCGATCCATAAAAAAAGTATAAAGTGCATTTCTCCTACTTCCGTATCTCTCCATGCTCTCCTTTAGTTCAAAGGCCAAAATAACTCCCATAGATCTAGCGTTTAGAACCTTGTCAAACCCTTTAAGTTCTTTGACAAACCTCGAATGACTTTCCTGAATATCCAAACGCCCTCGCTTGATATTATCCTGATTTAACAAGTCAATTCCTGCAATTGCTGCATTACAAGCCATTGGATTGGCGCTATAAGTGTGCCCGTGGAAAAAGCCTTTAATTTGTTCTTTATCATAAAAAGCATCGTATACTTTTTGAGAGGACAAAGTCAGACCCATAGGAACCAAACCACAAGTCAAGGCCTTTGACAAACACATAATATCCGGTAATTCCTCTACCTGATCTGAAGCAAAATTTGTCCCAGTTTTACCAAAACCCGTCATAACTTCATCCGCAACACACAGCGAATCATAGCGATGCACTAATTTTAATAGGCGGTCTAAATGTTCTGGTTTGTACATTTTCATTCCTGCGGCGCCTTGGACAAGCGGCTCATAAATAAAGCATATTACATCCTGAGAACTAAGGAAGGTCTCGAGAGTATTCAGTACATCTTCTATATTAGAATCGTCAGGAACTGGAATACGTTCGACCTCTAATAAAAACTCCTTGAACGGTCCGTTATACACGTCCAAATCTGATGCCGACATGGCGCCAAATGTGTCTCCGTGGAAAGCCCCTTCAAATGCAACAATCTTTCTTTTGGTCAATCCCTTATTATACCAATACTGCAATGCCATTTTCAAAGCCGTATCCACAGAGGTCGATCCATTATCCGAAAAGAACATCTTTTCGAGGGATTTTGGGCAAATAGAAAATAGTTTTTCTGCTAACTCTTGAGCCGGTTTATGGGTAAATCCTGTAAATACAACTTGGTCGAGCGACATCATACCCTCTTGCACTTTGTCCAAGACATAGGGGTTTAGATGACCGTATACAGCCGTATACCAGGAAGAAATAGCATCAATATATTCACGGCCCTCCGAATCGTATAATAGAACACCTTTAGCACGTTCTATTTCCAAAGGAGCTCCAGCAGTTTTGTGTTGGGTCAAAGGATGCCAAATATGATTTACTTTTTGCTCTATTTCCGATTTCATACTAGAGTTTCTTTAATTCCGTTCTAAAAATATCTGCATAGGATTTTACCAGCTCTTTGGTAAACGCGTCCTCTTGTTTAATTCTTCCAATACAGGGACATCCTGCCTTTGCCAAAATTATACGCTCACTTTCGGTATTTGATGGTCCGTTAAAAATAATCCCGCTGAGCTTTATACCAACCGAATTCAAATAGGCAATACTCAAAAGACTGTGGTTAATAGATCCCAAATAGTTCTGAGAGACCAAGATAACTCGATCGGTTTCGCAAATTAAGTCCGCAATAGTCTCTTGGTCGTTTATGGGAACCAACAGCCCACCAGCCCCCTCTATTACCATGTTATTTTTAAGTTCCGGTCTAATAATTTGAGAGGCTCTCAGGTCAACACCATCAATCTTTGCCGCCGCGTGGGGACTCATGGGCTGAGTCAAGCGATAAGCATTGGGCAGGATTTCAGATTTATTATTGGAGAGAAGATCCCTGACGCTCTGGGAGTCTCCACTGTCCAAGTCACCCGCCTGAATGGGCTTGAAATAATCTGCCTCCAAGGCTTCGGCAACAATAGCTGATGCGATAGTCTTGCCAACATCGGTACCTATTCCCGTTACAAAGTAACTCTTATACATATTTCCCAAGGTTTAAAAATAAATTATCAATTTGCTCATTTGTATTGTAGGCGTGAATGCAAATTCTCAAACGCTCCGTACCTTTTGCAACAGTAGGACTCAAAACTGCTTTGACAGAAATCCCTTCTTTCAAAAGGCAGGATTCTAAGTGCTTTGTTAAATCTATATCTCTGACCATTAAAATCTGAATGGCAGAATCACTATCCAAAAAATCAAAACCCTTTCGAGCGGATTTAAAATAGGCAATTCTATCTCTTAACAGCTGCAATGTCTCACTCGATTCCATCGCTACATGCTGATCCCTAATACGAGATACCGCACTCTGGTCCATAGCTGTAGTATAAATAAATGCTCTTGAAAAATTAATTAAATAGTCCACTAGCAATTTAGACCCAAGAACCGCTGCACCGTGACATCCTAGAGCTTTACCAAAAGTCACTACACGACAGAAAACAGCATCTTGCAGATGAAGGTCTAAAACTCTACCCTTACCGCTCTTTTCAAAAACTCCAAGAGCATGCGCTTCGTCGACGATTAAATAGGCATTATATTTTTTTGACAAGAGCACCAGCTCCTCCAGAGGAGCCGAATCTCCATCCATAGAATATATGGACTCTACCGCTATAAAAACCGAGGAGTCCCCACTGGACACTCTTTGAAGGCGAGATTCGAGATCCGCCAAGTCATTGTGTTTAAATTTATATGCTTTACCAGAATTCAATCGAATTCCATCTCTGATCGAGGCGTGGGCCAACTCGTCATACAAAACGATATCTTCCCTTTGAACTATACACGAAAACAAACCGAGATTCGCGTCATAACCCGAATTGTATATCAAAGAAGCTTCGCAAGAATAAAAATTAGCCAAAAAGGATTCCACCTCCAGATGAAGTTCAGATGTGCCTGCAATTAAACGAGACCCCGAACTATTCGAACTTGAATTGACAGAAGTAAAAGGACGCTTCATAAGCCCTAGATAATCATTTGAAATAAAATCTACAGCATTATCAGACAAGACTTTAAGCCTTCTAAAACCTCCATCTTCCTCTCTTGAGAGCAACTTCTGACTGATATGTTTAGGGAACCGTTTCACCGATTACAAATATAAAAAAACCCTCTTCAACAGCAGTTGAAGAGGGTTGTAATATTTAGTATAGACTCAGATTAATCTGCTAAGACTACAATTTTATTATCTTTCATTTCAATCGTTCCAGAGTTGATATCCAAAAGATACTTCGCTCCTTCTTTTTGAAACTTATCTCGATGAAGTTCATCAAAATTAAGATTAGCACCTTCAATTCTCACAAAACCTTTTGTCAAGGTAGAAACGATAGAAGCGTGATTTTCTAAAATCTGAAATTCACCCTCGCTACCAGGCAAGGTTACTGAACTTACGTCTCCGCTAAAAAGCGTTGCTTCGGGCGATACGATTTCTAAAAACATATACTTAAGTGTTTTTTATTAAGCTTCTGCTAACATTTTCTCTCCGTGCTCAATAGCATCTTGGATAGATCCTCTCAAGTTAAAAGCTGCTTCAGGATATTGATCTAATTCTCCATCGATAATCATGTTGAATCCTTTGATCGTATCTTTAATATCAACTAATACACCTGGAATCCCTGTAAATTGCTCTGCAACGTGGAAAGGCTGAGAAAGGAAACGTTGTACACGACGTGCTCTGTGTACTACTTGCTTATCCTCTTCACTCAATTCCTCCATACCTAGAATTGCAATAATATCTTGTAATTCTTTATATCTCTGTAAAATCTCTTTAACGCGTTGTGCAGTGTTGTAGTGCTCATCTCCTAAAATATCAGCAGATAAAATACGAGAAGAAGATTCAAGAGGATCTACCGCTGGGTAAATACCAAGCTCAGAAATCTTTCTCGACAATACTGTAGTTGCATCCAAGTGAGCAAACGTCGTTGCTGGTGCTGGATCCGTAAGGTCATCCGCAGGAACATATACCGCTTGAACCGAAGTAATAGAACCTGTTTTTGTAGAAGTAATACGCTCTTGCATCGCTCCCATCTCAGTTGCTAATGTCGGTTGGTATCCTACCGCTGATGGCATACGTCCAAGAAGGGCTGATACCTCAGAACCTGCTTGAGTAAAACGGAAAATGTTATCAACAAAGAACAAAACGTCTTTCCCTTGACCATCTCCAGCTCCATCACGGAAAAATTCTGCAATAGTCAAACCTGACAAAGCCACACGAGCACGTGCTCCAGGAGGCTCATTCATCTGACCAAATACAAAGGTTACCTTAGAGTCTTTCATTTTTTCGTGATCGATCTTTTCAAGATCCCATCCTCCAGCTTCCATAGAGTGCTCAAACTCTTCTCCGTACTGAATAATTCCAGATTCGATCATTTCACGCATCAAGTCATTTCCTTCACGTGTACGCTCACCTACTCCGGCAAACACAGAAAGACCACCATGACCTTTTGCAATATTGTTAATCAACTCCTGAATCAATACCGTTTTACCTACACCGGCTCCACCGAATAATCCAATCTTACCTCCTTTTGCATAAGGCTCGATCAAGTCAATTACTTTAATTCCTGTATATAAAACTTCAGTACTTACAGAAAGTTCGTCAAATTTTGGTGCTTCACGGTGAATTGGCAATCCGTTTGCTCCGTCTTTTGGAAGTGATTTTAACCCATCAATTGGATCTCCATTCACATTGAACAAACGACCATATATTTCATCTCCAACTGGCACCTTAATTGGGTTTCCTGTTGCGACAACTTCCATTCCTCTACTCAATCCATCCGTAGAATCCATCGCGATACATCTAACAGTATCTTCTCCGATATGCTGTTCAACCTCTAGTACGATAACCGTACCATTATCTTTCGTGATCTCAAGTGAATCATAGATTCTTGGAAGAGTACCTTCTGTTGCAAAAGCAACATCGATTACTGGGCCAATAATTTGAGCAACTTTACCTGTAGTTTTAGACATTGTTGTAACTATTAAATTTTAGTTCGTTTTATAACCGAGTTTCACCTCGTTTTTCAAGGTGCAAAGATAAATTATTTATTCATAAAAAAAATATTATCAGAAACTTATTTTAAGAAACAAAAAAATCCCTCGAGCCGAGACCCAAGGGATTGTAAAGTATTCTTTATCTTACTATTAGTTCAAATAAACTCCGGTAAAGTCTTTGATGTTCACCGCTGGTAAATTAGAACCAAAAGTGGCGTTTATTTGCGTCATCATAAGGTTTGATATAATGGCATATCCTCTTGGAGATGGGTGAACCCCGTCCAAAGAAAATGCTCCTCCTGTTGCAAAAGTAGAAGTAGTAGTAAGACCATTCATGGTAATACCTCCATTTGCCAATTCGAATAAACCTGCCTCTGCATCAAACAATGCAAGTCCCTTCGCTGAAGCGATACTCGCAATTGTTGCATTATAAGCATCTTTAGCTGTATTCACCATATTAACCTCTGTAGCAGTCAAAACCCAGTTATCTGCCAACGGAACCGAAACTCCATTGATCAGCAATGGATTGTTTTCGTCTGCTGGTGTACCTAAAATCCCAGTAGAGGTCAAAACAAGTAAATCCGCCGCCGTAGCTTGTCTCATATTAGTCAAATCTGGATTAACTCCTGTAAGGTCCGTTAAATCCTCGTCCAATATCAAGGCAGCATTTTGTCCTTCCGCAAAAGAAACCTGTCTCGCTGCAGCTTCCTCAGCAGAGATTAGCCCAAGACCAGCAACCTGTAAAACTCCATTGTTATAAGGCGTAAATGCAGCGTTTAAAGCTGCTGCAGTCTCAGCATCTAAAGGAACTGCATTATAAGGTACAGTTGTAAAATATGGAATTGTCGTTACATCTGGAATATTACATAAAATTCCTTTTGCACCATTCGATGTCAATGCATCCACTAGCTGACCATAAATCCCAGCAAAAGCAGTAGGATCCGTAATATCAGCTCCACCATATTCTGAAATCGGTGTACCCGTTCCGGTTCTATCCACTCCAATACCTCCAGAAGTTGCAAAACCTAGAATATCATTATTTCCAATCCAAAGAGAGAAAAACGAAGGATTCATTTGCAAAGCATCTCCAATAACAGTTGCATCTGGTGAGGTTGCCATTCTCACGTAGTAAGGATTAGAAGCACCAACAGCTAAATTAGCAAGACTTCCATATCCTGGAGCAGCCAAGTGATAAGACTTTGCTCCTGGGACTCCCATATTGTTGAATGGTCCAGCCAATATATTGGAAACCTCTGTAGTTCCTTGACCTGAAACAGGGGTAGGAGATGGACTTCCAAATGGATCTGCTAAATATAGACGGTTTCCAAAACCTGTCAATGGTTCTCCTCCCAAAGTCATTCCTCCTAAGTTATCTGCCATAAGAGGCTGAGTAAACTCCCCTCCTCCGGCTAATTGCATTTGTCCTGCTAGAGTGTTTGGATAAGAAGTTTCTTGTCCTGCAATAAACAGAGCATTATCTGAAAATCCAGCAGTAAGTGAATTTCCTAGGGTCACAAAATTTGTAAAATCAGCCGTTCCAGGAGTATATACTGGACTATCTGGCGTAACAACTACAGGCTCTACCGGATTAACCGGAATCAAATCGTCATCACAGGATGCCAAAAGTGCCGTAGCGGCTATAAAATATAAATATCTTTTCATCATTTTCTATACATTAAAGGTTTAAAATCCAAGAAGCGAAAAACTGAGATCCTACATTTCCAGTACCTGGTGCAGAAACGTATTCATTTCCAAAAATATTCGATCCACCTAACTTAAACATAGACTTAAGTTTAGGAGCACCAAAAGTAACTTGTGCGTCTACTAAATTACGTTCGGAAACAATTCCGTCTGCAAAAGCAGATTGCCATAAGTATTCGTCTTGCCATCTGTAGTTCACCTTAAATCCAATGTTTTTAATGATTTCTCTATTTCCAAGAGAAACCTTAAGTGCATTTTTCGGTGTATTAAATCCTGGTCTGTAATCTGGATCAGAATCTTGATCAAAATCAAAATCGTTATACGAATAACTCAAATCTAGATCAAATCCATTTCCTATTTTGGTAAACAAACCAATTGCTGCACCATAAGAAGCTACATCAGCTTTTGAGTTTGTATACGTTTGCCAAGCTTGGAAGTCTCCATTTTGAAGCGCTAGCAAGGACAAAGCATTATCCCCTACAGTACCGTAAAAAGGAGTAATTACGTTAGTATTTCCAATAAAGTCCTCATACTTGTTGTAATATCCACTTACGTCGATAGAAATTTTCTTTAAAACAGCTGCACGATATCCCAATTCGAAGGCAGTAACCTTTTCAGGCTTCACTAGATCTACATTTGCCACAGTTGGAGCACCTCCTAGAACAGAAGAAGCCGTCCAGGAATTAGTATAGGCATCTCCACCGCTAAGTTGAATCGTTGGACCACCTACTATAGCTTGACCAGCTGCACTCACAGGTTTAGGTGCTGATGTGTAACGACCTAAATTGTCTTTTGCAGATCCAATTAATATTCCAGCTCCTGAATCCAATCCGATATACAAATCCTGAGTTGTTGGATTTCTAAATCCTGTTTGGAAAGACGCACGGATATTTCTGTTTTTCTGCTCTCCTAAACTATAGGAAAGAGATACACGTGGAGAAACACTTCCGTCAAAAACTTCGGACTTGTCATAACGAATAGAAGCAGTTAACTTCAAACGATCGTCAAAATACTTATCCTGAATTTGAGTATATAAACCGTATTCTGTATACGAAATTGCACTATCTGCATCAGTATAAATAGTTCCTCCAGAATTCAAATCATACATTCTCCAAGACCCTCCAATTTGAATATCAAAAGTTTGAATTAATTCCGCGAAGTTATAATTTACATCCCCGTGGTATAATTTTGAATTATC
>JBELHR010000004.1:75006-86305 GCA_042091275.1 Flavobacteriaceae bacterium
TAATCTGTCGCGTACCAATCTGTACCTTCTAGGTAAGATGCAGTAATTTTAAAGGCAAATCTATCTCCAACACGCTTTGCAAAACGAACACCAACATCGTAGTAAAAGTTGTTCCCTGCAGCTTCTTGCGAAGTCATTCCTGTCTTTACATAAGTAGAAGTTCCTTCAAAATCAAAAGGACTCTTAGAACTCATAAATAAAATACCATTAAAGGCATTCGCACCATATAATGCAGAAGATGCACCAGGAAGTAATTCCACAGTGTTTACATCCAATTCACTCATACCTAATAGGTTTCCTAGAGAGAAGTTTAATGCAGGCGAAGCGTTATCCATTCCATCTACAAGCTGCATAAATCTCGTGTTAGAGAAAGATGCAAACCCTCTTGTGTTTACCGACTTAAAAGTAAGTGCATTTGTGTTAATGTCTACTCCTTTTAAGTTGGCAAGACCATCGTAAAATGTAGCAGATGAAGTAGTTTGAATTGCTCTAGCATCCATTCTCTCCACCGTGACTGGAGATTCCATAATTCTTTCTGGAGTTCTAGAAGCAGATACAACAACGGCATCTAATTCGGATACAGATTCTAAGAGTTCTACTCTTAAATTAGCAGATAAATCTGTAATCTCAATCGATTTAGTGGCATAACCTATCATAGAGACCTCTACCGTAAATGGCGTTTGTAGATCTGTGTCTAGATTAAAAAAACCATCAAAGTCTGTGGTGGCCCCAACGCTTAAGCCAACAACCTTAATGTTAGCCCCTGGAATCGGGTTTTTGGTTGTTTGCTCAACGACCTGACCTGTCAAACCATTTTGAGCAAGCAAGGTTGTACTCAGCAATAGAGCAAATACCAACATGGCGTATTTTTTCATAAAAAGTAAGTTGATTAGTTAATATAACGCCCAAGATACATGAATTTTCTATTTCTCAAAAAAGAAATTAATTTTTCTCATTTATGCGAAAAACACTAATAAAAAATATCAATAATTCAAATATATCCATCCAGAGCGCACAAACGGTGCAGGATATGCAGGGATTGACGGTTCTCCTGAAATAATTTCGTAATAGTATGAACCTAAAGGAAGTAAGTCCGATACCCCTTGGTTACCTCTACCTTCCCAATCGTTGTCATAGTTGCTACTTTTATAGACTAATTTACCTGTAGGTGTATAAATGCTAATAGACAAATTCGGATAAGCCACCACCAAGTCTCCGAGGTTCCAAACATCGTTCAAACCGTCTCCATTCGGCGAAATTCCATTTGGAATCTCTAAATTAAGCGCAATTGAGTCGTCACATTGATCCCCAATTCCGTCCATATCCAAGTCCAATTGATCTGGATTTGAAACCAAAGGACAGTTGTCATCTGCATCGAGAATAAGATCGTTATCGTCATCGTTATCGCAAAGATCTCCAATACCATCATTATCATTATCTGCTTGATCTGGATTTGCTGTTTCTGGGCAATTATCGACATCGTTCAAAATACCGTCATTGTCCAAATCGTCGTCACAGGCATCCCCTATACCATCTCCATCTCCATCTGCTTGGTCTGGATTTGGTAGAGTTGGACAATTATCCAAATCATTGGGAACTCCGTCTCCATCTTGATCGTCTGTTTCCAAACCTACTAGATCAATAGAAAAGGCATCCACAAAACCGACGTCTTCAGGACCGCTGTCTACAACTTTTAGATACCAGGTTCCAAAAGCGGTTTTGTCATTTAAATTTGCCAAAAGAGTTTGTGGCCTATAGGTCCCAGAAAAAGGAGCCTGAGCCGAACTTATATTTTGTTCTGCATCGTCATCAAAATAAGTATTGTCAAAATCGTCACCGTTATTACCGCCGTCTGAAAACTTCAAAACAACCTCAGAACCATCGGGGCTGAGCACGCTAATTTGAAGATCCCCTACCCAAGTATGGCGAATACTCAGTCTTACATTTACGTCGCGAATAGACCAAGGCTCTTGAATTTCTATAGGTACGAGAAGCCCATTTTCGTCATTATCTGGAATTTGTAATGCCCCTCCATTATAGGAAGCAGATATATCTTTGAGATTTGCCGTTTTGAAAGTATAGGTCTCAGAGAACGCTCCTTGACCGCAGTCATTAATAGGTCTGACTCTCCAAAAATAAGAAGTGTCCGATTCGAGATCTTCTATACTGTATTGAACAGAAGAAACAAGTTCTGACACTAAGGTACTTGAGAAATCTGAGTTTTCAGACAACTCCAAAAGGTAGCTAGTCGCTGATTCTTGGGCTTGCCAAGTCAAAGTCAATTCCTTTTCCTCGCCCTCAGCATTTTGTTCTGGACTCAACAGGATTTGCTCTTCAAATACCGTATTGTAGACTCCCAATTTCAAGTTTACCGAACGAGAAACACTGGCAGAACTACCCGTCAAAACCATTTCGTAGAGACCGGTCATATTTTCAGTCAAACCGCTTATTTCCACGGTAACTTCTGTATTGTTTGCAATTGCGGAAGTAGGACTAAAACTTACAGAGCTTCCTTCGGGCGCTCCTTCTAGAGCAAAAGTCACCTCCTCATCAAAATCCAGTTGGGTCGTATAATTCATCACAAAAGTCGCATTATCCGGAAGACATACCGAAACATCAGACTCTTGGAAGGACATGATAAACTCCGAGCTCACCACCTCTATGGGAGCATCGTTAATATCAAAATAAATATTGTCATGGGCTTTGATCATCAATCTACCCTGAGAGGATGTAACCGAAGGAACCACAATGTTTTCCTCCCCATCATTTGGAGTATTTTCCAAAATCAAATCAAAGGTCAAACCTGCATCCGAAGAAAAATAAATATCTATACCAGTGGTATTAATAGGAGATTGATCGGTCCCTGCAACATCCCAAGTAATAAGTTCAGAGGTCCCTTCTTGCCAGGATGCTCCAGTCTCATTCTGACTTGTAATTTTAAAGGGCCCTGCACTTTCAGAGGTTGTTATACGCATTTGGTCGGTTGCCAACTGTCCTCCGCCCTCATTATTGTCTCTTACGGTAAAAGCAAAATTCATCTCCCTATCCACAGATGGGATTACCTCCCAAGTGTTGGCTGTCGAACCTCCCAATACCGTTTCTAGGTTTGGAAAAAATCGCGAAGGGCTTTCGCTAGGTTCTACGGATCTAAACACAGGTCCTCCTGAGGCAGAACTTACAGGTGGAGCCGACGTAATTTCGGTGTCTATTTGTTCCCAAGAATAGCTCAAGGCGTCTTGATCGGAATCTTGACCGACACCGGAGAGTTCAAATGGAGTGTTTACGGGTATGGTATAATTTACTCCTGCATCTGCTGTGGGTGCAGCATTAGACAAACTCGATAGAGAGCCGCAGCTCGAATTACCCGTATAGATATTGGCAATCATTTGCTCGATACTCACTGTATGGTAATAAGAATCTACCAAATCTTGGACGTTTATACCAGAACAGATTCCTGCATAACTCATAATAGTGGATCCACTACCCGGTTCCACAGCTGTCGAATTGGTGCGATTTCCCTCACAACTTCCCGAGCTTCCATTAAAGGTATGGGTAGCACCGAACTGATGCCCCATTTCGTGGGCTACATAATCCACATCATAAGCATCTCCCAAAGGAAAACTAGATCCTGTAATCCCTTTTGCCTTGTTATTGGTACAAGGAGAATTTAGCTGAGCCAAACCACCTCCTCCAGTGGAAAAGGTATGTCCGATATCGTAGTTCGCAGTTCCAATAAAGGCATCGCAAACCTCTTGACTTTGATCGATGAGTTCTCCTGCATCAAAATTATCTAAACCGTCCGTCTCTGCATCAAAAAAGATTATTTCGTCATTATTATCTACCAGAGTCAAGGTAATGGCTACATCTCGTTCAAATATGGCATTAACCCGAGTAACTGTAGTGTTTATTGCAGAGAGAACTGCTGCTCTTTTTTCGCTATCCGAGGCGGAAGCTGGAATAGACTGATTGGTCAAATGAAAAGCAGAGTACTCCGCTGTACAAGCAACAGCAAGTCTAAAGGTTCTCAATTGCCCATCATCCGCGACGCGTTCTTGAGGACCGTGGTCATGACCGTGATGTTGGGTAGAAGGAAGAACTCCTTTGGCCTGATAAGACTCTATTTGACACTCAAAGTCCATTTTGGAACTCGGCAGATCTGACTTCTTATACACGATGTAGTTTTTGGACTTCTCGTCAAGTGGGTCTATGAAATATTGGCCATAGTCCGCAGAAAAGCCCATAAAGTGCAGTCCATTGCGCCCTTGAGAGATGTATATTTTTTCGCGTGGGTTTTCAATATTTCTTCCTCTATAGGAGTGAATATCTGGATATTTTGCAGCCAACTGCGGACTTAAACTCGTCATTTCCTCCAGTTCAAAAACAGCAGTTTCTCCCGAGGGTTGCGGGACTGCGATACGTTTCATTTGGGAGTTTTTAGGGGATTTCAGGGAAAAGGTCTTAAAATCTCTCGGTGTTTCGTGGTTGCGTTTGTAAGCTCTTAAATCCTCTTCGTTTTCTTGTTTTAAGGTCCAATCTGATTTTTGCTGCCCATTTGCGGTTAGGATTACAGCAAAAAACAAAATAAAAACGTAGAGGTTGCGCATAAATATAATTTTGAAGCAAATATAAATAATTAATTAATGTTTTTTGAAAAGCATTAACTTTGCCCCAATCAAAACAGGACAATTGGAAATAATACATCACTCAGAAAACTTTCCAAAAGATAAGGAAACCATACTTACCATAGGTACTTTTGACGGAGTACATATTGGTCACCAGGAAATCATCCAAAACTTGGTTCGTCAGGCTAAGAAAAAAGGACTGTGCTCTGTGGTATTCACATTTTATCCTCACCCGAGAATGGTTCTGAACCAAAACAGTGACCTCAAACTCATCAATACCATAGAGGAGCGAGCGGCGAGACTGGAAAAGACCGGACTAGACTATTTAATCATCCATCCTTTTGACAAAGAGTTTTCCAGACTAAGTGCTTTGGAGTTTGTTCGAGACATTTTGGTTGGACAGCTTCAAGTGTCCAAGTTAATTATCGGTTACGACCACCATTTTGGCAAGAACAGAGAAGGAAATATTGAGCAACTCAAGGAATACGGGCATATGTTCGACTTTGAAGTGGAGGAAATTCCCGCGCAAGATATTGACGAGGTGTCGGTGAGTAGCACGAAAATTCGCAGGGCCTTGGAGGAAGGACAAATAGAAAAGGCCAATCAATACTTAGGGCATCCGTATAGCCTCAGAGGCAAAGTCATAAAAGGAAATCAAATCGGAAAAACCTTGGGCTTCCCAACGGCAAATATCGATTTGGGTACGCGTTTTAAGCAATTACCAAAGGCCGGAGCCTATTTGGTTTCGACAATTTGGGAGGGAAAGAAATATTACGGAATGCTAAACATCGGTTTTCGCCCTACGATAAACGGTAAAAAACAAAGTATAGAGGTTTATCTCGAAGGCTTTGATCAAGACATTTACGGCGAACTTTTATCCTTAGATTTTCACAGATTCCTGCGCGAAGAGGTTCGATTTGAAAGCCTAGAAAAACTCCAGCTTCAATTGCAGAAGGATCGCAACGAATTAATTAAATTTTTACGCTGAATTTTCTAAATTTGCAGCACATTATTAAAAACACAGCATGTTACAAGTAGCCTTTATCAGAGAAAACAAAGACCTCGTATTGACCGGTTTGGCCAAGAGGAATTTCGACCGAGCGGAAGAACAGCTCGATCGCGTTATCGCTTTGGACGAATCCCGCAGAAGTCTTCAAAACGAACTCGATAATATATTGGCTAATTCCAACAGCCTATCTAAGGAAATTGGTGGACTCTTTAAAAGCGGTGAGGTGCAAAAAGCAAACTTGCTCAAAGAAAAAACAAGCCAACTCAAAGAACAGTCCAAGGAGCTTCACGACAAATTGCACGAGACTGCAGAGGCTTTGCAAGAGATGTTGTATCACATACCAAACGTACCTCACGAGTCTGTTCCTTCCGGAAATACAGAAGAAGACAACGAGATCGTTTTTGAAAAGGGCAGTATTCCTGACCTACACCACAAGGCCGAGCCCCACTGGGAACTCGCCAAAAAACACGACATCATTGATTTTGAGCTCGGAACTAAAATAGCAGGTGCTGGATTTCCGGTATACAAAGGAAAAGGAGCCCGCTTGCAAAGAGCCTTGATCAACTATTTTTTAGACAAAAATACAGAAGCAGGATATAGCGAAACTCAAGTACCACACGTTGTAAATGAGGCTTCCGGTTTGGGAACAGGACAGCTTCCAGACAAGGAAGGACAGATGTATCACATCACGGGAGACCACTTGTATTTGATTCCTACAGCAGAGGTACCGGTGACCAACATGTATCGCGATCAATTATTAAAATCTAATGCACTTCCAGTGCATATGACCGCATATACTCCATGTTTCCGAAGAGAAGCAGGATCATATGGTTCTCATGTTCGCGGACTGAACAGACTGCATCAGTTTGACAAAGTAGAAATTGTTAGAATCGAAGAACAAGAAAACTCTTATGCTGCTTTGGACCAAATGGTAGAGCACGTAAAATCTATCTTAGACGAATTGGATATGCCCTATCGCATATTGAGATTGTGTGGAGGAGACTTAGGGTTTACCGCTGCACTGACCTATGACTTTGAGGTCTATTCTACTGCTCAGGAGCGTTGGTTAGAAATCAGTTCGGTTTCAAATTTCGAAACTTTTCAAGCAAACCGACTCAAGTTGAGATACAAAGACGCGGAGGGCAAAAAGCATTTAGCCCATACCTTGAACGGAAGTTCTTTAGCGCTTCCTAGAGTACTCGCAGCAATACTAGAAAATTATCAAACCGAAGACGGTATCGACATCCCAGAAGTGCTGAGACCTTATACCGGTTTTGACAAAATTTAAAACTTTAAAGATCGCTTCGGCGGTCTTTTTTTATACCGCGAGTTCTCTTCTCAAAGCTTGACGGTAATTGTTCATTTTCAACAAGGCTTGTAAATAACCCGCCACGTTTCCAGATTGCATAAATTCTTGAGCTTCTCGTTTTGCGTAAAAGTATTTTTTCTTTAATTCCATGATTTATAGTGTTTTGTTATAAGACGCACGAGAGAAGATTATGTTACACAAGGCTTAAAAAAGGATTACCTTTGTAAAAAAAACAAGCATGTATATATATAATGTTACCGTAAATATTGAAAAAGATGTCGAGGGACAATTTGTCCTTTGGATGCAGCAGACGCATTTACCAGATATGCTTCAGACCCGAAAATTCACGGAAGCAAAAATGACCCAAGTCCAAGTAGAGGAAGATATGGGCGGTAGCACCTACTCGATTCAATACACCTGCAAATCGAAAGAAGTACTCGAGGAGTACTACGCCGAATTTGCAGACAAAATGCGCGGGGATATGGATAAAAATTTCGCAGGAAAATACGTCGCATTCCGCACGGAACTGGATGTGATTTTGCATTATAAAGTAAAAGAAGAGTCATGAGTGTCAGAGCAAAAAAACATTTAGGACAGCACTTTTTGGAGGACGAGTCCGTAGCAGAACGAATCGCGGACAGCTTCGAATTCCAAGATTGCGATCAGGTATTGGAGATAGGGCCAGGAATGGGAGTACTCACCAAATACCTACTCAAAAAACCAGTAGAAACTCACGTAGTTGAAATTGATAGAGAATCGGTAGAATACCTCAAGGCTCATTTTTTAAACCTCACTCCTCGCATCTACGAAGAAGATGTATTGCGAGCAGATTTGAAAACTCTGATGGGCAACAAACCCTTTGCCATAGCGGGAAACTTTCCCTATAACATTTCGACCCAAATCGTTTTTAAGGCGATAGAAAATAGAGATTTGATTCCAGAGTTTGGAGGGATGTTCCAAAAAGAAGTAGCCGAGAGAATCGCGGAGCCACCAGGATCAAAAAAATACGGAATTACTTCGGTAATTACCCAAGCGTTTTATGAGGTGAGCTACCTGTTTACGGTGCCACCAGATGTTTTTGACCCACCGCCAAAAGTCGATTCAGGAGTGATCTATCTCAAAAGAAGAGAGAAGTACCAACTCGACGTAGACGAAAAACTGTTTTTTAGAGTGGTAAAGCTCAGTTTTAATACCCGAAGAAAAACATTGAGAAACAGTCTTAAATCTCTGGGCCTAGAGAAAAATATAACAGATAGTGCTATATTTGACCAAAGACCAGAACAACTAAGTGTACAACAATTCCTCGAACTCACCAGATTGATTCAGGACCAAGGCTAGGAAGCATGCAACAAGAATTGACCAAAGAACTCTACGATCGCATCAAAGCGCTCATCGCCGATCAACAAGAATCGGAGCTTAGAACAGCTATTGAGGACTTTCACCCGGCAGATATTGCCGAGATTCTTGACGAATTGTCTTTTGATCAAGCCATCTATATCATAAAGCTTTTAGACTCGGAATTGACTTCGGACATACTTACCGAACTCGACGAGGATATTCGCGAAAAAGTTCTTAAAAACCTTTCCTCTAAGGAAATCGCCGAGGAAATTGACGAATTGGAAACCGACGATGCCGTAGATATCATCGGGGAGCTTTCGGAACTCAAAAAGGCAGAGGTAATTTCTCATATAGAAGATGTAGAGCACGCCAAAGATATTGTTGACCTTTTGCGATTTGACCCGGATACCGCAGGGGGACTTATGGGAAAGGAACTGGTCAAAGTCCAAGAGAATTGGACCAATTTAACTTGTGTAAAAGAGATGCGTCGCCAAGCCTCGGAGTACGATCGGGTGCACACCATTTACGTAGTAGACGAGCACGACGTATTGAAAGGCAGACTCTCTCTAAAAAGTTTACTCACCACCTCCACACACACTCCGATCAAGGAAGTTTACAATCCAAAAGTCCGTTCGGTAAATATCGCGGATCAGGATGAGGAGATTGCCAATATCATGCAGAAATACGATTTGTTCGTAGTTCCTGTAGTTGACGAAATCGGAAGATTAGTCGGTCAAATCACCTTGGATGATATCGTAGATGTAATCAAGGATGAGGCAGAAAAAGATTACCAACTCGCCGCAGGTCTTACCGACGATGTAGAGGCAGATGATAGCATTTGGGAACTTACCCGAGCGCGATTGCCTTGGTTGGTTTTGGGCTTGTTTGGTGGAATGGGAGCGGCCTCAATCATGGGTGGTTTTGGAGATGCCTTTGACTCGCATCCAGAACTATTTTTATTTACCCCTATGATTGCTGCTATGGGTGGTAATGTAGGAGTTCAGTCCTCTGCAATTATTGTTCAGGCTCTGGCAAATGGAAATTTAAAGGGAAGCCTTTGGACCAGGCTTGTAAAAGAATTGAGTTTGAGTTTGATCAACGCGCTTGTGGTAAGTGTTTTGATTTACTTTTTCTCCCATTTGATTCAAGGCTATCAGACGCAAGTTTCCATCGTAGTGGCACTATCGCTGACTGTGGTTATTATTGTAGCGGCTTTGATCGGTACTTTTGTTCCTCTGTTTTTAAACAAAAGAGGAATCGATCCAGCGCTTGCGACGGGGCCCTTTATTACGACTTCCAACGATATCTTCGGAATTTTTATCTATTTCTTTATCGCAAAAACGATATTAGGGTTCTAAAGCACAAAAGCCCTGGCGGAGCCAAGACTTTTGGTGGTTTTAGAGGATTCATAGCATTAAATCCATCCTTTTTCTTTTCATACTAATTCTCCCACTGAACAAAGTGAAAAACAAAAATAGCTTATTTCAGTCTTTTCAACTTGTGGCGTAAAGCGATAAAAATTGCGTGATTATGCAGGGGAGTTATTAATCAATAACGCCCAATTCTTTGGCTTTGACCACCAAATCAATATTGTTAACTGCATTGAGATCGGCACGTAGTTCGGCCAATCGATTGTCAATGGAACGCAGGCTCAATTCCTTTCCTTTTTTGTTTTTGATCACTCCTACCATATTCGAAATTTTGTACTGCTTGGAGAGCTGTCTCAGAATCTCTAGGGAGGAATCATCCATTCGGATGTCGATGAGTTTGCGATTCATTATTTTTTGATGCACCTCGTGAGAGTAGTAATGTTCTCCTCGAAGCATTTTGATCACAGCCAACTCCAGTTCTGCTTGACTACAATCGTGTTTGAGAATATAAGCATCTGGAATTTGGTTTTTGATCACATTGTAGAGACGGTTGGTCTCGGCGTGTCCTGTAATTACTCCAATGGGAGGTGGGTTACCGAGATTTCTTATGGAACGCATAAGAGTCTCTCCGCTTTTTATATCCCATTCTTCGCTTCGGTCAAAGCTCAAATCGGTAAAAACTAAATCAAAAGGATCGCCTTTGTCTCTCGCAATTTTATAGGATAAAAAAGCTTTGTCACAATTTTTCTCCGTGTGCACGGTACGAATACCTATGGCGTGAAAGGTATCCAGTATTCCTTTTAGAATCAACTCGTGGTCGTCCACTAAAAGTACTCTTAAATCACTTTTATTCATGATAATAATTTAGGGGCAAAGCCTAGTAACAGGGGTGCATTGCCAGCTTGGTTAAAATTGATCTAGGGTAAGAGTTAACCAAATATACTAATTATCTCTCAATCGGTAAAGTAAATTTGAATTCTGCGCCATTTCCTGGGCTTGAAAGGATTTCCAAGAGCCCATCTACCTCTTTTACGCGTTTTTTCATATTGCGTATTCCGATACCTTGCACCTTGGCCTCTGTGTCAAAACCAGCACCATCATCTTTAATTCCCACAAGCATGGATTTTTTTCCTGCATCAAAGACCAGGTCAATGTTTTTTGCCTTACCGTGGGTCTGGGCATTGACTACAGCCTCTTTGATCACTAGATAGAGCATCTTTTTAAACCCATTGGAATAGGTAGTCCAATCTTGCTCATTTAATCCTTTCGGATTGAGTTGAACTCCCAAATCCATCATATCCACCATCAAGTTCTTAATTTGATCTTCAAAAGATATTTCTTCAAAATCTTCTGTCGAGAGTTCGTGGGAGATTCCTCTGATGTTTCCTCTAAGGTCTAATAGGTTTTTTCTCAAGTTCTCATCGCGTAACTTTTGGCCGAGAAGCGCCATATCTGTAGCCACCTCATCGTGGAGTTTTTTGGCTAAATTATTGCGTTCCTCATCTCTAGCGAGCACCTTTTCGAGTTTTAATCGCAATTCTCTCTTAGAACTTCGGTTGTAGAGGTAGTAGATAAACAAAATACTAAAGCCCACAATAAAAGCTATAAAGAAATAGGAAACTCGGTTCCTGTTTTCAATAATTTCATTTTC
>JBELHR010000074.1:0-3419 GCA_042091275.1 Flavobacteriaceae bacterium
CCAACCATTTCACCAATTGATCCGTAGAAGTTTGGGCTTTGTCAATTGCGGACATAAGATCTTTATCAACAGGTACACCTGCAGCACTTTTCATTCCCTCGAGTACTTCAGATTGTTCCTTGATATCACGGATTCCAGTGATCCAGAGATCTCTAGCATTACCTGTAAGATTAGTTTTGGCTTGGGTATTCAAGGCTGGGATTACCGACAGATCCTGAAGCATTCTTTGGCGCTCTTCCTCACTCAGTGGAAATTCATAGGTCCACAATTCCAAGGTACCGTGATTCGTTGGGCCTTCATGCGCTGGCACATCACTCTTGTAGGTCCATATGGTTTTGTAGAAAGCAGGATCGCGTTCCCATGGTTTTAGTACCCGATGGTTAAAATCAAAACCGTTCATCTCTGCCCAGACAATCATCCAATCCACTTTATTGGGGATGGACCAGTTTGCCGTGTCAATAGCAGCATGACGTGCTCTTAATTGATTAAAATCGGACATTCGCTCCTTGAAAGTAGCTTTCCTGTAATCTGGTGCTCCTTCCAGTTTTGGAGGTATTTCGAAGCTTCTCCAATCCTTAAATAAAATAATTAAATCGGAATAGTCATTAGAAATAAGGTCGTTGGTATTGATTTCTCCAACTCTTTCTTTCTCATCTGTTTGACAGCTAAAAAGGAGGACTGCTAAAAGAGGGAGAATAAGGGTAGTTGCTCTCATATATCGGTGGTGGTTTTCTCTTGGATTAAAGTTTATTTACGTTGCTCTATTTCAGCATCTATCTGTTCGACTAAAGCTTCAACTTCCGGTTTTATTTGAGTATAAGTTTCTTTTAAGAAGTTAAGAAGGCCTAAGTTGTACTTTAAGGTTTCATTAAATCGTTGGTTGTTTTTTAGTTCAGAAATATCGACGGGATAAGACATCGGATTAGTACCTATAACTGCATTAAGATTATCAAATATTACAGGATTCAAATTAGAATTTATATAATTCGCATAGATACTCTCCGAAACTTCAATCACCTGATACTGTTTGCCATAAATGTACATGATGTTTTTCTTTAAACTATCGCTTTTAATAATTTCGAAACCAATAGTCTTTAAATTCTCGTAGGCAGAAGTTGTTTCAATAAACATCACATGGGCGGCTAAATGTCCAAAATAAATATTGAGGGAATCGGTCTCATATTCAGGAATGTTAAGTACTTTCACAATCTCTATTGAAGATTTTAGAGCAAGGGAGTATATCTTTAGATTCCCCTCCATTTCTTGAATATCTGAATTGAGATTTTCTTTCATGGATTGGAGAATTTTGAGTTCGGTATTGGATTGTTGGTCTCTTGTATTCCAATTGTTGATCTGAAGGGCGATCAAAATCCCAATAACAACGAGTGCAATTTCTCCTATAGCGTATTTCAAGTAGCTCTTAGTTTTACCTTCTGAAAGTAAATTTTGTCTAATTTTTCTGAAAATTTTACTCATTGTGTGGATTTTGTTTGTGTCAAAGCATAATGTTCTTATCTGCTATCCCAGCATACCGGAGCCTGCTATGCAATATACACATTGTTGTGCGTTCGTTCTTATTCATAGTGTGATTTATACCCTAAAAGTCTCGCGATGGGCCCTACTGCCTTGAGAAACACTTTAAGCACCTTCCAATTGGGGCTCGCCAATCGTATTTCATTCTCAAAATGAAGTAAGATCAGTGCAGTCCTAAAGATATTCGGAGTACCATTTTTTGTGAGTTTCCCTTTTTTTGCCAAGACAAAGAAGGTTTCAAATAGACTGTCGATTTTTAGCGCAGGAAAAAACTCTTGAATATAATGCGCTTCTGTAAGGCCAGAATTATAAAATGAATGCCGTGCGTTTTTCGGAATAGAAATTATATCTCCAGCTACAGCCAATCGCTCCTTGCCATCTATCGTAAATAGAAGTTGACCTTGCGTAAGGGTAAACCGATTTTCTTGATATGGATGGTAATGTAATTTCTCTCTTTCTGGTGTAACCGGGCTGACACATTTAATCTTAAGCTGTGTGCCATTTGTTTCCGCCCATGTTTTTAAAAATGTCATTTTTTGTCCTGTTCTTACATTGACCAAAGTATCTCCTTTCTTTATCATGGCTATAGATTTAATCGTGTGAGTAATACTTGAAAATAAAAATACCGAACAGTAAAACAAATATGAAATCTATAGATGCAGCAGTCATTGCCACTTCACTTACTTTCTCATTTGCGTATTGAAACAGCACATTTGACGCAAAGAATAGCTTTCCCAAAAAACCCAAAATTACAATGCCAATATGTTTGACTGGATTTAGAGCTACTAATAAAAAGCCAATACCAAAGACAAAAACAGTAATCCATAGACTCTTAAAAAAATAGACCGTACTCCATTCCTCGATTATTTGACCTGTAAAGTCAAGTAAAGCCTGTTCTGGGTTAAATATTCCTGGTATAACACCGATTGTCGTATAAATTCCAGCAAGGAGAAATGTAATTTTCCAGAATCTCGAGTTTAATGTTTCTGAATAATTTAAGTCCTTAGCTAGCCTGTTTGAATTACTTGTGTTCTGCGTTTTCATATATTCTAATTTTAGATTAATATGAAACAAAGCAACGATGCTAAAAGTGGAAATCCATTTACATAGGTAAAGAAATGAATTGAGAGGTTATTTAGTTGAAAACTGTTTTCTGATTCGACTTAACTGGGTAGCAGATATACCCAAATAGGAAGCGATGTGGAATTGAGAAATCAGTTGTTGTAAGGTTGGAAATTCTTTTTGAAAAAGGATGTAACGCTGAGAAGCATCAAGCAATACAATTTCAATTTCTTTTTTCTCTTTTTCTAAAAAATAATGCTCTGCTACTTTTCTTGCAAATCGTTCTAAATCCTGATATTCATCATAAAGGCTGGTTAGAGCTTCAAAATCACAGGTATAAATGATACAATCTGTCAACGCTTGTTGGGCAATTAAGTTCCTGTTTTGGGTCAGTAAAGAGGTATAGGCTCCTATCATACTCGGCCCCACAAAGAATTGTTTATTGTAGTCTTTTCCCTCTTGATTGACAAAATAGGCTCTAACAACTCCTGTTTTTAAAAAAGCAATTTTCCGAGCAGTTTTATTCACTTCTGCGAAATATTCATTTTTAAGAAGCCTCTCCTCCTTAAAAAAAGGTAAAATTCTATCCCATGTAGAATCCTTGAGTTTCGATATTCTATTGAAGTAATCTCTTAATTCGTTCATGGAGTTGTTTGGATTTTTGAATAGGGCCGACGCTCCGTATTCCGTGATATATTCCTTGATGTAAAATATTATTTCAATATTTTTCTTTCGTCGATAAGCTTATCAACAGTAACGTTAACTTCTGTTTTTTCATCCATTGAGAAGTCAATTTCATCCACAAATCCGAGGTGCTGTATCAC
>JBELHR010000030.1:0-20798 GCA_042091275.1 Flavobacteriaceae bacterium
ATAGAATCGACTAATTCAAGTATAAGAAAATTTGATTTTCGTCTCATTTTTGAAAAGCCTTTTATATGTACCTTTGTGGTATAACATTAAGAAATAAGATTATGGCTTTAGAAATTACAGATGCAACTTTCGAAGAAGTAGTATTAAAATCAGATAAACCAGTATTAGTTGACTTTTGGGCAGCTTGGTGTGGACCTTGTAGAATGGTTGGACCAGTAATTGAAGAAATCGCTACAGATTATGACGGTAAAGCAGTCGTAGGAAAAGTAGATGTGGATGCTAACCAAGAATTTGCAGCTAAATACGGTGTGAGAAACATTCCAACAGTTTTGCTTTTCAAAAACGGAGAAGTAGTTGATAAACAAGTTGGTGTAGCTCCAAAAACTACATATACAGCAAAGATTGATGCAGCGATGTAATCGATTTTGAACAGAATTTAAGAGGTCTAGATTTTTCTAGGCCTTTTTTTATTTAAAAACCCTTGTGAATTGACAAAAGCAATGTATATTTGCAATCGCTAAATGCAACGGTCTGGTAGTTCAGTTGGTTAGAATACCTGCCTGTCACGCAGGGGGTCGCGAGTTCGAGTCTCGTCCAGACCGCAAAAACCGCTTCGATTTCGAAGCGGTTTTTTTTATGATATTAAAAATAGAGAACAGATTGACTTATCTTTAACCTCAAAGTGACTTTATGGATAATACGACATCGATAAATATCAATAAATATATTTCCTCGACCGGGATCTGTTCCAGACGAGAAGCCGAAAGATTTATAGAACAGGGTCTGGTAAAGATCAATGGAGAAACGGCGATTTTGGGCAATCGCGTAAGAGAAGGAGATGAGGTTACGCTTAAAGGGGAAGCACTTCAGCCCAAAGCAAAACCAGTTTATATCGCATTGAACAAACCTGTCGGAGTGGTTTGTACCACCGATAGTAAAGAGCCTAAAAACATCGTTCGATACTTAAATTACGGTCAAAGACTTTTTCCAATCGGAAGATTAGACAAGCCTTCAGAAGGATTGATATTTTTGACCAACGATGGAGATATTGTAAACAAAATCCTGAGAGCAGGGAACAATCACCAGAAGGAATATATCGTGGAAGTGGACGCAGATATCGATGAGGACTTTGTCCGTAGAATGTCTGGAGGCCTACCTATTTTGGGAAAAATCACCAAGAAATGCCAGGTAGAAAAAATCGGGAGACGAAGCTTTAAAATAGTTTTGACCGAGGGACTCAACAGGCAAATTCGTCGAATGACCAGCTACTTGGGTTATGAAGTTACCAGGTTGCAAAGGTCGCGTATTATGAATATTTCACTGGAGGGAATTAAATACGGCGAATGGAGAGAGCTCAATTCGGAGGAGGTTTCGGGACTTATGTCTCTGGTAGCTAACTCCAGTAAAACACAAGAGGCATCCACCCCAAATAAAAAAGCAAAATCCTCTAAGCCCAAAAGGCGCAGAAGGAGTTAAATATTTATCTTTGACACTTATGAAATTTGATTTAGAAGCAAAAGATGCAGGCTCAAAAGCAAGAGCTGGAAAGTTTCACACCGACCACGGAGTTATTGAGACTCCTATATTTATGCCTGTTGGGACAGTAGGAACAGTCAAAGGAGTGCATCAAAGAGAACTCAAGGAGGATATCAAACCCGATATTATTCTGGGAAATACCTATCACTTATACCTAAGGCCAGGAACAGAAATTCTGGAAAAGGCAGGTGGTTTGCACAAGTTTATGAATTGGGACGCACCTATTTTGACCGATTCGGGAGGGTATCAGGTATACTCTCTTTCCGGGAGGAGAAAAATCAATGAAGAGGGAGTCAAATTCAAATCTCATATAGATGGTTCTTATCACTTTTTTACTCCTGAAAATGTAATGGAGATTCAAGGGAAAATTGGAGCGGATATCATTATGGCTTTTGACGAATGTACTCCTTATCCATGTGATTATAATTATGCAAAGAGATCCATGCATATGACCCATAGATGGCTGGAGCGATGTATTACGCATTTTGATAAAATGCCAAGGACTTACGATTATAACCAATGCTTGTTTCCAATTGTCCAAGGAAGTACTTATAAAGACTTGAGAAAACAATCCGCAGAATATATAGCCTCCAAAGACGCTGTAGGAAATGCCATAGGTGGACTTTCTGTAGGAGAGCCAGCAGAAGAAATGTATGGAATGACGGAGGTGGTTTGTTCGGTTTTACCGGAAGATAAACCGCGTTATTTGATGGGAGTTGGTACTCCGATAAATATCCTAGAAAATATCGCCTTGGGAGTAGATATGTTCGATTGCGTAATGCCTACAAGGAATGCGAGAAATGGAATGTTATTTACTGCTCATGGAAGTATCAATATAAAAAACAGAAAATGGGCAGATGATTTCTCTCCAATTGACGAGATGGGTCATACTTACGTGGATTTACAATACTCCAAAGCCTATTTGAGACATCTATTTGCCGCTAATGAATTTTTAGGGAAACAAATTGCCACAATTCACAATTTAGGTTTTTATATTTGGTTAGTGAGAGAAGCCAGACGACGAATCATCGCTGGGGACTTTGCCACCTGGAAGCAAATGATGGTTAATCAAATGAACAAGCGCTTATAAGCGACAATAACACAGAGATTCATGAGGATTTTAGATTGGTATTTATTAAAACGGTATTTGGTGAGTTTCTTTTTCACCTTATTGGTTTTTATACCGATTGCAATAGCGATTGACGTATCGGAAAAAATCGACAAATTTATAAGCTCAGGGCTCAGTTTTTTTGAGGTCGTAGATCAGTATTATATAGCATTTGTCATTTATTACTCCAACACGTTTTTGCCTTTGGCCCTTTTTATTTCTGTAATTATGTTTACCTCTAAACTGGCGGGAAACACAGAAATAGTTGCCATAAATAGCTCGCAAATTTCCTTTACCAGATTTCTGTTGCCCTATTTAATAGGATCTTCCATCGTATTTGTTTACGCTTTGGGGATGAATCACTTTATAGTACCCAAAAGTCAAAAGCAATTTTTGAAATTTGAAAAAGACTATATAAAAACCAATAGAAAAACTCAAAAAACGGTTAATAATATCAGTTTGCAATTGGACGATAGCAGCTTTGTTTTTATTCGTAGGTTCGATTTTAAAAGAGGTACGGGATATAACTTTTCTTACGAAACCCATGACGGTCTCGATCTGACCTATAAATTGACTGCTGCAAATATTTCTTACAAACCCAAGGATTCGGTATATCGTCTGAGTAGATATACAAAGAGAGTGGTCCGGCCAAACGGAGATGACTATATAGAAAGTGGAAGTAGTTTAGATACTATATTTTCATTTACCAATGAGGACTTAGAAGTTTCAGAATCCAAGGCCAAAGAAATGACTACTCCGGAGGTAAATGAGTTTATAGAAGCCGCAAAGAGTCGCGGGGTTAAAAACTTAAATATTTATTTTGTAGAGCGTTACAAGCGAACGAGCTTACCAGTTTCTGCATTTATCTTGACTTTGATAGCAGTATCTCTTGCCTCTAGGAAAAAAAGAGGAGGCTTAGGAGTCAATCTCGCCATTGGAATCACCTTGATGTTCACTTATGTTTTTCTTATGAAAGTGGGGGAAGTGCTCGGTTCTGTCGCCGGGTCAAGTGCTTTATTATATGTTTGGCTCCCAAATATGGTTTTTGGAACCTTATCTATTTATCTATACTACCGTGCAAAAAACTAAAATTCAGAATTACCTCTTACTCCATTTTATAGTCTTTATTTGGGGTTTTACAGCCATTTTAGGCGCTCTTATTAGCTTAGATGCCATTCCACTTGTATGGTATCGCATGGGATTTGCAGTTTTGTTTATTGGATTGTATCTGATTTTTCAAAAGAAAGATCTTCGGGTCAATTCCAAAACCCTATACAAGTTGATCATCGCCGGAACGGTAATAGCTGCTCATTGGATTACCTTTTTTGCTGCTATCAAAGTATCCAACGTCTCTGTAGCCTTAATTACCATGAGTACGGGAGCCTTTTTTGGCAGTTTACTCGAACCGCTTTTTTTTAGGCGAAGAGTCTATAAATTCGAGGTGTTTTTGGGTCTTGTGGTTATCTTGGCTCTCTATCTGATTTTTAGAGAGGACGATACGAGTCAGATGAATCCTAACTATGTGCTCGGGGTTACATACGGTTTGATATCCTCCTTTTTGGCTGCCATATTTTCCGTGATGAATGGACTTTTGGTAAAAGAACATCCTCCGGTTATTATATCCTTCTACGAACTCGGTTTTGGAGCCCTAGCTATAAGTGTTTTTATGGCCTTTAGCGGAGGCTTTGAGCCCGGCTTGTTTGCCTTGGAATGGATGGATTGGATATACCTTTTGTTGCTGGCAAGTGTATGTACGGCCTTTGCCTTTATTATGTCGGTACAGGTGATGAAAGTACTCAGCCCGTATACCGTTATGCTAACCACAAATCTAGAACCAGTGTATGGAATTATACTCGCTCTTTTGATTTTTGGGGAAAAAGAACATATGGGTTTGCGTTTTTATATCGGAGGTGCAGTGATTCTTGGGGTGGTAATATGCAATGGGATTTTGAAGAATGGAATAGGTAAAAAAAGAAAATAAAAGTCGAGCTAGTTATATAAGTTTTTATATTTGTAGCTACCAAAATATTGAATGATGGAATATTTAGATTTTGAATTACCAATAAAAGACCTAGAAGATCAACTAAACAAATGCGCGTTGATCGGAGAGGAAAGCGATGTCGATGTGACTGCGACATGCGAAGAATTACAGAAAAAGCTTTTAAAGACTAAGAAGTCCATATATAAAAATTTATCCGCTTGGCAGCGTGTTCAACTTTCTCGTCACCCAGATCGTCCTTATACTTTAGATTATATTCAAGCACTTGCTGGAGATAGTTTTTTGGAATTGCACGGAGATAGAGGAGTCAAAGATGACAAAGCCATGATTGGTGGTTTGGGTAAGATAGGAGATCAATCTTTTATGTTTATCGGCCAGCAAAAAGGAGTTAATACCAAGATGAGGCAGTACCGAAATTTTGGTATGGCAAATCCGGAAGGATATCGCAAGGCTTTGAGATTGATGAAAATGGCAGAGAAATTTGGAATCCCTGTGGTTACTTTGCTCGACACTCCAGGAGCTTATCCAGGATTGGAGGCTGAGGAGAGAGGACAAGGAGAAGCCATAGCTCGAAATATTTTAGAGATGACTAGACTCAAGACTCCTGTTATTTCTGTAGTAATTGGAGAGGGTGCATCTGGAGGAGCTATTGGAATCGGAGTAGGAGATCACGTATTTATGATGGAAAATACTTGGTATACGGTTATCTCTCCTGAATCTTGTTCGTCTATTTTATGGCGTTCATGGGAGTTTAAGGAAAAAGCAGCTGAAGCTTTGAAGTTGACTGCGGATGACATGAAAAAAATGAAGTTAATCGACGGAATTATAGAGGAGCCTCTAGGTGGCGCACACCGAGATAGAGAGACTGCTTTTGATTCTGTGAAAAAGACCATTTTATCTTCTTTTGAAGCGCTTAAAAAATTAGACCACCAAGAGTTAGTGGAAAAGCGAATGGCCAAATACGACAATATGGGAGAATTCTCGGAAGGATAGAGAATAGCTCCATTAGCATAAAAAAAAGCCTTAGATAAAATCTAAGGCTTTTTTGTTGGTCTGTATTTTTTTAGATGTCCAAGGACTGGAAGAGGTTGCGAATCACCTGTTCTTGTGATGGTCTAGGAGCATTTGCGCTGACAATTTTACCGGCTGGGTCTACCAAAATAAATCTTGGAATTCCTGTGATATTATATTCCATAGCAAAGGATTGATCCTCTCCTGCAAACAGCTGAATACCTCCGAGCTCGCGATCCGCGATCATGTCTTTCCAAGCTTGATGTTTATTTAGTTTGTCTATAGAGATACTTACAAAATGTATGTTTTTCCCGTGGAAATCCTCTTCTAGTTGTTTTAAATACGGCATCTCCATTTTGCAAGGACCACACCAAGTCGCCCATATGTCGAGGTATACGTATTTTCCTTTTAAGTCTCCTAGAGAAGTGGTTCCTCCTTTTAGGTTTTCGTAATTTTCAAAAACCGGAGAAGTTTTTCCCGGAGCAAATTTCACTCTCATCGCGTGCTCTTGAGGATAAAATTGATTTAGAGCTTGAAAAAAGTTTTCGTGATCTTTTAGTTCATTTGCAGCTAAAGTCGAATCCAAATTCACTGCGTTATTTACTAGATTGTCTAAGGTTGCTCTGGATTCTGCTGCGTATTTTTGAAATTCTTCTGGTTCCAAAACAAAATAACGCTCTCTGTCGAAAAGCTCTTGGCTAATTCTCAATTTTTCATTTAGGTATTCGTTGGTTCCAGTTCCTTCTCCTGAGAAAGAAATACTACCGTCTTCTTCGGCATTTAGATTCAAGTCATAACCGTTTTTGAGAAATACAAAGGTTCTGTTTGATCCTATCACTACTTGGTAAAAACCTCCTTGGGCATTTTGAATGGTGTCCTGAAAGATACCGTCTTCGCCGATAGAAATATCTTTGGAACTCATACTCCCGTTTAGGGTAATTTCGCTGATACTAGCATCGGAAACAGAAGCCGAGAACTTAGCGTAGGTCATCGGTTTTTCCTCTGAACAAGATACGAGTATCAAACTCGCGATAATAAAAAGTTTAAATGCGTTTTTCATAAGTAGTAGCTTATAGGTTTAAGTCGTTAAATACTTTTCTCAGTTTTTGATCCGAGGGTCTAGGTGCGTTGCTATTTACAATCTTCCCTTGTGGATCTACTAATATAAATCTAGGAATTCCTTTGATCAAATACTCTTCTACAAATTGAGAATTCCAATCCTTGTCCGCTAGTAGTTGGATTCCACCGAGTTCTTTATCTTCGACCATGGCTCTCCATTTGTCATAATCTTTTTCGCGATCGATAGAGATGGATACAAATTCAATATTTTTGTCGTGGTATTCTGCCTCAATTTCTTTTAAGTAAGGGATTTCTCTTTTACAAGGACCACACCATTGTGCCCAAATGTCCATATAGACATATTTTCCTTTTAGATCCGCTAAAGAAGTTGTACCTCCTGCGAAATTCTCATAGTTTTCGAAAATTGGAGAATCTTTACCTGCAGAGATTTGAAGCAAATCTTTATAGACTGCGGAGATAGAATTATTGTTTTCTGAGTTTTTGTCTAGACTCAGGTAAGTATTGTAATAAGATTCCAAATCTTCCGTATAAGTGATTGCCATACGAGCATTCTCATAAGCTAAAAATCCTTTTAGAGTTGGGTCAAAATCACTTTGATCTATTATTTCTAAATAAGTAGCGTAAAAATCTAAGTTGGAATCCTTCTCATAGGCAGTTTCGGTAAGATCTTGGAAATACATTCTCACCAAAGATCTAAACTCTATACTGTTGATATAGTCGCTTACAGAATTCAAGTTTAGATCAGGTGTCTGCTTCTTGAATTCCTCGCTAGTCTCCGCTTCTTCTTTTTGATTGTAATAAGCGTAGTAGCTCGGATAGTTCGCCATCCTCAAAGCTTTGGTATAAAGGATGTTTTTGGTTTCTAATTTTTGAAATCTAGTGGAAATTCCCTCAGACTGTCCTAAAAAAGCTAAATCTTGTTGGGTACCTCGTTCCATCGTTTCCAGAAAATCAGCCTCTTCTTGAGACAAGATTTCGATTCGCTTATCCGAATAGGCTTCTAGCTGGTCTTTTTTGGAAAATAAATAGTTGTTCTCACTTGCTAAGGATCCTTGGTAGTGAAACGAGTCTTCCAATCTTGCAAGGTCGACATACAGCGCCAAATCCATTCCTGGTTTTAGGTAAATCCTATATCTTTCATTCCCGAGGTTGAGGTTATAAAAACCCTCTTGTATCGTCATGTTTTCGGAAAAAGCTCCCTTTTCGTCGGCTTGAATAAGGACGTTAGTCCCGTTGAGACTTGTGACCGAAATTTCGGTATTGTCCAAGTTTTTGATCTGACCGCTAAAGGCAAAGGGTTCTACTTCTTTTTCACAAGAAAAAGCGATAATAGCCAAGGCTAAGAGAAATATTTTTTTCATGGATAATCGATATATTTTCTCAAAGTTAGTAAGAAAATATAAGATTTAAATTTAGTCCTTGCCCTTTAACAAAAGATTTGCACAAGACGTTTGGTTTACAGACTTTTGCAGTCTAAAGGAATGGAACATATGAATGAGATATTTGTAATAAATCCAGAGATGCGCTTGCGCTTTGAGGATTTGTTTGAACTCTTGCAATCGGATGCTAAATTGGAATTATCTGCTGAGGCGGAGACTAAGATTCGCAATTGTAGAGTTTATTTGAACGAGAGAATGGAAAAAGAATCCGCTCCGATATACGGAATCAACACCGGTTTTGGATCCCTTTGCAACGTCAAGATTAGATCTACGGATTTGACCAAATTACAAGAGAATTTGGTTATGAGTCACGCTTGTGGTACTGGGGACGAAGTGGAGAGTTCTTTGGTTAAAATTATGCTGCTTTTAAAGATACAATCCCTGTCATACGGACATTCAGGAGTGCAGCTAATAACCGTACAGCGATTGATCGATATGTACAATGAGGAGATTTATCCTGTGATTTTTACGCAAGGTTCTTTGGGAGCTTCAGGGGATTTGGCTCCTTTGGCCCACTTGGCTTTGCCTTTGATAGGAGAGGGAGAAGTCTACTATAAAGGAGAGCGTATCTCTGGAGGAGAATTGTTGACTAGAATGTCTTGGGATAAAATAGTATTGAAATCCAAGGAGGGTCTTGCCCTTCTCAACGGAACGCAATTTATGTCGGCTTACGGAGTCTATTGCGTCTTGAAAGGAAAAAAGTTAGCCTATTTGGCGGATTTGATTGGAGCGAGTTCTCTAGAGGGATTCGACGGAAGAAAAGAGCCATTTGACGAGTTGATTCACCTGATACGTCCTCACAAAGGACAGTTGAAAACTGCAGAGCGAATTTCTCAGTTTTTAGAAGGATCAGAACTCATATCTAGGGAAAAAGACCACGTTCAAGATCCTTATTCTTTCCGCTGTATGCCTCAGGTTCACGGGGCGACAAAAGATGCCTTGGATTATGTAGAAAAAACGATGGCAACGGAAATTAATTCTGTAACCGACAACCCAAATATATTTATTGGAGAGGACAAGATTATCTCTGGAGGTAATTTCCACGGACAGCCTTTGGCTTTGGCATTAGATTTTTATGCTATTGCTCTGGCCGAGTTGGGAAGTATTTCCGAGCGCAGAACCTATCAACTGATCGGTGGACTGAGAGATTTACCTGCTTTTTTGGTCTCCAATCCGGGATTGAATAGTGGGTTTATGATTCCTCAATATACTGCAGCGAGCATCGTGAGTCAAAACAAGCAATTGTGTACCCCTGCCTCTGTGGATTCTATCGTCTCTTCCAATGGACAGGAGGATCACGTATCCATGGGTGCCAACGGCGCGACCAAGGCCAAGAGAGTGATAGATAATCTGGAGCGAATTTTGGCTATCGAATTGATGAATGCTTCACAGGCTTTACATTTTAGAGAGGAAAAGTCCTCACTTATCATCGAGCAATTAATGGAGTCTTTTCGCAGAGAAGTTCCTTTGGTTTTGGAAGATCGCGTACTGCACGAGGATATTCAAAACGCCATAGGTTTTATTCAAAACCTCACGGTGGACTACTCGGAATTATAATTAAAAAAAACTCCCCAATTGGGGAGTTTTTTATTTTTAAGCTTCTTTGGATTGGTGTTCGATTTGAATCACCAATTTATCTTCGCTTTCATCGGTCTTGTCCAATATGATTTTGTCTCCTTCCGATAGTTTGGAATTGACAATTTCTTCCGCCAAGGCGTCTTCGACATATTTCTGAATAGCGCGATTTAGCGGTCTAGCTCCGTACTTTTTATCAAAACCTTTTTTGGCAATATAAGAAATAGCCGCATCGGTCAAGCTCAATTCGTAACCAATAGATTTTACCCTTTGGATTAACCTGGCTAGTTCGATTTTGATGATCTCATTGATCTGCTCTTGTTCGAGAGCATTAAATACAATCACATCGTCTATACGGTTTAGGAATTCCGGAGCAAAGGTTTTCTTAAGAGCGTTTTCGATAACTCCCTTAGCCATATCTCCTTCTTGTTCTTTGCGAGCATTAGTTCCAAATCCTACACCAGTTCCAAAATCTTTGAGTTGTCTCGCTCCGATATTGGAAGTCATGATGATTACCGTATTTCTAAAGTCAATCTTGCGACCGAGACTATCGGTAATAAAACCGTCATCTAAAACTTGAAGCAACATATTAAACACATCGGGATGTGCTTTTTCTATCTCGTCCAACAAGAGAACCGCATAAGGCTTTCTTCGGATTTTTTCAGTCAATTGACCACCTTCTTCGTAACCTACGTATCCCGGAGGTGCACCAGTAAGTCTCGAAATGGCAAATTTCTCCATATACTCACTCATGTCGATTCTGACCAAGGCTTCTTCGGAGTCGAAGAGTTCTTTTGCTAGAATTTTGGCGAGTTGGGTTTTACCCACACCTGTCTGTCCTAAGAATATAAAGGAGCCAATAGGTTTGTTTGGGTCTTTTAGTCCCACGCGATTTCTCTGAATAGCTCTCACTACTTTTTCCACTGCTTGGTCTTGACCGATTACCTTGCCGGTAACCTTGCCTGCCAATTCAGAAAGTCGAGAAGATTCTGCTTCGGCAACGCGATTCACAGGAATACCGGTCATCATAGAAACTACCTCGGCTACGTGGTCTTCGTTTACGATCTCTTTGTTTTCTTTGGAACGCTCCTCCCACTGCTGTTGTGCAGAGTTTAAAGCGGCCTCTAGATTTTTTTCGTCATCTCGAAGTCTTGCTGCCTCTTCGTATTTTTGACCTTTTACCGCGGCGTTTTTCTGTTCCTTGATTTCTTCTAGACTCTTTTCTAGTTCTAGAATTTGTTGGGGAACTTTGATGTTGGTGATATGGATTCTAGACCCAGCCTCATCCAAAGCATCTATAGCCTTGTCCGGTAAAAAACGGTCGGTCATGTAGCGATTGGTCAAATTTACACAAGCATCAATGGCCTCTGGAGTAAACATCACATTGTGATGGTCCTCGTATTTGCCTTTGATATTGTTTAGAATCTGAACAGTCTCTTCTATGGAAGTCGGCTCCACGATTATTTTTTGAAATCTTCGTTCTAAGGCGCCGTCCTTCTCAATATTTTGACGGTATTCATCCAAGGTTGTCGCACCGATACATTGAATTTCTCCACGGGCCAAAGCGGGCTTTAGCATATTGGAAGCATCTAGTGATCCTGTTGCTCCTCCGGCACCTACAATGGTGTGGATCTCATCGATAAACAAAATGATATCGTCATTTTTCTCCAATTCATTCATCAGCGCTTTCATACGCTCTTCGAACTGACCTCTATATTTTGTTCCCGCTACTAAACTGGCAAGGTCTAAGGAAATTAGACGCTTGTCAAAAAGGATACGAGAGACTTTTCTTTGCACGATACGCAGGGCAAGTCCTTCAGCAATAGCAGATTTACCTACACCTGGTTCCCCGATTAACATCGGGTTGTTTTTCTTTCTTCTACTCAAAATCTGACTTACGCGCTCGATTTCCTTTTGTCTTCCAACAACAGGGTCCAAGGCGTCTTGCTCTGCGAGAGCGGTCAAATCTCTACCGAAATTATCTAATACTGGAGTTTTTGATTTTCTACTGCCCTTTCTTCCTTGTTTCGGATCGAATGGGTTGGGGTCATTACTGGAAAAATCATCTGAACTTGACGATTCTGCTCGAGGGGTATCTCTGTTGAAGATTTGCTCATCTTCCTGATCATTAATGTCTGAAAACATAGTTTTAACCTCTTTATAATTAATATCAAATGTTTCCAACAGTTTGGTTGTTGGGTCATTTTCATTTCTCAAAATACAGAGCAATAAATGCACCGTTTCCACAGCGCTACTCTTAAATAACTTAGCTTCTAAAAACGTGGTTTTTAGAGCTTTTTCCGCCTGCTTTGTCAAATGCAGGTTTAACTTCTCTTGGTTCTGAGCGAACATAGTGCTCACCGGGTTGAGGGCTTCGATTTTTTTGCGGAGCAAGTCCAAGTTAATATCCAAAGCGATCAATATATCGATTGCACTGCCTTCTCCTTTGCGAAGTAGGCCGAGAACCAAGTGTTCTGTTCCTATAAAATCGTGTCCCAAGCGAATTGCTTCCTCCTTGGAATAGGCAATTACGTCTTTGACTTTTTGTGAAAAATTATCATCCATACATCTCATTTCTACTTATTGTAAATTTAAGAGTTTTTTTGTTAATAAAGCCTCAAAATTTTGCAGTGAGGAAGCTTTGTTTACAAGGCTTTGATAATAAAGTGCTTAATGCGGCGATAATCCTTTAAATCTCTTGGATTTAAGGACTTGTATTTGTTGATAAGTCCCCTTAATTCCTTACTTTTGAAACTTGCGTAAAAAGCTAAAATTTGTATATTGCTTTCTAGTACAAATGAAGACGAATTTATTAAACTAAACATATGTCAGACGGAGAAAAGTTGATCCCAATTAATATTGAGGATCAAATGAAATCGGCCTATATAGATTATTCTATGTCCGTTATAGTGTCGAGGGCGTTACCGGATGTGAGAGATGGTCTCAAGCCAGTCCACAGAAGAGTGCTTTACGGGATGCATGAGCTAGGAATCAAAGCTACGGGATCCTATAAAAAATCCGCCAGAGTTGTTGGGGAAGTTTTAGGTAAGTATCACCCACATGGAGATACTTCTGTTTACGATTCCATGGTTAGAATGGCGCAAGATTGGAGCGTTCGCTATATGATGGTCGACGGACAAGGAAACTTTGGTTCTGTCGATGGGGATAGCCCGGCAGCAATGCGTTATACCGAGGTTAGAATGCAAAAGATTTCGGAAGAAATGCTTTCCGATATAGAAAAAGATACAGTAGATCACCGCTTAAATTTTGACGATACCTTAAAAGAGCCTACCGTTCTTCCTACTCGTATACCAAATTTATTGGTAAACGGTGCTTCGGGAATTGCAGTTGGTATGGCGACCAATATGGCCCCTCACAACCTTACCGAGGTGATCAATGGAATGAGCGCTTATATCGATAATAAAGATATTGAGATTGACGAATTGATGCAGTTTATCAAGGCGCCAGATTTTCCAACAGGAGGTATTATTTACGGTTACGACGGGGTTAGAGATGCTTTTCATACGGGTCGCGGACGAATCGTGATGCGTGCCAAGGCTACCTTTGAAGAAGTTCAAGGTAGAGAGTGTATCATCGTTACAGAGATTCCATATCAGGTCAACAAGGCAGATATGATCAAAAAGACCGCAGAATTGGTCAACGAAAAGAAACTCGAAGGGATCGCCAATATCAGAGATGAGTCGGATAGAAGTGGGATGCGTATAGTTTATGTCTTAAAACGCGATGCTATTCCAAATATCGTACTCAATAAGCTATTTAAATTTACAGCGCTACAGACTTCCTTTAGCGTAAACAATATTGCACTTGTAAAAGGGAGACCAGAGCTTCTAAACCTCAAGCAGCAAATAGAGCATTTTGTCGAGCACAGACACGAAGTAGTAGTGAGAAGAACCCAATTTGAGTTGGCCAAAGCGGAAGCTAGAGCCCATATCTTAGAAGGTTTGATCATCGCTTCCGATCACATCGACGAAGTGATCAAGATTATCCGTGGCTCTTCTAATGCCGATCAAGCCAAAGAGCGTTTAATCGAGCGTTTTGAACTCAGCGAAATTCAGTCTAAGGCCATTGTAGAGATGCGTTTGCGTCAACTTACAGGTCTAGAGCAGGACAAGTTAAGAGGAGAATACGACGAGATCTTAGTTTTGATTGCAGACTTAAAAGATATTTTGGCAGACGAAGGTCGCCGTATGCAGATTATCAAAGACGAATTGCTCGCAGTTCGCGATAAATACGGAGACGAAAGACGTTCTGAAATCGAATACACTGGTGGAGACATGCGAATCGAAGATATGATTCCAGATTCTCAGGTAGTAGTTACGATTTCTCATGCGGGTTATGTCAAGAGAACCTTGCTTTCGGAATACAAAACCCAAAATAGAGGAGGTAGAGGTCAAAAAGGATCTGCCACTCGAAATGAAGATTTCTTAGAGCATTTATTTGTGGGGACCAACCACCAATACATGATGTTCTTTACCCAAAAAGGGAAGGTCTTTTGGATGCGAGTTTACGAAATTCCAGAAGGTGGAAAGAATACCAAAGGAAGGGCTTTGCAGAATTTGATCAACATAGAAAACGACGACAAAGTAAAAGCCTTCTTGGTGACCGCAGATCTCAAAAACGAAGACTATATCAATAGTCACTTTGTGATTATGGCTACCAAAAAAGGAGTGGTTAAGAAAACTTCTTTAGAGCAATACTCTAGACCGAGAACCAATGGAATCAACGCCATTACCATCAAGGAAGGAGATGAGCTTTTAGAGGCTAAATTGACTACGGGAGATTCTCAGGTGATGTTGGGATTAAAGTCGGGTAAAACCATTCGATTTGAAGAATCCAAAACGAGACCAATGGGAAGAACCGCTTCAGGTGTAAGAGGTATTACTCTCGGACACGAAGAGGATGAGGTAATCGGAATGGTTGCGGTAAACGATATGGAGTCTAATATCTTGGTGGTATCTGAAAACGGATACGGTAAGCGAAGTTCACTAGACGATTATCGAATTACCAATCGCGGCGGTAAAGGGGTGAAAACCTTAAATATTACCGAGAAGACGGGTCAACTCGTTGCGATCAAAAATGTAGATGACGAAAACGACTTGATGATTATTAACAAATCTGGTATCGTAATTCGAATGGCTGTCGAAGACTTGAGAGTTATGGGACGCGCTACCCAAGGAGTAAAACTCATCGATATAAAAGGAAATGATACAATTGCTTCGGTTGCGAAAGTAATCCGAGAAGAAGAGGAAGAGGGAATAGAGTTAGATGAATCGAATGAGGTCGATCAAAATCCTCAAGAATAAATTTAAATTTAATAATACAAAGATGAAAAGACAGGTACTTTTACTAGCCACAGTGATGATAGGATTTACTGCAGTTGGACAAAAGAAGGAATTAAAAACAGCAGAAAAAGCTCTTAAAAAAGGAGACTACGCTGCGACAAGTGCTGCTTTAGATATGGCTCAGCCATTATTAGAAGCTGCTGCTGACGACAAATTGACAGCAAAATATCTCTTTTTGAGATCCCAAGTAATTTATGGAGACGGAATGGACGCCTTGCGTTACGAAGAGGCAGGAACTGCTTTTTCTGAATTGTTGGCTTACGAAGAGGAGCGCAACGAGACAGAGTATTCTCTTAGAGTTGCAGATCAGCTAAACGCTTTGATCACAAATTCTTCCAATTCTGCTGTAGAAGCTTATAATTCAGGAGACTATAAGACTGCTGCAAAAGCCTACTACGAAGTTTATAGATTGAGTCCAAAGGATACTTCTTTCTTGGAAAATGCAGGATTAGCTGCTTATTTTGACAAGGATTACGATACTTCTATTAAGTATTTCGAATCTTTATTGGATATGGGTTATACTGGAATCTATACCGAGTACAAAGCAAAGTCGGTTACTAATGGTGCTGTTCAGCGTTTCGCTTCTCAAAAGGATTTAGATTCTCAAGTAAAATTAGGTTTGGTTACGGAGCCAGAAGTGGTTTTGAACCCTTCTCGTCAGCCTGGAATCGTAAAGAACCTAGCGTTTAACTATATGGCCTTAAATGAAAATGAAAAGGCATTGGAGTTGTTTAAATCGGCTCGTGAAAAAGATCCTAATAACTACGATTTGGTAATCAACGAAGCCAATTTGTACTTTAGAATGGGAGAAAACGAAAAGTTTAAGGAATTGTTGGAATTAGCGGTTTCTCTAAACCCTACAGATCCTAATCTACATTACAACATTGGGGTAATGAACATGGAAACAGGAGATTTAGACGCTGCCCTTGTGAATTTCCAAACTGCTGTGGACTTAAAGTCAGATTACGCCGAAGCTTATATCAATATGGGTGCGGCTACTTTGAAAAAAGCAGAGCCTATCGTAGAACAGATGAATGAGAACTTGAGCAACTTTGACAAATACGACGCTTTGCAATTAAAGCAAATTGAGTATTACAAAGAGGCTATTCCTTATTTCGAATCGGCTTTTGAACTAGATCCTTCAAACAAATCTGTAGCACAGACTTTGGTAGGTATCTACGAGCAAACTGAAATGTATGACGAGCAAAAAGAAATGCAAGCAAAGATTGATGCAATGCAATAAGCGTTTGTAACCCAATAAAAAAAGCCACTTTTTTAAAAGTGGCTTTTTTGTTTATATGATTTTCTTAATCACCCGGAGTTTGTGGGTATGTCGCTTGGTATCGATATTGAAAATACCGGTGTGATCCAAACGATCGATACGCACTTTGCCGTGGGCGTGAATGATATAGTTATCCTTCATAATGATTCCCACGTGAATGATTTTACCCTCCTCGTTGTCAAAAAAGGCCAAATCTCCGACTTCGCTCTCTTCGATAAAACTCAGGACTTCTCCTTGAAGCGCTTGTTGATAAGCATCTCGTTGAATCGCATAGCCGTTGAGGCGATATACCATTTGACTAAAACCCGAACAGTCTATCCCAAAAGGCGTTCTTCCTCCCCAGAGATAGGGCGCATTTAAATACATAAATGCCGTAGAAATCAAGGCTTCTTTTCCTTTCTTTCCCGAGACGACATCCCCGTCATAACGATAATAGCTCGCTCCGATTTTGAGTTCTTGATCCTTAAAAAAAGGCAAGCTCGCTCCCAGGGGAATAGTAGCCAATTCGTGACTGCGATCCGAGATATAATCCAAGAGATTTCCCGAAAGGGCGCTGGGATTTTGCTCCAATTGGGTATATTCCATTTCGCTGAGCTCCACATACTGTTTGTTGTCGATCCACCCTTCATAGCCATCGTGGGCCAATCGAATTTTCGACCAGTTTTTTTGGATTTCTAACACCTTAAAGTGCTCTCCAAACAACAGCTGTGAAATAAGTTCACTTCGGTCGTTTTTCTCCGCTCTCATAGGAGTTATACTCAGTTGGGCTATACCGTAGTTCATACTAAGCTCTCTTGAGAACTAAAGCAGAAGCACCACCACCTCCATTACAAATACCGGCTGCACCATAGGTTCCGTTTTCTTGGTGAAGTACCGAGATCAAAGACATGATAATACGCGCTCCTGAGGCACCGAGTGGGTGTCCAATAGATACTGCACCTCCATTGACATTGGTCTTGTCAGCAGAAATACCTAGAATCTTGGTATTGGCAATTCCAACCACAGAAAATGCTTCATTGAGTTCGAAATAATCCATATCGTCCAGACCTAAATTTGCTTTTGCAAGTGCTTTTGGCAACGCTTTGGCTGGAGCAGTAGTAAACCACTCTGGCTCGTGGGCAGCATCTGCATAAGATACGATACTAGCAAGTGGGCTGAGGTTTAGGGAAGCCGCTTTTTCTGCAGACATCAAAACTAGTGCACAGGCACCGTCGTTGATAGTCGAAGCATTGGCAGCAGTAACCGTACCTTCTTTTTTAAAGACCGCTCTCAGTTGCGGGATCTTTTCGAATTTTACATTTTTATATTCTTCGTCGTGATCAAAGACAATAGCGTCTCCTCTTCGCTGTGGAATTTCGACAGGAACGATTTCCTTATCGAATTTATTTGCCTTCCACGCTGCAGCAGTTCGGGTATAAGAGGCAATAGCAAAGGCATCTTGTTCCTCGCGACTCACTTGGTGTTCTTCGGCACATTTCTCGGCATAGACTCCCATGGCAACTTGACCATAAGCATCTACTAGACCATCTTTTTGCATCCCATCTTCCATAGCAATCGGTCCAAATTTCACGCCGTTTCTCCCGTTTAGGTAGTGCGGGGTACGAGACATGTTTTCCATTCCACCAGCTACTACAATCTCCGCGTCTCCGAGTTGAATCGCTTGAGCAGCTTGCATGATGGTTTTCATTCCCGAAGAGCAAACTTTGTTTACCGTAGTACAAGGAACCGTATCTGGAATTCCCGCTCCCAGAGCAGCTTGACGCGCAGGAGCTTGTCCCACACCAGCTTGTAAAACATTACCCATAAGTACTTCGTCTACTTGACTTCCTTCTAGGCTTATTTTGTCTAAAGCACCTTTTATAGCAACACTTCCGAGTTGCGCAGCAGACACCCCAGAAAGACTTCCTAAAAAGCTTCCAAAAGGCGTTCTAGCCATCGATACAATTACAACTTCTTTATTCATTTTTAGTTCGTTTAGATTTCTTAGCGAATGTAAGAATTTTTATCAAATTTAAATTCTAGTTCCCTCCTTAGTTTTTATTCGTTACTTTTGATAAAACACCTATTGATGAAGAAGAATTTCGACAAGCTATACCGAAATCACAGCCCCTTGTACAAAGGGATTTTGTTTGTTATTTCCGTGGTTTTAATCGTGTATTTTTTTCCCAAAGGAGGGCAGTTTAAATACGAGTTTCAAAAGGGTAAACCTTGGCAATACGACAACTTGTACGCTCCCTTTGACTTTGCGATCAAAAAGTCTGCAGAGGACATCCAAAAAGAAAAGCAAACCATTACCGAGGCTTCTAAAAATTATTTAGAGCGCCGCATAGCGATTGAGTCCCAAGTCAAACAGGGAATCACCCAAGCCTTGGAATCCAATATCGATAGCTTGGTCACAGACCCTAAGGACAGCTTGGCGGTAGATAAGTATATCGCTGAAGTACTGACCCTGGTCGATGGATTCTATACCCGTGGCTACTACGATGCCAGTGTGGCCAATAAAATAGCAGACACGACTTTGACCGTTTTGGTTCGCAACGGAAATGGGGTACAGGAAAAGCGCTTTTTTGAATTGGCGGACGACCGCAAAATTCTCTTGGGCGTATCGCGAGAGCTAGAAGATACCTACGGAGATTCTGCGGACTTTCTCGAAGATATTTTGCTCAACCGTATGCTGCCTTCCATCTACTACGACGAGGTCCTCACCCAAAAGGTCTTGCAGGACGAGCTCTCTACCATTGCTTATACCAGAGGGAAGGTTTCCAAAGATGAGCTTATTATCCTAAGAGGGGATATTGTAGAAGGGGAGAACCTGGACGAACTACTCTCTTTAAAGAGCGAGTTTGAATCCCAATTGTGGTCCCAAAAGAATTATATTTTTATCGTATTGGGTTATACGGCTCTGGTATGTATTGTATTTGCCATGTTGCTCCTGTTTTTGAGATCCTATAGGTATGAGGTCTATGAAAACAACACCAAGGTCACCTTTATCTTTTTTAATATCGTGACCATGATTTTGCTCACTACGGTGGTGGTAAAATACGATGCGACTTTTATTTATGCGGTACCTTTATGTATACTGCCCATCGTTCTCAAATCCTTTTTTGATGCGCGCTTGGGACTATTTGTACACGTGCTTACGGTACTCTTGCTCGGTTTTATTGTTCCCAATAGTTTTGAGTTTACCTACTTGCAGATTATCGCGGGTATTGTGACGATTTTGTATATCACCCAGTCTTATAAAAGGACCAATCTCTTTGCGACCATCGGTGCGATTACCGGGATTTATATGATTACCTATTTGGCTTTTTCCATTATTCAGGAAGGGAGTTTTGACCAGATCAAAATCCGTTATTTCGGACTATTTGTGCTAAACGGACTGGCCATGGTATTGTCCTCCTTTTTGATTTATGTCTACGAAAAGACCTTTAACCTTATTTCCGATACCACGCTTTTGGAGCTGTCCAATACCAATACGCCTCTATTGCGCGAACTAAACGAAAAAGCACCGGGAACCTTTCAGCACTCCATGCAAGTGGCCAATCTAGCCGAGGCTGCAGCCAACGAAATTGGAGCCAATTCCATGCTGGTTAGAACCGGAGCCCTATACCACGATATCGGAAAGATGAAGACGCCTTTTTACTTTATCGAAAACCAACAAACAGGAGTCAATCCCCACGACGAAATGGATCCTAAGGAATCCGGTCAAATCATCATCGACCACGTTATCGAGGGAATTAAAATGGCCAAAAAAGCCAACCTTCCCGATCGTATTATCGATTTTATCCGAACCCACCACGGAAACTCGGTGGTCTATTATTTTTATAAAAAACAAGTGGATAGCGGAGAAGAAAATGTGGACCTAAACGACTTTAGATATCCAGGACCTATTCCTTTTTCTAGAGAAACGGCCATACTTATGATGGCAGACGCTGCCGAGGCGGCCTCCAAGAGTTTGGATAAGCCCAACGCCCAACGCATCGATGAATTGGTAGAATCCATCATCAGCAAACAGTTGGAGGAGGGGCAGTTCCAAAATGCGGATATCACCTTAAAAGAAATTGAACAAATCAAAGAGGTGCTCAAAAAGAAATTACTCAATATCTATCACCTTAGAATTGAGTATCCTGAATAATTTTTTGGAAAAAATCTCAAGCTAAAGAATAAAAAAAGCTTTTAAATGTTTGTGAGATATGAATTTCAGCGTTACATTTGCACTCGCAAAAATTAGTTCTTTTACATAGTTTTGCTGAAAAACAGGAGAGGTGCCGGAGTGGTCGAACGGGGCTCCCTGCTAAGGAGTTGTACCCGCAAGGGTACCGGGGGTTCGAATCCCTTCCTCTCCGCTTGTTTTTCGGGGTGTAGCGTAGCCCGGTTATCGCGCCGCGTTTGGGACGCGGAGGTC
>JBELHR010000031.1:0-20259 GCA_042091275.1 Flavobacteriaceae bacterium
TCAGAAACCGCATCGATATCTTTTTGCCAATAACTAGTCTGGGCAGTGACGGGAATCGTAAATAAATAAGCGACTAAAACAACAAAAGGAATTCTGAATTTCATAAGAGTTATATTTAAACACTTAAGAAACAAAAAAATAAGCCTCCAGTCAACCAAAAACTAAAAGTGGATTACTTGGATTGGGGCTCTTTAAAAGCAAAAGATTCTGGAACCGGAATTTGATAGAATTCTAAGTCAATTTTTGGAGGCATCAAATCGATCAACTCTTTTACATCTGCTCGCTGCAAGATATCCTCAATCATATAATCCTCTAGATTAGAATCCGGGTGGTATTCATCCTTGAGCGACAACTTAAAAACAGATGCAGTAGTATTATACCAAAAGGCTCGCCATCCACTTCTGTAATCCTTCACCACCTCAAAAGTAGTCATCCCAGTTTGTCGGTACATAAGTTTGATTAAAATCCTTCCCTCGGTGGTTGTCAGTTTTTTTAATTGAGGAGTAAATTCCTTTTCTAAATATTTTTGACGCTGACGAACATACTTCTTGCGCTTTCTCTTGTTGGTGATCAAAGCCAAAGAATCATTGACTGAATTGAGCTTTTCCGAGGCAATCTCTGCAAAGGGATAGGCTTTTAAGACACGGCGCCTAAACCAATAATAATATTTTTTAGCTTCGTAATTTTCGAATTTTAATTTGGGTAAAATCTGTATTTCATCCAGTTCTAAAGTTGGATTTTCGCCACTGTACAAAATATAATTATCCTCCGTAATATAGGTCGTATCTCTCTCCACTTGCCCAAAAAGCGAGAAACAAAACAAACCCAAGAATAGCGACATATAACTCCTCATACTCTAAACTAAATTAATGTTTTACTAAAGTCCATCATACAAGATTCTGTTAAAAAAAAGAATCCGTATTTTTGATAAAAACAATTTTAAATGAGCAAAACTAAAATCCTCAATAAGAAATCCCTCGATTTTCTAGAAAAATATTTAAATAATGCAGCTCCGACAGGCTACGAGTCCGAAGGTCAAAAGATCTGGATGGATTATCTGACCCCTTATGTAGACGAATTTATTACCGACACCTACGGAACTGCGGTAGGAGTTATCAATCCAGAAGCCCCTTTTAAGGTAGTAATCGAAGGTCATGCCGATGAAATTTCTTGGTATGTAAACTATATCACACCCGAAGGTCTAATTTATGTGATTCGAAATGGAGGAAGTGATCATCAAATTGCACCATCCAAAAGAGTCAACATCCACACTAAAAAAGGAATCGTTCAAGGTATATTCGGATGGCCAGCCATTCACACTCGAAAGTCCGGAAAGGAAGAAGCCCCTAAATTGGACAATATTTTTATCGATGTAGGCTGCAGCTCCAAAAAAGAAGTTGAAAAACTCGGAGTCCACGTAGGTTGTGTTATCACCTACCCGGATGAGTTTTTTATCCTAAACAAGGATAAATTTGTCTGTAGAGCTCTCGACAACAGAATGGGTGGTTTTATGATAGCCGAGGTAGCTAGACTATTGAAGGAAAACGGCAAAAAACTTCCTTTTGGACTCTATATTACAAATTCTGTTCAAGAAGAGATTGGATTGCGCGGAGCGGAGATGATTACCCAGAGAATCAAACCAAACGTCGCTATTGTTACCGATGTATGCCACGACACTACCACTCCAATGATAGATAAGAAAACCGAAGGCGAAACAAAATGCGGAGCAGGTCCCGTTATCTCTTATGCCCCTGCGGTACAAAATAAGCTCAGAGACCTCATCGTCGATACAGCGGAGGAATCTAAAATTCCATTCCAAAGATTGGCTTCTTCAAGAGCTACTGGAACCGATACAGACGCTTTTGCCTACTCCAACGGAGGTGTGCCGAGTGCGCTGATTTCTTTGGCCTTGCGCTATATGCATACCACAGTTGAAATGGTGCATAAAGAAGATGTGGAAAACGTCATTCAACTCATATACAATACCCTATTAAAAATAGAATCTGGAGAAGACTTTAGCTACTTTAAATAATGGATGAATTTGTCGACATAGTAGATAACCACCAAAACTTTCTTTACGCCATCTCCAAAAATGAGGCGCATAGAAAAGGTCTGCCTCACAGAAGCATACACCTTTGGCTCTACAATGCAGAAGGACAAATTCTAATTCAAAAAAGAAGCGCAAATAAAATGTGTTATCCAAACCTTTGGGACGTCTCGGTAGCAGGTCACTTATCCAGTAAGGAAGACCCTATTCAGGCAGCCCTGAGAGAATGTAAAGAAGAAATAGGTCTTGAACTCCAAGCTCAAGACCTATATTTTTACGGGACCAATCACAAACACAAAGTGCATCGACCCAATTTTATCGATTTGGAATACCAACAATTATTTCTCGCCGAACTAAAGCATCCTTTAAAGGACCTCACCCTACAAACCGAAGAAGTAAGCGAAGTCCGCCTAATCGATTTGGACACCTTATTTGACCAATGGGAAAGCGGGAATCCAAACTATGTTCCCCGCAACCACATCTATCGCGACTTACTTTTAAAAAATCTTATACTAAAGCTCCGACCTTAATTTCTTCTACTACCTCTGGATTCAAAAGAGTAGAAATATCTCCTAAGTTCGAGGCGTCTTGAGAAGCTATTTTTCGCAAGATTCTCCTCATAATTTTACCAGATCGCGTTTTTGGCAATCCAGAAACAAATTGAATCTTATCCAATCGGGCGATCGGGCCAATAGTCTCCCCAATCAGGGTATTAATTTCTTTTCTCAATACAGCTTCATCCAAGGTATCGTTGTCATACTTGGTTACATAAGCATAAAGTGCATTCCCTTTTATATCGTGCGGAAAACCAACAATTGCGCATTCCACTATAGATTCGTGTTCGTTGATGGCATTTTCGATAGGAGCAGTTCCTAGGTTGTGACCAGAAACAATAACCACGTCATCTACCCTTCCCGTAATCCTGTAATTCCCCATAGCATCGCGATAGGCACCATCTCCCGTGAAATAATATCCTTTATATGCCGAGAAATAAGTCTCTTTATACCTTTGGTGATTTCCATAAATCGTTCTAGCTATGGACGGCCAAGGCGCTTTTATCGCCAACCTACCTTCACTAGGTCCGTTTGGATTGTAAACTTCCTCTCCTTTTTCGTCCATCAGTACAGGCTGAACTCCTGGCAATGGAAGACTGGCAAATGTTGGTCGCAGAGGTGTAATTCCAGCAAGGGCCGAAATCATAATTCCTCCAGTTTCCGTCTGCCACCAAGTATCCACTATAGGACAAGTCATCTGACCAATATTATCGTTATACCAATGCCACGCTTCCTCGTTTATCGGCTCTCCAACCGAACCCAATACTTTTAGACTTTGCAAATTGTGTTTTTCTACAAGAGCTAAGGGGTGCTTCTCCAAAGCGCGAATTGCCGTAGGTGCTGTATAAAAATGCGTCACCTTTAATTTGTCGACAATTTCCCAAAAACGCCCGTAATCCGGATAAGAAGGAACTCCTTCAAACATCACCGTAGTAGCACCTGCACAAAGCGGTCCATATATAATATAGGAGTGACCAGTAACCCATCCAATATCAGCTGTACACCAATACACGTCATTTGCACCTATCTGAAAGACATTTTCAAAAGTATAAGTCGTACCGACCATATATCCCCCTGTGGTATGCACCATTCCCTTTGGACTACCTGTAGATCCCGAGGTATATAGAATAAAAAGCATATCCTCCGCATCCATTTCTTCCGCCTCACAATCTGTACCTACCTTTTGCAACTCATCAAACCAAAAACTATCTCTTCCAGCCTTCATCTCCGTCGGCTCTACCGTTCTTCGGTAAACAATAACGGACTCTATACAAGGCGTGTGTTCCAAAGCCTCATCGCAAACTGCTTTTAGATTCACCTGCTTGGTTCCGCGATACACCTCGTTGGCAGTGATCAGCAACTTACAAGAACTGTCATTTATACGACTTGCTAAAGCACTTGACGAAAACCCTGCAAAAACAATAGAATGCACGGCACCAATTCGAGCACAGGCCAGCATGGCAATCGCCAATTCTGGAATCATAGGCATATACAAGCAAACGCGATCTCCTTTTTTGATACCTTTTGCCTTGAGCACATTAGCAAAACGACAGACCTTTACAAATAATTGTCTGTAACTGATATGACGAGATTCTTCATCTGGATCATTGGGCTCCCAAATAATAGCTGTCTTATTTCCTATCGTATCTAGGTGACGATCCAAAGCGTTCTCGGTAATATTGAGCTTCCCCCCTTTAAACCATTCTACCTTCCCTTCTTCAAAATTCGAAGACAAGGTTTTATCCCAAGACTTTCTCCAGGTAAAGTTATTGGCAATATCGCTCCAAAACCCCTCCGGGTCATTAACACTGCGTTGATACTGCTCTTTGTACTCTTTAAAAGACTTAATTTGTAAGGACATATAGATTTGGTTTTTATATTTTTGGTTTAGACCAATACGCAATATAATTTATTTTTTTAGAAAGTATGCATGAATTTAGCGAACTCGGCTTAGTGATTTTATTTTTTGTCATTGCCACCTTATATAGTAGCGCCGGATTTGGCGGTGGTTCTAGCTATATCGCACTTCTTTCGCTTACTGCGTTTCCGGTTCCAGAGATTCGTCTGATTGCACTAATATGTAATATAGGAGTGGTCAGTATAAATACCTGGAGCAATCTCAAGCACAAGCTCCTCCCCTTAAAACGAGCTTTGAAAATAAGCCTCTTTTCTATTCCATTCGCCTTTATTGGGGGAAGTATTAGTTTAAACCTCTCCACTTTTACCTATATATTAGGTTTTAGTCTTCTGATCATCTCGGGAATTATGTCGGCTCAAATTCTAAATAAGCTCCAAAATTTCAAACTTCCAAAAATTAACAATTTTATACTGAGCGGAAGTATAGGATTGCTATCGGGTCTAATAGGCATAGGCGGAGGAATATTCTTATCTCCTATACTCTTTCTCTCCAATTGGGGAAAAGCCAAACAAATTGCCGCAACCGCAAGTCTTTTTATATTACTCAACTCCCTCTCGGGGCTATGCGGACTGCTCTACACCAACTGGAGCTACTTCTCTGATAACTTTAAACATGAAAACCTCGTGGTGTATTTACTGCTGAGTGTCGTCTTAGGAAGCCTCCTCGGACAACAGACCAACAGGTTAAAAGGAGCCAACCAACGAATAAAAGGCATAACCGCAATCTTACTTTTTGCCGTTTCTATTCGCCTAATTCTCAACGGATAGCACTACAACGCTTTCGTAAAAAAATAGTCAAAATCCCATTTTATGGGTTTTCATAAAAAACACGCTTAAAAAATACAGACCCTACAATATAGGGGGTTTAATTTATCTTAAAATACGTATTTACCTTTTTGACCCCTAAAAAATTAGGGGTGTTAATCCAAAAACATTAAATCTTAAAGATTTCTTAAAAAGAACCTATTAATTTTAGTCAAAAGTTTTAACCTTTAAATTTTCGACAAATGACTAGAATTCACTTTTTCATCTTCTTTGTTCTCTGCTCTTTTATAGGAAACAGCCAATCCAAAAGTCAATTAGACTTTCACGGATCGGTAGACACCTATTACCGCACAAACTTAAATGCAGATAGAACAGAAAGCCCGAACACCTCATTCGCAAACCTTCCTGGATTTTCTTTGGGAATGGTAAACCTCATAAGCTCGTATAGCGGAGAAAAAGTAGGTTTTGTAGCCGATCTTGTCTTTGGCCCAAGAGGAGAAGAAGCTGTATTTAATTCCATAGGTTCTGCCAATATTGTAAATCAACTATACGTATATTGGAATATAAGCGAATCTCTTACCCTAACTGCCGGTAACTTCAATACCTTTTTAGGATACGAAGTCATTTCCCCCGCAGCTAATTTCAACTACTCGACATCCTATCTATTTTCATACGGACCATTTTCTCACAGTGGAGTAAAACTAGATTATGCAATTTCAGAGGATCTCAGCCTAATGTTTGCCGTTTTAAACCCAACGGACTATACAGACTTTAACATAAACGGAACAACTAGTTTTGGTGCTCAAATCGGATATAAAAGTCAATATTTAAACATCCTCTTCGGGGATCAAGACAAAGACCCAGCTACAGGAAGCTTATTCCAGATCGACTATACTGGAGGAATAAACCTCAGCGAAAAAGTATTCCTAGGACTCAACGCATCTTATAACACAACAGCTATTGAAGATGGCGACGACACAGGATTCTATGGAGCGGCAGCCTACTTGCAATTTGCGACAGGAGAAAAAACAGCATTCGGACTAAGAACTGAGTTCTTCTCAGAGTTTGGAGCTTTTGGAGCAATAGACTACGACGCATTGAGCGGAAAAGGAGATGTATTCGCATTGACCCTATCCTCCAACCACAAGATAGCCGAAGGACTTAAAATCATTCCTGAAATCCGCTATGACATCACATCGGAAAGCGGTTTTTCTGACGACGGAACACTCAAAGACAACCTAGGCAGTATCCTAATAGCTGCCGTCTATTCATTTTAAACTAAATATAAACTTTATGAAAAAAATCGAAGCCATTATAAGGCAATCCAAATTCGAAACGGTAAAAAAAGCCCTTCACGAAGTGGGCGTAAACTTCTTATCTCATTGGGCAGTTACCGGCCAAGGTAATGAGAGCGTAGGAAAAGTATATCGCGGTATTTCCTATTGCACCGCTGACATCAAGCGAGAATACTTATCCATAGTAGTCAATGATGATTTTGAAGACATAACCATCAAAACCATTTTAGAATCTGCTCAAACAGGAGAGGTAGGAGACGGAAAAATATTCGTATCCGAAATCAAAGAAGCATACCGAATTAGAACAGGCCAAAAAGGAGGCGAAACTTTAAAATAAAAAATCATGACAGCAAACGAAGCTTTAGATATATTATGGATTGTAATTTGCGGAATACTTGTCTTCTTTATGCAAGCCGGATTTACACTAGTAGAAACTGGATTCACCAGATCAAAAAATGCAGGTAATATAATTATGAAAAACCTAATGGACCTGGTTATCGGTTCCCTAGGATTCTGGTGTATTGGATACACCATTATGTACGGTTCAGACATCGGAAACCTCATCGGTTCTCCCGAATTATTCTACGACAACAAAGAAGATATGCACAACCTGTTTTTCCAAACGGTGTTTGCAGCAACCGCAGCAACAATTGTTTCGGGTGCAGTGGCAGGAAGAACCAAATTCACAACCTATATCCTATTTTCTTTATTTATGACCATCGCCATCTACCCTATTTCAGGTCACTGGGTATGGCAAGGAGAAGGATGGTTAACGGATCTTGGATTTGTAGATTTCGCGGGATCGACAGTAGTTCACTCTCTTGGAGGATGGGCTGGTCTGGTGGCCGCAATAATGATAGGTCCACGAATCGGAAAATACAAACACGGCAAATCTCAAGCCATTCCAGGTCACAACCTTTTACTGGGATCCCTTGGAATCTTTATTCTTTGGTTAGGATGGTTTGGATTTAACGCAGGTTCTCAACTGGCTATTAGCGGAGAAAATGCAACGGCCGTTAGCGGAATTATAATCACTACAAATCTAGCAGCAGCCTCTGGAGCACTTGGAGCACTCATCATTACATGGATTCGATACAAAAAACCAGATCTTTCCATGACCCTAAACGGAGCGCTTGGTGGACTAGTTGGAATAACAGCAGGATGCGCAGCGGTCAGCAACGAAGGTGCTGCCATAATTGGACTAATCGCTGGTATCGTAGTAGTTTTCTCTATCGAATTTATCGATAAAAAACTAAAAATAGACGATCCTGTAGGAGCAGTATCTGTTCACGGAGTAGCAGGTGCCTTGGGAACAATCCTAGTAGGAGTATTTGCGACAGAAGGCGGACTATTATACGGAGGTGGATTTGAACTTTTAGGAGTTCAAGCTCTGGGAGTAGGTGCCTTTGCAGCCTGGTCCATGAGCATGACCTTTGTACTGCTCTTTATTCTAAAGAAAACCATAGGACTTAGAGTAGATCAAAAAGAAGAAATCGAAGGCCTCGATATTCACGAACACGGGATCGGAGTCTATAACGAGTAAACATCCCAAACAACAACTAAAGCCGTTAAAACTCCTGTTTTTACGGCTTTTTTATTTTGAATAAAATTTAATAATATCAGCGTTTAATCCATATCAACTTAAACGTTTTCGTTGTTTTATTGTATTTTATTCATGAAAAAAGCTATTTTTGTAGAAATACATTAATAGATGGCAAAAGACCTTTACCTTTCCGAATTTGAGCACGAAAACTGTGGAGCAGGATTTATCTGCAACCTAAATGGACACAAAACCAACAGTATTATACACGATGCCCTGAACATTTTAGTCAAACTAGAACACAGAGGAGGAGTGAGCTCAGATGGTATAACCGGAGATGGTGCTGGGATTTTATTAGATCTACCTCATCAGTTATTTCAAGAGACCTGTACTTTTTCTCTTCCAAAAGCCGATCAGTACGCAGTAGCAATGACTTTTTTACCAAAAAGCCCAAATCAAGGGAACTATTGTCAAAAAGTATTTGAAGATGCCATCGAACAAGAAAATTTAAAAATTCTTGGCTGGAGAGAAGTTCCGGTAAACTCCGATATTCTGGGGCCCATAGCTCTGGAGCAAGAACCTCAAATAAGACAGCTTTTTGTCGAGAGAACTGAGGATATTTCAGAACTCGATTTTACTACAAAACTATTTAGAGCTAGAAAAAAAACAGAGCACCGCATCGAGAAATCTAAACTCTCTCAACAAGGAAGCTTTTATGTATCTAGCTTTTCATCAAAGACCATTATATATAAGGGCATTATCAAACCCGAACACATAAGCATCTATTTTCGCGACCTAACTGACGAGAGGTTAAAATCCAAATTGGCCATCGTTCACCAGCGCTTTTCCACAAACACATTACCCTCCTGGGATTTAGCACAGCCTTTTCGCTATATGTGTCAAAACGGAGAAATCAATACGCTTAGAGGAAATGTCAACCAGATGAATCTCCGCGAAAAATTGATTGAATCTAAAAATATTCAAGGGGATCTGGAAGATCTTTTTCCCACAATTTTAGCTGGCAAATCGGATTCTGCATCGATGGATATGGTAATTGAACTATTACTACTAACGGGTCGAACACTTCCCGAAGTTATGATGATGATGATTCCTGAAGCTTGGGAAAAAAACGAGCATATGTCAGATTCCAAAAGAGCTTTTTATCAGTTTCACGCCAATATTATGGAAGCCTGGGATGGTCCTGCTTCTATACCTTTTACCGATGGACATTATTTGGGAGCAGTTTTGGACCGAAATGGTCTAAGACCTTCTCGTTATACCTTGACCAAAGACGGTGTTTTGGTAATGTCCTCTGAAATTGGAGTCTTAGATATAGAGGAAGACAATGTGGCCTACCACGGTAGACTGGAACCAGGAAAAATGTTCTTAGTTGACATGGAGGCAGGACGTATCATTCAAGACGAGGAAATCAAAAGCGAAATCTGCTCCAAACAACCTTACAGAAAATGGCTGGAAGCCAATCAACTGGAACTAAAAGACATTCCTTATAACTCAAACGCACCAGTAGAACCAGAAAACCTGCGTACCCGCCAAAGACTCTACAATTACACCATAGAGGAAATTCAGGAACTCATTACTCCAATGGCACAAAAAGCAAAGGAAGCCTTGGGATCTATGGGTAACGACACCCCACTCGCGGTTCTATCGCATCAAAATCAACTTTTACCAAATTACTTTAAGCAATTGTTTGCCCAAGTAACCAACCCTCCACTCGATGGAATTAGAGAGGAGATCGTAACCGACCTCAGTTTATACTTAGGTCAAACCCAAAACATATTTGAGACCAGTTCCAAACAATGCCAAAAGCTTCATATCCAAAACCCCGTAATATCCAATGCAGATTTAGAAAAAATCAGACAGATAGATCAAGAGGGCTTGCGAGCTGAGACACTAGAACTACTTTACAAAAAGTCCGGAGGAGTAAATGCTCTAGAAGCAAAACTCAAACAATTAATTCTGGAAATTGAACAGGCCGTACATAACGGAAAGACTCTTATTATTCTTTCGGATAGAGGATGCAAAAAAGGACTCGCTCCTATTCCACCCTTGTTGGCAACCTCATTTTTGCACCACAGCCTAAAAGACAAGGCCATTCGCTCCAAATTTGATTTTATCATTGAATCTGCCGAACCGAGGGAGCCACACCATTTTGCCTGCCTATTTGGTTATGGTGCTGCGGCGATAAACCCTTATATGGTCAATGAGATAATCCGTACCCAAGTGCAAGAGGGCTTTATCGAGAACCTAAACGAACAAGAAGCTGTAGAAAACTTCAATGCAGCCATCGGAAAGGGATTGTTAAAGATTATGAACAAAATAGGAATCTCCACACTAAACTCTTACCGTGGATCTCAAATATTTGAAATACTTGGGTTTCGCAAAGAATTTACCGAAGAGTATTTTCCAAACACACCCTCTCGAATCGGAGGTATCGGACTAAACGAAATAGAAAAAGAAATAGACAAAAGGTATAGCTACGCTTTCCCTGACAATCTTATCAAAAATCGCCTTGGACTGCAAATCGGAGGGGATTACAGATGGAGAAGAAATGGAGAAAAACACCTATTCAATCCGAATACCGTAGCTAAACTCCAACAAGCTGTCCGTCTAACCGATCAAGATAGCTATGATACTTATGCTCAATTGATCAACGATCAAAACAAGCAAATCATGACCCTTAGAGGTATGATGGAATTTGACAACTTCGACCCAATTCCTTTGGACGAAGTAGAGCCTTGGACTGAAATTGTGAAGCGCTTTAAAACTGGCGCGATGAGCTATGGCTCAATTTCTCAGGAAGCTCACGAAAATCTTGCGATAGCAATGAACCGCTTAGGTGCAAAAAGCAACTCCGGAGAAGGAGGAGAAAACCCCGATCGTTTCGAAAAAGACGACAGTGGAAATCTCAGAAACTCAGCGATCAAACAAGTGGCTTCGGGAAGATTTGGCGTGAGCTCTCACTACTTGACCAACGCGAAAGAAATTCAAATAAAAATGGCTCAAGGAGCCAAACCAGGAGAAGGTGGGCAACTACCGGGAGAAAAAGTATTGCCGTGGATTGCCAAGGCGCGAAACTCCACTCCTTTTGTAGGCTTAATATCCCCTCCACCCCATCACGACATTTATTCCATTGAGGATTTGGCTCAGCTTATCTACGATTTAAAAAACGCCAATCGCGAGGCGAGAATCAACGTAAAGCTAGTATCAGAAGTAGGTGTGGGAACCATAGCTGCCGGAGTCGCAAAAGCCAAAGCAGATGTAATCCTTATTTCCGGATATGACGGCGGTACTGGAGCATCCCCGCTCACTTCCTTGAGACACACAGGTCTGCCATGGGAACTCGGACTTGCAGAAGCCCAACAAACTTTGGTTAGAAACAAATTAAGAGGTCGTGTAAGTCTGGAATGTGACGGTCAATTAAAAACAGGTCGAGACGTCGCTATTGCAGCACTCCTCGGTGCGGAGGAATTTGGATTTGCGACTGCACCTCTAGTAGCTTCGGGTTGTATTATGATGCGAAAATGCCACCTCAACACTTGTCCTGTAGGAATTGCTACTCAAGATGAAAAATTGAGAGAAAATTTCAAAGGAACTCCAGAGCACGTTATCAACTTCTTTTACTTCCTAGCTCAAGAACTCCGAACGATTATGAGCGAGCTCGGTTTTAAAAACCTAGACGAAATGATAGGAAGGGTAGACAAATTAAACAGCAAAAAAGTGAGAGATCACTACAAGTCTAAGGGTATTGACCTCAACCCTATACTCTGCTCGGATCATCTAAAAGACAAAGAGGCCTTGAGAAAAATAAACGATCAAGATCACAATTTAGAACAGGTAATCGATAGACAAATAGTCAGTGAAGCTCACCCGGCCTTATACCTAAAACAAAAGCAAAGCTTGAGCTATAAAATACAGAATACGAATCGCTCTACTGGAGCTCTTCTATCCAATGAGATTTCTAAAATCTATGGAAAACAAGGTCTTCCAGAAGATACTTTAAATCTGAATTTCACAGGGAGTGCGGGACAAAGTTTTGGGGTTTTTGCTACCTCTGGAATTACTTTAAACCTGAGAGGAAACGCCAATGACTATTTGGGAAAAGGACTTTCAGGAGCTAAAATAATAGTAAGACTCCCCGAAAAAAGCACACTTAGAGCTCAGGATAATATTATAATAGGTAATGTCTGTCTATTTGGAGCTACTGCAGGAAAAGCCTTTATCAATGGGCAAGCTGGAGAACGTTTTGCCGTTAGAAACTCGGGAGCAATAGCAGTTGTTGAGGGTATTGGAGACCACGGTTGTGAATATATGACCGGAGGCTATGTCCTGAATATAGGAGAGACTGGTAGAAATTTTGCCGCAGGAATGAGTGGTGGTATCGCTTATCTATACGACCCCGATAAAAGTATTCGAAAGACAAAAATAAACCTCGATAGTGTAGATATCGAATCCTTGGAACTAGAAGACAGAAGCAGAGCCTACAGCCTTCTGCACGAACATCGAGAAACAACATCAAGCGAATTAGCTGGAGAGATAATGTCGGATTGGGAAAATGAAATTGGAAACTTTATCAAGATCATGCCGAGAGAATATAAAATCGCATTAGAACGAATCAAAAAAGAGAGCTTAGTATGGGAAAAATAGATGGATTTAGAGAGTTTGACCGAAAGGTAGAACAAGAAATAGCAGTAGAGTCGAGAATAAAGTCTTTTGATGAATTCACCTTAAAAATGAAGGAAACAGAGCTCACCAAACAAGGATCGCGATGTATGGATTGCGGTATTCCTTTTTGTCACAGCGCTTGTCCTTTGGGAAATCTGATTCCAGATTTTAACCATATGGTTCACCAAAAAGAATGGCAAAAAGCAGCTTGGATCTTGCACTCCACAAATAACTTCCCAGAATTTACGGGAAGACTCTGCCCGGCACCATGTGAAAAATCTTGTGTTCTGGGAATCAACAGCGACCCTGTTGCTATTGAAACCCTAGAAAAGAACATCGTTGAAAAAGCTTTTGAAAACGGATGGATAAAGGCTCAAAAACCATCCACTGTATCCGGAAAAAGTGTCGCTGTAGTTGGATCGGGACCATCTGGACTAGCTGCTGCCCAACAATTAAATAGAGCTGGACACAAGGTAGTAGTATACGAAAAAGCGGAAAAAGCAGGAGGACTGTTGCGCTATGGGATACCCAACTTCAAGCTCGACAAGAGTATAATCGACAGAAGACTTGCTATACTCGAAGAAGAGGGAATTGAATTTAAGTTCAATGCTAATGTCGGTGAGAATATCTCCAAAAAAGAAATGGACGCTTTCGACGCAGTACTTTTATGTGGCGGTGCAGAAAAATCTCGAGATCTTCCCAACCTGAAATCTGGACAAGGAATACACCAAGCAATGGATTTTCTCACAGAACAAACCAAAGCTTTGGAGCAAAAAAGAACCAAACTTTCCATAGATGCCAAAGGTAAAAATGTGATTGTAATAGGAGGTGGAGATACGGGATCCGATTGTATTGGTACCGCCAATCGTCAAAATGCAGCATCGGTGACTTCTTTTGAAATCATGCCTAAGGCTCCCAAAGATCGAAGCCCCTCTACTCCATGGCCGTTTTGGCCTCTTCAATTCAAAGAATCCTCTTCTCACCGCGAGGGTTGTGATCAAAATTGGTTGATTAGTGCAAAATCTGCGATAAGAGACAAAAACGGAACCCTTACTGCTTTGGAAACGGTTAAAGTAGAATGGATTCTTAACAATGGAAAACGAGAACTCAAAGAAATAGAAGGCAGTCAACAAATCTGGCCTTGTGATATGGTTTTCTTAGCACTAGGTTTTACAGGACCTCAAAAAATATTGTCCGAAACTTTCGACATACCGACAAACGCAAGAGGCAACTATGTAACTGAAAATTATCGCGTTGGCGAGACAAAAGTGTTTTCTGCCGGCGACATGAGACGAGGGCAATCCCTTATTGTTTGGGCAATTGCCGAGGGAAGAGAAGCAGCCAAAGCCATAGATAGCTATTTGATGAACAAAAGCGACCTCTCTTCCAAAGGAAAAGGCGATCTCTTAAGCGCTTAAATCTTTAAGAGATTGCTCTACATTTTGATGGATGCGATTATCCAGATCACTCAAGTCCCCTTTTTGAAAGGAGTCTCCAGTGATTTGCTCGAATAACTCGATATAGCGATTGGAAATCTCTGTGATTTTCTCCTCGCTGATTTCGGGAATTTGCTGACCTTCTAAACCTTGAAATCCATTTGAAATCAACCATTGTCGAACAAACTCTTTGGACAGTTGTTTTTGAGGCAATCCGCTATCAAAAAGGTCTTGATAAGTATTTTGATAAAAATATCTCGAGGAATCTGGAGTGTGAATTTCATCGATTACCACGATTTTTCCTTGAGGAGTTTTTCCAAATTCGTATTTAGTATCTACTAAAATAAGTCCCTTGTCGGCAGCCAACTCCGTACCTCTTTGAAAGAGTTTTCGAGTATAGTCTTCCAACACTAAGTAATCCGCTTCATCCACAATTCCTTGCTTGAGAATTTCTTCACGGGAAATATCTTCGTCATGCGTTCCGACATCTGCTTTGGTTGTCGGAGTAATAATTGGAGTATCAAACTTTTGGTTTTCCTTCATACCATCGGGAAGGGCAACTCCACAAAGCACGCGTTTACCGCTTCTATACTCTCTCCAGGCGTGACCAGTCAAGTAGGCTCTAATAACCATCTCTACCTTAAAAGGTTCGCATTTGTGACCGATAGTAACATTTGGATCCGGAACAGACAATACCCAATTTGGAACAATATCCTCCGTAGCCGCGAGCATCTTGGATGCAATCTGATTTAGAATCTGACCTTTAAAAGGAATTTGTTTTGGCATGATAACATCAAAAGCGGAGAGGCGATCGGAGGCGATCATAACCATATACTTGTCCTCAATATTGTAAACCTCTCTAACCTTTCCCTTGTAAATAGACTTTTGACCAGAGAAATTAAAATTTGTATCGTTGATTGTTCCTTGCATATTATTCTGTTTCAATGCTTTTGTAAGCACTTATTATTTGCTTTACTAATTTATGTCTTATTACATCTTTATCATCGAGATGCACAAAGCTAATACCCTTTACACTCTTTAGAGTGAGCAAAGCTTCTTTCAATCCTGAAATCTGTCTCGGAGGTAAATCTATTTGCCCTGGATCTCCAGTGACTATGAATTTCGCGCTTGGCCCCATTCGTGTCAAAAACATTTTCATTTGGGAATGGGTGGTATTTTGCGCTTCGTCTAGGATAACAAAGGCATTGTCCAAAGTCCTACCTCTCATAAAGGCCAGAGGAGCAATCTCAATAGTTCCTTTTTCGATAAAACTCATCAGACGTTCGTGAGGAATCATATCTCTCAAGGCGTCGTAAAGCGGTTGCATATAAGGATCTAGCTTTTCCTTCATGTCTCCTGGTAAAAAACCGAGCTTTTCTCCAGATTCTACTGCGGGACGAGTCAATACGATTCGCTTTACTTCACGTTCTTTTAGTGCGCGCACCGCGAGAGCCACTGCAGTATAGGTCTTTCCCGTACCAGCCGGACCAATGGCAAAAAGCATGTCGTTTTTGGACATGGCCTGAACCATTTTTCTCTGATTTAAGGTTTTGGCTTTTACTCGTAATCCACCAACTCCGTGAACCAGTATCTCATCACTGGACTTTGCACTTAACATGGACTTTCCATCTTCCATCAAAAGTCTTTCAATACTATTTTCGTCCAACTTATTGTAACGCGTATAGTATTTGACGAGCATCTCAAATCGCTTTTCAAATTCATCTAAAATCTCTGGTTCTCCAAATACTTTTACCTTGGATCCCCTAGCTACCACTTTGAGCTTTGGAAAAAAAGCTTTGATCTGACTTAGGTTCCTGTTTTCAGGACCAAAAAAATCTGCCACATCAATTTCGGAAAGGGTTATAATTCGCTCGTTCAAAAAGATTATTTTAGTTAGATTTGTGAAGCAAATTTAAGTAATAAATCGCTACCTAAAAACGAAAATACTGAAAACATCAACTACATGCCCATTATAACCTTAACCACTGACTTCGGGACCAAAGACCACTTTGTTGCAGCGGTAAAAGGAGCTATTTTAAGCGAAAATTATGATGCCAAAATCGTTGATATCAGTCACGAAATTAGCCCCTTCAATCTTATTGAAACCGGCTATATTGTAAAAAACGCGTACAAGAGCTTCCCGAAAGGTTCTATTCATATCATCGGAGTAGATTCCGAGCTAAATGAAGATTGCAAGCATATAGGTTTAAAGTTTGATGGGCATTTCTTTATTTGTCCAGACAACGGAATTATGCCTTATATCACAAAAGACGCTGTGATTGAAGAATTGGTAGAAATCAATATTCACGACCGCGTGGAAACCTCTTTTCCTGTTTTAGATGTATTTGTAAAAGTTGCTGCTCATATCGAAAGAGGCGGAAAGTTGGCCGTGATAGGAAAACCATTGGCTGAGTTGACTCCTGGTCACGATCTTCAGCCCATAGTTCGCAAAGAGTCCGACACCATTATCGCCCATGTCATTTATATTGACAATTACGGAAATGCAGTTACTAATCTCTCTAAAGAGCTCTTTGAATTTGTGGGAAAAAACCGCAAGTTTACCATACATGCCGGATATCATTCTTTTAACAAAATAACACATCGCTATAGCGATGTAGTGAATTTCGATCTTCCAAAAGAAAAAAGGCATTTTGACGGCACCAAGATTGCCTTGTTTAACATTGCAGACCTTTTGGAGATTGCCATTTACAGAAGCAACCTCAAAACCGTGGGCGGTGCTTCTACCCTATTGGGTTTAGATGAAAAAAGTTCCATTCGCATAACCTTTAAAGCAGAATGAAGGCAATACTATTTAAAGACATAAGTCAATTTGTGACAAGCAGCACAGGACTCCTGATCAGCTGTCTTTTTTTGATCTGCTCTGGTCTCGTCTTTTGGGTACTACCCGGAAACTACAATATCTTGGAAGGAGGCTTCGCTCAGCTCAGCCCTTTCTTCGATCTAGCTCCTTGGTTATTTTGCCTACTCATTCCAGCTTTGACCATGAAGATTTTTGCCGAGGAAAAAAACGGAGAAACTCTCAGTCTAATCCGAACATTACCCCTATCTAATGAACAGATAATTTGGGCGAAATTTTCAGGAATTTTTATCGTTTGTATCCTACTTATAAGTCCTCTCGGTATTTACCTCTTTAGCATAAACCAACTTGCCTTAGATGCCTCTCAAATTGATTTAGCGGCAATTACAGGTTCATTTTTAGGACTTTTATTTAGCCTGGGAAGTATGATCAGCCTCAGTATCATAGCCTGTTTAATCAGCAAATCCAATTTGGCCGCACTCGTTCTAGGGTGGATTATATGTCTGTTTATGTATTATGGATGGACCTATATAGATCTGCTCACTGAAAACGCAAGTGGGGTATCTAACCTCGGGCTCTATAAGCATTATCAGAGTATTTCCCGCGGAGTCTTAGACCTCAGAGACCTGCTGTATTTTGCGCTTGTAACGATAACCGGACTAGTAATCTCAACTTATAGACTAGGACATGAACAATAAATACAACCTTAAAATTTGGATTGGCTGTTTGGTATTGTTCGCACTATCACTAGCAAAACCCATGCGATGGGATCTTACAAAAGGAGATCGATACACTTTGAGCGAAACGAGTAAAAGTCAGGCTTATAAAATTCAAGATGCTGTCAAAATAAGTGTTTATTTGGAAGGAGATTTTCCAGCGGAATTCAAACAACTTCAAATCGAAACAGACCAGCTTTTAGTGGAATATCGCAACGCAAACAAAGCAATACGATATGAATTTGTAAATCCAAAATCAAGGGAACAAGAACTGCAAAATCTCGGAATGCAACCCAGCATTCTCACCGTGGAGAAAAACGGTGTGTTTTCGGAGCAAACCATATTCCCATTTGCCGAGATACGATCTGGAGACAAAGTCGAAATTGTAAATCTTTTAAAAGACAATAGCACAAATAACCAAATTGAAGAATCTATTTCTAGTCTCGAATATAAATTCACAAATGCCCTCGCCAAATTGAGCGATAAAAAAACTAAGAAAATTGCTGTTTTATCAGGGAACTCCGAAAGTTCCGACCTACTCCTATACGATTTACTCAGTGAGGTTTCTCAAAAGTATTTTTTAGCTAAGTTTACTTTGGACAGTGCAAAAACGGCAGCAGCTAAGACCCTAGAACAAATTCTAGAATACGACTTGCTATTGATTTCCAATCCAAAGGAAACGTTTACGCCTTCCGAAAAATTCATTTTGGACCAATATCAAATAGCAGGAGGAAATACACTTTGGATGGTAGACCAGGTACAATCGTCTTTAGACAGCCTTATGCAAAGCGGAGAGAGCCTTAGTTTCCCCAATAACCTAGGTTTGGAAGACCTGTTTTTCGCCTATGGTTTTCGCCTACAAAATAAGCTGATCAAAGATCTATACAGCTCCAAAATACCATTGGCCACCGGGAATTCTGGCAAGCAAACCCAATACCAACTCATCAACTGGCCATTTCACAATCTAGCCTTGTCCGGCGACACAGATAACATTATTTCCAGCGGTCTAAATTGGGTGGATCTCGCCTACAGCAGTCCTATAGAACTTTTAAATAATTCCCTAGAAAAAACAATTCTCTTGCAGAGCTCTGACAAGGTTGTCACAGAGAGCAGTCCCGGACTTATCAGTCTTAACAAGCTCAGAAAAAACAAAGAATCCGATTATAATCAAGGACCATTTCCGCTAGCCATACTTTTGGAAGGACAATTTCGTTCTGCCTATGAGTTTAGGACTAAGCCTTTCCAAAGCGATGCCGTCCTAACTGCTCCTGGCAAACTAATTTTAATCTCTGACGGTAGTATCGCAGAAAATAAATTTCAAAACGACAGGCCAGTTCCTTTGGGGACTAATCTATGGACCAAGGAAGTATTTGACAATAAAAATTTCCTTCTGAACTCCATTGACTACCTCTGTGGAGAGGAGAGTATCTTAGATCTGAGAAACAAAAAGCTGGTGTTCGCCCCAATAAACAAAGAAAAAGCCTTTGACGAAGGAGTTTTTTGGAGATACTTAAACCTCCTATTCCCGTTGGGATTACTATTGTTAAGCTTCGTTTTATTTAACTTTTTTTATAGAAAAAACTATATCTAAAATCTTAATTTAGGGCAAAAATTTAATCAAAAACTTTATCATGAAAAATTTAATGTTAGCTGTATTCGCTCTATGCGTATTTAGTGCTCAAGCGCAAATAACAGCACCTCAACCAAGTCCAGCTGCAAAAATAGAACAGATGGTAGGACTGACAGATGTTCACATCGAGTATTCTAGACCAGCGGCAAACGGGAGAGTTGTTTTTGGAAACCTAGTGCCTTACGGAAAAGTTTGGAGAACAGGAGCTAATGAAAACACAAAGATCACCTTTACGGATGATGTGCAGATAGATGGTAAGGATCTGAAAAAAGGAACTTATGCGCTTTATACTATTCCAAATGAAACAAACTGGGATATTATTTTTTATAACGACGCTACAAACTGGGGAACTCCTCGAGCGTGGGACGAATCTAAGGTTGCTTTGAAAACAAATGTAAATGCTACAAAAACGGTTTGGGATTTTGAGCGTTTTACAATTGCTGTGGATGATATGACCAATGACGATGCAATGGTTAGAATGATGTGGGAAAATGCAATGGTTAGCTTTAAAGTGACTGTTCCTACAGATATGAAAACAATGGCTAGCATCGATGCAACGATGAGTGGACCAAGTGCAAATGACTATTTTAACGCTGCGAGTTATTACCACGAAGCTGGAAAGGATTTAAACACAGCTATGGGTTATGCTCAAAAAGCTGTTGAGATGAATCCAAATGCTTTTTGGATGTTTAGAAGACTTTCTTTGATCCAAGCAGACTTAGGTATGACAAGTGATGCCATTTCAACTGCAGAGACTTCCCTATCTCTAGCTAAAAAAGCTGGAAATGCAGACTATGTAAAAATGAATGAAGATTCTATCAAAGAATGGTCGGGTAAATAAACTCGAATTTAAACCTA
>JBELHR010000075.1:0-3279 GCA_042091275.1 Flavobacteriaceae bacterium
AATCGGCGTGCTCAGTTCATCGTTTAATGCTTCAAGTTAGAGATCAGACACTCAGCGTTTTACGTTCCAATACCTTGGCAGATCTCGTTTAAAATTTCATTTAATTCAACCTTTTTGTTAATTCTTTGAGTTATCAGTTGTATAATATATTATCTTTTGTACTTTTGACTCTTACCCTACTAAACCTATAGGGTAATTATGTTATGATTTTAGATCAGGTTTTTCTAAAGAAAAAAGGATGTTCATCCGATACCAACACTCGAAGTATTGTGAAAGCTATATCGTGGAGATTTATAGGCAGTTTAGATACTATCCTTATCTCCTATGTGGTCGTTGGAAATTTAAATATTGCTTTCTCGATAGGAGGCATAGAGTTAGTGACTAAAATGATTTTATATTTTTTTCACGAACGAATCTGGAATCTTTTGAAATGGGGAAAAAAAGAAAATTATGAATATTGAAAAATTGAATTCGGAATTGCTAGGTAAAACTCCAGAGCAAAGAGTAAAATGGGCTCTGAGTATCTCTAAAAATCCAATTATTACAACCAACTTCAGACCTTATGAAGGTGCTATTTTACATTTGGTCTGCAGCACATATAAAGATATTCCTGTGGTTTGGTGTGATACTGGTTATAACACGCCTAACACCTATAGCCATGCATTTGAACTCACCGAGAAGCTAGACTTGAAAATAGATTTATTTACTCCTCTGCAGAGCACTGCTTATCGCGAGGTTCAAATGGGATTGCCTAGTGTCGAGGATGCAAATCACGAAGAATTTACCTATCAAGTGAAAATAGAGCCCTTTCTAAGAGCTTTTGAAAAACACAAGCCAGATCTGTGGTTTACTAATTTGCGCAAAGGGCAAACTCAGCACAGGGACGGATTAGGTGTTTTGTCTAAAGGTAAAGATGGCGTTCTTAAGTTTAGTCCGTTCTACGATTACAAGGACGAAGATTTAGATTCGTATTTAATCGAAAATAAAATCCCCAATGAATTCAAATATTTTGATCCAACCAAAGTTCACGCGGATAGAGAGTGCGGACTGCATAAAGTACTTTAAAAATGATCACAGATTTTAATCAAAACCCCTTAGAGGCCGAGTCTATTTATATCTTTAGGGAGGTTGTCGCTCAATTTGAGAATCCAGTTATATTGTTTTCAGGAGGTAAGGATAGCATCACCTTGGTGAGGTTGGCTCAAAAAGCATTTTATCCAGCTAAAATTCCTATGCCATTGCTGCATATTGATACAGGGCATAATTTTGAAGAGACAATTTCTTTTAGGGATGAGCTCGTAAAATCTCTTGGTTTAAAATTAATTGTTCGCCGTGTTCAGGATAATATTGACTCAGGTAAAGTCAAAGAGGAGTCCGGGAAATACGCGTCGAGAAACATGCTTCAAACAGAAACGCTTTTAGATGCTATTGAAGAATTTGGTTTTGACGCCTGTTTGGGAGGAGCGCGACGAGACGAAGAGAAAGCGCGAGCAAAAGAGCGGGTGTTTTCGGTTAGAGATGACTTTGGAGGTTGGGATGAAAAAAATCAAAGACCTGAAGTTTTTGATGTTTTAAATGGTCGAATTGATCTCGGGCAAAATGTTCGAGTTTTCCCAATATCCAATTGGACGGAGCTCGATGTTTGGAATTATATCAAAGCGGAAAAATTAGTGCTTCCCTCTATATATTTTGCACACAACAGAGCTGTTTTTGTCAGAGATGGTCTCATATGGTCAGCACATGATGAATTTGTGTATCGAGATCGGGAAGAAGAAGTGAGCACTATGCAGGTTAGGTTCAGAACCGTTGGGGATATGAGTTGTACTGCCGCAGTAGAATCCGATGCGGATACTATCGATAAAGTTGTCGAGGAAATCAAAAGGTCAAAAATTTCGGAACGCGGTGCACGTATAGATGATAAAAGATCAGAGGCAGCTATGGAAAAGAGAAAACAACAAGGATATTTTTAGATATGAGTGTTTATAAATTAGCAACAGCAGGAAGTGTAGACGATGGAAAGAGCACACTAATTGGTAGAATCTTATACGATACAGGTTCACTGACAGAGGACAAAATTCAAGCTATAGAGCAAAAAAGCAGGGTAAATGGTTTTGACTACGTAGATTTTTCATTAGCAACAGATGGTCTTGTTGCAGAGCGGGAACAAGGAATTACAATAGATGTTGCCCATATTTATTTCGCATACAAGGGGACTAGTTTTATTATAGCCGATACCCCAGGACATGCGGAATATACCAGAAATATGATTACTGGTGCATCTACATCTCAGGCATCTTTAATTCTTGTCGATGCTCGAAACGGGGTTAGTGAGCAAACCTATAGACATTTTTTTATCAACCAATTACTTCAAAAGAGAAGAGTGATTGTCTGTATCAACAAAATGGATTTGGTGGACTACGATCAAGACAAATATGAGGATATTGTTAAATATGTCAGTTACCTGTCTGAAAAATTTGGGTTTGAGAATCAGAAGTTAGATTTTGTTCCCGTCAGCGCACTAAAAGGAGAAAACCTAATCTCCTCAAGCCAATCTATGCACTGGTACAAAGGCAAACCGTTGATGGATTTAATTTTAGAGGACAGTAAGAGTGTTAGTCGAGAAAGAGAAGCGATGCGATTCCCTATACAGCACGTTCTAAGACCAAAACAAGGGGAGTTTCACGATTATAGAGCATATACCGGCAAAGTATACGGAGATACAATCCGAAAAGGAGATTCTGTTGTGGTGTATCCGAGTTTACAAAAGGCAAAGGTTTCGAGTATTCATGTTTTTGAGGGGGAGATAGAACACGCGCAACCCAATACATCTGTTTCGATTCAATTGGATCGAGAAGTGAATTTAAGCAGAGGAGATTTGCTGGTGAAAGAAGGCGAAAATACAATGGTCTCCAAAAACATACAGTCTAAGTTGTGTTGGATGGATGCTCAGCCTCTAGAAGAGGGAAAGATTTACTTGTTTAGACACGGTCCAAAGGAGATCAAATCAAAAGTGATTTCTATCGATGGGATCTACGATATTACAGATGGATCCATCCGAAAAGCGGATAATCGGGTTGCTTCTCTAAACGAGATTGCTCTGGTTTCCTTGAAATTGAGTGCAGAGGTTTATTTCGACTCTTTCTGTGAGAACAGTGCCAATGGACATTTTGTACTCATCGATCCCAAAACAAATAATACTTCGGGTTTAGGATTTTATCAATAGGATAGAATCGACTAATTCAAGTATAAGAAAATTTGATTTTCGTCTCATTTTTGAAA
>JBELHR010000076.1:0-3274 GCA_042091275.1 Flavobacteriaceae bacterium
TCTTTTTGCATTTAGGCACACACTAATTTGATTCTACTCTTTCATAAATTGCAAACGAGTTAACGCCATTTGAGATGTAAAAATGACCTTTCTTTGGTTGGTCAAAAACTAAAAAGCCATCTTGAGGACTCCCCAAAACATCTTGATTAAAAAAGAAAGTGTTTTTATTGTAGTACAGTAATTTTACTTCAATATCATATTGAGGAAATATAGCTACTAATTGATCATTTTTTTCTGTAATACTATAGTTAGCTATCATTGGAGGGAAAATAGTTACAGTTTCTTTTAATTCATAGACGCCTGTATAATCATCGGAAGATCTATTTTTATAATTGACAATTTCGGGAAGCTCATCGGTACTGTCAATGGCTTCATTGATTTTTAAATAGAGCTCAATAGCTTTTATTCTATATTCAGTACTCTTTTGAAAAATACCATTTCTATAAGTCATGTAACGGGCAATAAGGTTTTTGTAATTAACATCATTTAAGTAATAATCCATCTGCTCAATATTTGGTTTTCCTATCAAGTTATCTTGGTACCAAATAGTATTTTTTGTAACCTCATCATTATTTTCATACACGACACTTCTCATCTTGGTATTATACACGTCTATGGTGGTATTGAGGGTAATGTATAAATTCTTAATTTCCGGCAATAAGTGTTTATACTTTTCAGGGATCTTATCTAAATTGAGCGTGAGGTTGTCAAAGCCGTTATGAAGCGTTTGAAAATCTCGATAACTGTATCCTATATTTTCAACTTTTCCGTTTTTATAATCTTCAAGTGTATACCTATTGTTTAAAATATTCTTTGAAATAGAATCCGTACGCATATGAAAATCAAAAATTGCATTCGAAGCTTCTAAGTCAATTAAAAGATCACTTTGTATCTCTTTTAAAATACTTGTAATTTTATCCTCATTTTTTAAACGTTGATTCCAATTGTTAACCCCTAGAGCAATCAAAATACCAATAACGACGAGTGCAATTTCCCCGATGGCATATTTTAGATAGGCTTTATTCTTCCCTTTTGAAAGTAATTGTTGTCTAGTTTCTCTAAAAACCTTACTCATTGTTTAGGTTTTGGTTAATGGGGATATTCTTTGTTAGCAACTCGCATTTTTCAACAACTTTTTTCAATTCTACTTCTTTTTGAGTTCCAATTACAAATTTCTTTCCGCTATTTAATTCAAGCGCAAGTCCCTTATCTCCACTCATATTGTATACTGTCCCGTATTTGCTACCTAGTCTAATTCCATATCCCACAAATCCATAAGTCACAATTTTTGCAGATTTTAACTCGTTCCACTTAATCTCTTTTTTAACAAATGGAACGAATCTTACTTTAATCCCCTCATTTGTGATTTCGGTAATCAAAGTCATATACCAATTAAAATATATAAATCCGAAAACAAAAAGTGTGAAAATTATTAGTCCAATATTCGACATTGGTTTGTCTCCAAAATCAATACCAAACAGAACCTGCTGAATAATAACATATACAGCTATAGCTCCAAGACCGATTAAAAGTAACCAAATCCACCATTGAGTAAATTTTTGTTTTTCTTTAAATTCAATTTTCATAATTATTTTTTAAGTTCATTAATGATTCTAAACTCACCTGTTCTCTTAAAAGTATTTTTATCGTACTCGATAATAAAAGCACCTTCTACAAAACTATCTTGATTAACAATCGATTTAATGATGTAACTCATTTCCTTATAGGGTATAACCTTACAGGCATTTTCGATTGAAAACCATTTCACATCCTGACCCCAAGAAGGTGTCGATAAGTCTCCAGATGCATATTGAGTTCGATAATAAAACATCATTGTTGGATAATCACGAACTTCGTGATGAAAAGTAATAAGTGCTGCTAATTTGGAATCTTCTATTTCAATTCCATGATCTTTGGCCATGGTGTTGAGAAAAACAGGAATTGTAGAGTTGTCAGAATAACGTGATCCAGGAATTTCCCAACTCCCATCAAAATTAATAAGTAGAATTTCTTGACTATCATTCTGCACCAATAACTTAAAAAAGTGACTATTTCCTTCGTTCTGTCCAAAAACTATTAGTGGAAATATTAAAAAAATCGATAAAAGAAATTTCATGATAATTATATGGAGTGGTTATAAGGTTCTGGAATATGGCCCGTTATTTTTGGCTAATGGGATATATTCCTTGTTGGCATTTCGTTTTTATTTTTCAGTTAAGATATATAATCCGTCTTTTGCCTTTTCTCCATAGATTGCAATTGCAAATTTTGAATCAAAATACAGGTAATCTTTATTTTCAAGACTACAACTACTTTTTTTACCTCTTCGAGCTTTGGAAAAAGCGCGATATTTGATCTCAGTACCATTACTCAAAACAATTGGGTTTCTTTTTTTAGTGTAACTGACTACCACCCCTCCGAGGAAAAAATTTTCTTTATTAGCCTCAATCAAATGTGGATTTATTAACTCTTCTTTTGATAAAATATAATCCTTTGCCTCATACCAAATGTAATCGTTATCGTCCTGCTTAACGTCATAATATGAAACTCGTATTACATTATCGTTGTCAATTAAACTCTGAGGTATTTCAATGGAGAAAGTCCCATCCTTTGAAGTATAAGAGGTCAGTAATTTTTGTGATGTCACAAATGTAACTTTTGCATTTTCAAGTGGTTTAATTGAATCTTTGGAGCTTACCTTCCCTGTAAAAATAATAGTATCCTTTAATTTTGGCTCACTTGTTCTAAGGGTTGACTTTTCTGTTTTTGAATTTAAAACGGAATCCAAATTTTGAACAAATTCCGTCTTTAAATTATGATTTTCAGCTTGTAAATTTTGTCCAAGTGTTAAGGATGTTGCAAGAATTATCCCTGCGGCAACTTTAGATTTCGGAAAACTTAAGTCAAAATTATTTTCTAAGTTTAATAATGGTTCATTTAACTGAGAATGTGTAAGCCTCGCACATATTTTATCTCCTGACTTCTTCATTATTTTAGAGATCTCCATTTGATTTAACGCTGTAAAGTCAATAACATTTTTAGAACACAAATCGCAATAGCTACCTCTTTCGTTGGGTTTCATGTTTTCCCATTTTTCGTTGCAAGGATTGTCTAATTTTAGCATTTTATTCTTCATTGTATTCTGTTTTTAATTAATGCTGACGTTTTGGAATATGGCCCGTTATTTTTGCTAATGGGTTATATTCCTTGTTGTAAAATGTTTTTTATTCTTTTGGTACAAGAGAACTTCCATAATAGAGAACAGCAAGACTTA
>JBELHR010000077.1:0-3251 GCA_042091275.1 Flavobacteriaceae bacterium
CTTCCGCAACGGCAGTTAATTTAACGACAGTTCCAGATTCGTAATCGGTGGTTTTGTTAGCTAAAATTTCCTCGGTAACCGATCCTTGACCGACTGTATTTATTTCAAGAGGATAATCCACTCTTGTGAACAAAGCAGAAATAGTTTTAGCCTCATTCATAGTTACCTCAATGGAAATTTCAGAACTACCAATATCTCCAGTCCAACGATCGAATTGCCATCCATCGTCCGGTATAGCAGTTAATTTTACCACACTTCCAGAGTTGTATTCTGTCTCTGTAGATTTAGCACTACTTGCTTCCGATTTACCTCCGCTTACAATCTCTTGAAGTACTTCTCCTTCACCTGTTATTTCTATGATAAGTTCTCTTTCTTTTTCTTTAAAGTTCGCTTGAATATTATCGTCTTCGCAAACATCAATGGTGATAGGGTTGTCTGTGCTAATAATTCCACCAGTCCAATTGACAAAAACATGGTCTTGGTCAGCTATGGCTTCCACCACTAGTTGCGTACCCGCCTCATAACTTCCTGAACTTTGGTCCACCACACCGCCATCTCCGTGGGTAATCTCAATATCATATCTCGGAAGTTCTTCTTCACAATTGATAAATAGGAAACAGCAAGCAAGACTGAATATTAGGCTAAATGGCTTTAAAGAAGTGATCTTTTTCATAGTTTTTGGTATCATAAAACAAAGTATAAAAATAAAAAAAATAAAGAGATGGACATATCGAATAACGTATATTTAATTCTACTGTATTTTTTTAAATTTTTGTTTAAATTTACTTTTCAAAACCGCACCACATGAAAAAGATTTTAACGCTATCCTTTGCCTTTATATTGAGTACAATGAACATTGTAAATGCACAAGATGCGGATCATAAATGGGCACTAAATTTAGGCCTCGGAGTTTTAGATAACAACAATTACACTTCCTTTGACGGTAAGTTAAAAGATTGGGGTGGTTTAAGAGATCACAGTTATGGGATAGAAGGAGCTTTTCTTTATTATATAGGGAAAGGAGTTTCTATTGGAGCTCAAGGTAGTTATGCGGGTTCCTTATATGGTCAGAAAGAGTATTATGGTGAATGTGGGTGTCTTTTTCAAGACTTATCGGCTTTTGAAATGTGGAACGCTCTTGGTACAGTCCGAATATCCTTAAAAGGAGACAAGGAATTGGGTTGGTTTGATCCCTACTTATATGCGGATGCCGGAGTTACTAGTTTTGCAAATCAAACTGGATTTACATTTGGAGGTGGAGCAGGCGTGAATTTTTGGTTGTCTGATAAAGTCGGAATCTATGCGATGACCTCCATTCAAAATGATTCCAAGATACCAGAGGCAAAAACAGGAATCCTTTCAGAGTACTATTTCAATCACGGTTTGGGATTGGCTTATAGATTCGGAAAGAAAAAAGACACCGATGGCGATGGTCTACCGGATAAAGAAGATACTTGTCCAGAGGTTGCAGGACCTTTAGAAAATGATGGATGCCCATGGCCAGATACCGATGGGGATGGCTTAATAGATAGAGATGATGCTTGTCCAGAGGTAGCAGGACCACAAGAAAATGACGGTTGCCCTTGGCCAGATACTGACGGCGACGGATTGTTAGATAAAGATGATACTTGTCCAGAGGTTGCAGGACCAATAGAGAATAATGGCTGCCCATGGCCAGATACTGACGGTGATGGAGTTTTAGACAAAGACGACGCTTGTGTGACAGTTGCTGGTCCAATCGATAACAAAGGTTGTCCTTATGTATTGGAGTTAATAGATACCTCTATATTTTTTGGTTTTGACAGCTATTCTTTGACGATGGAATCCCAACGTAAACTAGATAGAGTTGCTGAACTGATTATGGATTCTCCTGAAAATATAAGCTATTTTGTTTCTGGATACACGGACAATTCTGGTAGAGATGAATACAACTTGAAATTATCAGAAAAAAGAGCTAATGCTGTGGAGGAATATTTGATCTCCAAAGGAGTTCAAGAACAGCGCATCCGATCAAATGCATTTGGAGAACAAGACCCAGTGGATTCTAATGAAGATTCCAAAGGAAGACAACACAACCGAAGAGTTGAGATTAAACAGAATAAATCTTAAAGTATACGAGAACTCAATCTTTTAATTATAAGAATGACTTATTTTTTAAAGAAAATATATGTTTATGTTTTGTCGTTTTTGACACTTGCGTGTGGAGAAAACAGTGTGATAGATTCTTTAAAGGAAACCTCACAAGTCAATCCAAATTTAGAAGAATTCTCTATTGGCATAAATGGTGAGACACGAACGTATTGGCTGCATATCCCAGAGAACTACGATGAAAATGACTCAATGCCTGTGGTTCTTAACTTCCATGGCTTTGGAGGTAGGGCAGAGGAGTATGCATCCTATGCCGATATGGTGGATTTAAGCGATTCAGAAGGATTTTTATTAGTGTATCCTCAAGGAAGTTTATTGGATGGTTCTCCCCATTGGAACGCTGCTTTAGATAGTTCTGACAATAAAAGTGATGCTGAGGACCTTGAATTTATCGATATTTTGATCAGAAGGCTTTCTGATGATTATAAGGTGGATTTGGATCGTGTTTATGCCTGTGGTTATTCAAATGGTGGTTTTTTTAGTTTTGCTCTAGCTTGCTACAGGAGCGATTTAATTGCTGCGGTAGGCTCTATTTCGGGGAGTCAACTCGATTTGGGAGAAACTTGCAGTCCCACTCATCCAACTCCAGTAATTAGTTTTCACGGAACCTCGGATTCTACCATACCCTATGATGGAAATTCCTTTTACTTTTCTGTGGAGGAAATTCTGAATTATTGGGTTTCTTTCAATGAAACTGCAACAAATGTCGAAGTAGCCGAATATCAAAGTAGAGGACAGGAAATCAATTACTATAACTATAGCGATGGAAATAATGGTGTTTCTGTAAATCATTACCAAATCATAGGAGGTGGACATATCTGGTTTGATTTGGATATAAATGGCCAAAATACAGGTGAATTGCTGTGGGAGTTTTTCGATCAATACGATATTAATGGCAAGAGGTAATCGGCTAAAAGTCTGATTATTATTGAGTTAACCTTTGTTTTTCTAACTAATCTTTTTTTGATAGCTCAAGATCGCCCAGACATTGAATAGGAGTGCAAGTATGCTGAGAGCAATGAATTCAGGAATAAGGTCTGCAAAACCACTGTCTTTAAGATATATTGCTCGCATGGCTCGCATCACATATTTTAAAGGGGAAA
>JBELHR010000032.1:0-10685 GCA_042091275.1 Flavobacteriaceae bacterium
TCCTGCAAAGGATCCAATTTCAAAATGGTAGAATTTTATTTCACTCAGATTTATATCGGTAAGGGATTGCATCGCTTCAACTGCCTTTGGCCCTTGAACAGCCAATAGAGAATACTCTTCAGAAGCATTTGTCATTTGAACATTCAAGTCATTTAAGCCAGAGATCCAATTCCAGTCTTTTTCAATATTGGAGGCATTTACAACGAGTAAAAATTTTTCAGCGTGTATCCTGTAAATAATCAAATCATCTACGATTCCACCGTCTTTGTTCGGAAGACAAGAGTACTGCGCCTGTCCGTCTACAATTTTACTAATATCGTTTGAGGTAACCTTTTGAATTAATTCTAAAGCATTGGGCCCTTCGAGAAAAAACTCTCCCATATGAGAGACATCGAAAACTCCTAATTTTTCTCGAACCGTTTCGTGTTCTATGCTTACTCCTTCGTATTGAATAGGCATATTATAACCGGCAAAAGGCATCATTTTAGCTCCTAAAGCCTCATGAACCGTTGTAAGTGCTGTGTTTTTCATTTTAGATTTAGTTTGTAACAAATGTATCTAATTTCTAAGAACTCACATAAGATTCTAACGCTTTAGATAATAGAATATGATATAATTAATAAAAAAATTAACAATTTACATTCTCTTCAATTTCAACTATAATTTGGTTTTCTAAAATATTTTGAAAGTTTTCTCGTTTTCGGATTAAATAGTCCTTTTCCCCGTGAACCATCACCTCAGCTGGTCTATACCTCGAGTTGTACTGAGAACTCATACTGAAACAATAGGCTCCTGCGTTTGAAAAGCTGAGATAATCTCCTTGTTGGATTTCCGATATGGGACGGTTAGTAGCAAAAGTATCTGTCTCACAGATATAGCCTGTAACGGTATAAAAGCGCTGAGCTCCTTCCGGATTCGATATATTTTCTATTTGGTGGTAGGCCTTGTACATCATGGGACGCATAAAGTGATTAAAACCAGAATCTAACTGAGCAAATACGGTAGATGTCGTTTGTTTAACCGAATTGACTCGTGAAATAAATTTACCGGATTCACTGACTAGGAATTTTCCAGGTTCAAACATCAGACGCAAATCTTTACCAATTTCATCGCAAAATTCGTTAAACTTTGCACTCAGCCTTGGACCGAAGTTTTCAATATCAGTGGAGTAATCCTCTGGTTTGTAGGCAACCTTAAAGCCACTTCCAAAATCAATAAATTCTATGTGTTCAAAATTTCGGGCTACATCAAAAAGAATATCTGCAGCGGACATGAACACCTCAATATCCAAAATATCAGAGCCGGTGTGCATATGAACCCCATTAATTTTCATCCCCGTGTTTTGTACTACTCTTTTTATATGTGGAAGTTGATGAATGGATATACCAAACTTGGAATCAATATGTCCAACGGATATATTTGAATTTCCACCAGCCATGATATGAGGATTGATTCTAATACAAACAGGAATATCGGGATGCTTGGAGCCAAATTCTTCCAAAACGATAAGATTGTCGATATTTAAATTAACACCCAGTTCCGCAGCCTTTTCTATTTCCTCAAGAGAAACTCCGTTGGGAGTATACATTATCGTCTCTGGAGCAAAACCAGCTTCTAGACCCAGTAGAATTTCTTGAATGGAAACCGTGTCTAGTCCAGCACCCAAACTCTTGATGTATTTTAAAATTGAGACATTGCTCAAAGCTTTGACCGCATATCTTATATCTAAGGCGGGAACATTTTCAAAGGCGGATTTGAGTCTAGAATATTGTCTATCGATTACCTCTAAGTCGTAAACATATAGGGGAGATCCGTGTTTCTCTATAATTCTGTGTAAATGATCAGCTTGCATAATCTTTTTTTATTCAAAACTAATCAAACCAAGAGACCCCATAAAAAAAGCGATATTTTTATACAAATATCGCTTTTATGTTAAATTTTCACAAGATTAACGCAGCGCAGTTTTTTCTGCAATTCCTACAATGACTTCAGCTGCTTTGATAAGTGAGGGGATAGGTATGTATTCATATCTCCCGTGGAAATTATGTCCACCAGCAAAAATATTTGGACAAGGAAGCCCCATATAACTCAATTGGGATCCATCGGTACCACCTCGTATGGCCTTGATATCTGGTTTGATCCCTAATTCGATCATAACTTCTTTAGCGATATCGATAATATGCATCATCGGTTCAATTTTTTCCTTCATATTGAAGTATTGATCCTTTAACTCTAAAGAAATCAACTCCTCTCCAAGTTCTCGATTCATATCCGCTACCAAATTCACAAGAAACTGTTTTCTTTCCTCAAATAACGCACTGTCGTGGTCTCTGACAATGTATTGCAAGGTGCTTTGTTCTACAGAACCTTCCATACTGTGTAAATGGAAGAAACCTTGATATCCAGTTGTTCTCTCAGGTACTTCTTCTTTTGGCATCTTGTTGACTATTTGGGAAGCAATAGTCATGGAATTAACCAGTTTATTTAAAGCATAGCCAGGGTGAACAATCTTTCCTTTTATGGTGATTTTTGCTGCGGCTGCATTAAAGTTTTCGTATTCTAATTCACCTATCTGGCTTCCATCCATAGTATAGGCCCAATCTGCTCCAAATTTTTCTACATCAAATTTATGAGCGCCTTTTCCCACTTCCTCATCGGGAGTAAAACCTATTCTGATTTTTCCGTGTTTGATTTGCGGATTAGCTTTTAGGTATTCTACAGCGGTCACAATTTCTGCGAGTCCAGCTTTGTCATCCGCTCCGAGTAGGGTAGTACCATCGGTAGTAATGATATCTTGCCCTTTGTATTGTTGAATATCATCAAAGTATACAGCATCCAAAACAATATTTTTTTCCTTGTTTAGGACAATGGAATTACCGTCGTAGTTTCGGATAATTTGAGGCTTGACATTTGCTCCCGTAAAATCAGGACTGGTATCCATATGAGATATAAATCCAATTGTCGGTACCTCGTGATCTACATTAGAGGGCAATGTAGCCATGATATAACAGTTTTCATCCAGACTAATGTCTTCTAATCCAATAGTTTCAAGTTCTTTAACAATATGTCTTGCCAAATTCCATTGTTTTTCCGTGGATGGGAATGCTGGGTTATTTGGATCGGATTCTGTATCAATTTTAACATAATTGATAAAGCGTTCTACAATGCCTTCCATATATAAGTTTTAAGTGTAATTTTTGCCACGAAGATAAGTAAATATCAATAAAATTCGATTTTAGCGAGCTTATTAACTCCTGCTATCCAAGCGGTTTTATTGTTGAGGAATCGGATAGTATAATAGCCCTCTATATCGGGAATAGTTTTCCAAGTTTGACCACCGTCATTGGAGATAGACAAGCCCTCAACACTGATTGCAACAAGGGTGTTTCCATCGCTGTTTGGTGCATATTGAACACAACTTACATATCCCGGACTATTTGCTTCTGAAACTAACTGCCAGCTTAATCCGCCATTTTTTGTCAGTGCCATAGTTTTGAAACGAGCGGACTTATTCATGTAATCTCCTCCTGCAACAATACCGATATTCTTGTTGTAGAAATCCATAGTATAAGCGCCTGTCGTCGCTTTGTTATTGATTAGAGGGAGTTCTGAGCATGTCCAAGTTTTACCGTTGTCTAAACTTCTATAAAATCGAGAGAGGACACCTCCTGAAATAAAATAGGCGCGCTTGTCGACCTGCTTTAGATTAGAATTACTAGCTGCGAATGCGCCTTCACCTTGAATTGCTTTAGGCATATCATCGGCTAAAATTCTTTGCCAAGTATTACCGTAATCCTCTGATCTTATAATTCTCATACCATACTGATCTGGATCCCCAATTGCTATGCCTACTCCATTTTTATTAATTGACATAGCATCGTAAAACACGGATTCACCAGACTCTTGATAAACTAATTCTTTGATGTTTTGAGAGAATTTATACAATAAAGCTGGCGTCGCAATAGAGAGCAGAAATAAATTGTTTTCTGTTTTTGCAATGGAGCGAAAAGCGACTGCTTTCTCCTTAAAATATACCTTTTGCAAATCCCAATTCTCCCCTGAATCCATGGTTTTACCATAAACTCCTTGGTCACTAGCGAAGTGTATTTCTCTGTCCGAAACAACAGTGATAGCACGAATACTTTGACCTTCTTGAGGATAAACACTTATGTTTTTGATATCCGCTATAGAATCTAAATTCTCATTAGAAAAATTTAGGGAAAGTAAAACAAAAAGAAAGTACATTTTAGTTTTGTTTGAATCTTTTTAAATCCACATACATTTTCTGAAAATTCTTAGTATTGCTTTTTGAAGATCCTAAAGGAAAAGTGGCAAAACTCTGAACTGCTGATTTCGAGGAGGTTTTGGAAGCAAAATTGGAATTAATATCTACCAATGCTTTGTTTAATAAAGGTTCTGAAGGATCTCCTAAAACACCCATATCAAAATCAGATTCAATTATTTGGAGATCCGGCTCAAAACCGACAACACCATTATTTGTTCCTAAGAGATTTAATTCTTCCAAGATTATGGGTTGTATGGCATAAGTATGGTCTGCCAGGTTAGATCCATTTCTTGTAAAGTCATCGGAATCATAGAGGGTTGTGGAAGCAACAAATTTACCAACTCCTTGACCTCCAACTACCACTACATTGATATAAGGTTTTAAACTATTGATAACAAGCTCGCTAGCAGACGCAGTATTTCTAGAAGTAATGATGTAAACCTTAGATAAACCCAAAGATGAAATAGCTTCACCTGTAGCAGCGATACTACTCGGGAAGTAATTGTTTAAATTAGCATCGCGATCCGCTTCACTCAATCCATCGAAATAGGCCATCACCTTAGGATTCCACCTTTCTTGAGTAAATAATTCTCCTGGGAATTGTCCTGTAATCATACTTCCTAGATAAGTCGAGGATCTAACAGATCCACCTCCATTATATCTTAAATCTAACACAAGTTCTGTTACACCTTCGCTTTTTAGCTCTGAAAAGGCTTGATTCAATTGGGAATCAAAATTACCTACAAAGGCATTGTACATAACATAACCAATTTTTTCATCTCCAGAATCTATAACGTCAGCTATATAAACTGGATTTTCGGTGTACTGTGATTTGGATAGGGCAATTTCTTTATCTGTATTTTCAGGATCTCCATTATCAAAGGTAACAAAGCCCAAACTATAATCATCTTGACCAAATAACAAACTTTGGTAATTACTTCTTGTCATTTCTGTGCCGTTAACTCGGTTGAAAATATCTCCTCTTTGAATATCTTTTGAACTCGCATCGGAATCGGGGAGAATATATCTTACCGTACCAAAAACGCGATCATCTGTCTGGTCCAAAACAAATAACCCAAATTCTACTCCGTTGGATAAACTAATACCATCAAATGAATTTTCCAAAGTTATGTAGTCGTCTACAAGAAATGAAAATCGATCTGTAATACCATATTGATATACTAGAGTATTATAAAAAAAAGCGGGTATGTCCGTATAATCTGCAAGAAAGTTATTTAGTTCGGAAGTTGTGGAAAATCTAGAATCCGATAAGACAGCTACTTTGTCTTGCCAGAAATAATAGGCATTCATCGCTCTCCACATATAATTTTGAAGTTCTACATCTGCTGGAATCGGTTCAGTACCACCTCCACCACCGGAGGAATCCTCACATGATGTTAGAAAAAGGAAAATAAATAAGAGCGGAGTATATAAAAAAGAGAACTGTTTCATAAGTTTTTATTGAGATTTCTTCAAATGTACAAATATGTTTTAAAAGTCGTGTAACAAATATTTATCTTACTCGTCTGAAAAGAAAGAGTGCTAAGAAAATGAATCAAAAACAATTTTTAGAAACAATCCATCCTTTTAAGGATAAGGTTTTTCGACTGGCCAAACGGCTTTTAGTATCCAGGGAAGAGGCGGAGGACGCTAGCCAGGAACTATTCTTTAAATTATGGAAAAATAGAGAGAAGTTTGAAGCCTATAAAAATGTGGAAGCATTTGCGATGACAATGACTAAGAATTATTGTTTGGATCGACTAAAATCGAAACAAGCTGGTAACTTAAAATTAGTTCATAGCAATTATCTAGAAAAAGGTCCTGGTTTGGACAAAGAGATGGAGGTTAAAGATTCGGTGAGTCTGGTTCATGACTTGATAGATCAACTTCCTGAACAGCAAAGAATTATTATTCAAATGCGAGATGTAGAACAATATGAATTTGAGGAGATTGGAAAGGTGTTGGGTCTGAAACCGACTGCCATCCGAGTGGCTCTATCCAGGGCGAGAAAAAAAATTAAAGAACAACTCATAAAACAACACAGTTATGGAGTCAGTTAAAAAAATAGATAGCCTGTTAAATAAATATTTTGAAGGTGAAACAGATTTACGAGAAGAAGCTCAGTTGAAAAAATACTTTAGCTCTGACCTTGTAGATAGTAAGCACAAGCAATACAAGGCTTTGTTTTCTTATTTTTCAAACAATGAAAAGGAACAACTCAGCAATGCGATAAAACTTCCAAAAGCAAAATCTCAAAGGTTTAAATGGATGTCAATTGCAGCATCATTTGCTCTTATGGCGAGTGTCTATGTAGGGTACTCTATTAAGCAAGAAAACGAGATAAAGGACGCTTTTTCTCAAACTCAAATGGCATTAGATTTTCTCTCAGGCAACATGAATAAAGGAAACCAAGCATTTGCACAATTAGATAAATTTAAACAAACAACAGAAATAATTTATAACCAAAAAAACAAATAACATGAAGAATATATACTTTTTAATGCTGTTTCTAGCAGCGCCCTTTTTGAGTCAAGCACAAGGTGCATTTGATAAATTTGAAGACATTGATGAAGTTACTACCGTAGTCGTTAGTAAGTCCATGTTCAAATTGATGAGTTCCTTTAATAGTGATACGGATCCCGAAACTCAGGAGTATATGGAAATGATTAAGACTATTGACGGTCTCAGAGTTTATGTCACGGAGAATCAAGATATAGCACGGGAGATGAAAGAGGTGGCTACAAAATATATTAAATCCTCAAAATTAACCGAGTTAATGCGGGTTACTGATAAAGATGCTAATGTGAAGATTTATATAAAACAAGGTAGAGACGAAGACCATGTGAAAGAACTTCTTATGTTTGTTTCTGACAAGGAAGATGAACAAACTGTTTTGATGTCACTCATGGGTGATATAGATTTGAATAAAGTTGCTCTTTTGACCGAAAAAATGAATCTTCCAACTGGAGGTAATATTGAAATACAATAATCATGAAAATATTTAAAATACTATTATTCAGCTTTATAAGTTTATTTTTACTTCAATCCTGTCAAAGTGATAGTTTACAAAAGTTCTTTGTAGACAGTCAAAATAACGAGAACTTTATGTCAATCGATATTCCTGCTAGTTTGTTGGGTTTAACCGAAAATATGGACTTGAACGAGGAAGAGATGAAAACTCTGAAATCCGTAAAAAAAATAAATTTACTAATGCTCGAATCCTCGGATGAAACTAAAGATTTTTTCTCCAGTCAGAAGGATAGATTGAATGCTATTCTAAAAAAGGATGCTTTTACTGAAATCTTAAAATTTCGAACAAAAGGTATGGATGTAAAGATCTTTTTTACTGGAAAAGAAGATGCCATAAACGAACTAATTATTTTTGGTTATAATGATGAAACGGGAATGGGGGTAGCAAGAGTATTAGGTAAAGAGATGAACTTAAATGATATAATGACCTTGTCTAATAAGGTAGATATCGATACAAGCGCTCTGCCTTTTGGAGATTTTGAATCGCTGATAGGGATATAATTGTTAAGTTAAACTTAATAAAAGGGGAGTGGCTATGCTATCTCCCCTTTTTGTTTATTTTTGATTAAAATCAATTCTATTTTTATGACTGTACTTCGATTCAGGCTTCTGTTTTTGTTTATTTCTATATGCTTTTCTTCCCAGAGTCAGAGGGTTTCAAACGAAGAACCCGCAAGAATTTTCAGTTTAGAGCATATGAATCTCGATATAGAACCTGATTTTGAAGAAAAAACAATAGAGGGGACAGTTAAACTGACTTTTTTTCCGTTTCGAACAAGTCAAAATAAAATTTCGCTGGATGCTCAGTTTATGCTTATTCGCAAAGTTGAAATGGACTCTAGGTCTTTGGAGTATAATTACGACGGAAAGAAATTGGTTATTGAACTGGGGAAAAGTATTCCTAAAGGGAAATTATTTGAAATTTCCGTTGAATATACCGCTAGACCTAATCGGGCTGGAAAAATAGATAGTAGTAAAAGCCGTGGTTTTTATTTTATAGATTCAAAAACGGCATGGACAGACGGTATAACCAATTCTAATAGCATTTGGTTCCCAACTATTGACGAGCCCAATCAAAGAATGACCCAACAGATTTCCGTAACAGTTCCCAAACAATTAGTTACCGTATCTAATGGTCTCTTGGAAAAACAGATTGATTTAGGGAATTCAAAGAGAAAAGACTTCTGGGTATTAAAGGAGAAACATGCACCTTATTTGTCTTTTCTAGCGATCGGGGATTACGCTGAAGTCCGACCTGTTGAAAACGCTGATATAGAAACTTCTTTAGCCTACTATGTCGATCCGAGCTATAAGGAAATTAGTTCTGAGGTTTTTGACCATACGGCCGAGGTTATTTCATTTTTTGAGAAAAAATTAGATGTGGATTTTCCTTATCAAAATTTCAATCAAATTATTTTAAAGGGATATAACCGAGAATCGCAAGGAAATACCACTATTGCTGCATATTACGACAAAGCATACCAGTCTGAGGGACAATTAGCAGACGTGAATTTACTAGAAACCAAAATAGCACATACTGTTTTTCAACAATGGTTTGGGGACTTCGTAGGGCCTGAAAGTTGGTCAAATATAGCATTATCATCTGCGTTTTCTACCTATTCAGAATATTTGTGGTTGGAGCACAAGTACGGTAAAGAGAGAGCGGATTTGCATTTAAATAAACTGTTTCAAGAGTTTTTGGAAAGCGACGGTAAGCGAAATGCAATTATCCGTAAAGATTTTAAAAACTCCTATGAGGTATTCGACAAGGTTAATTTTAATAAAGGAGCAATTATTGTTCATATGTTGCGTTTAGAAATTGGTGACGAAGACTTCTTTAATTCCTTAAAATTATACTTGAAGCAAAATGCTTTTGGCAAAACAGAACTCGCTGAGTTTAGGCTTGCGGTAGAACAGGTTACTGGACAAGATTTTAATTGGTTTTTTGACCAATGGTTTTTTGGAGAGGAGTACCCCAAAATTCAAGTAGATGTAGATTTTAATATTTTAGATCGCACTTTCTCTGTTTCGGTAAAACAATTGACTGAAGTTTATCAATTCCCTCTTGAAATTAATATTTATGACGATGACAATATCCGTTCAGAGTTAGTTTGGGTGGATGCAAGGGAAAAATCTATGCTTTACCCATACGCTGATATTCCTGACCTGATAACTGTGAACGAATCCAAGTCTTTATTGGCAGAAATTTATCAAACAAGGACGCCTTCCCAACAAGTTTTCCAAGCCTTATACGCTCAAAACCCGATTGACAGGGTAGAAGCCTTAGAAGCTTTGAAAGATCAGCAGGAGGATCCTGAAGTATTTAAAGTATTTGCCACTAGCGTCGAGAGCCAAGAGGATATGGTTGCTATATATGCCCTAGAAAATATTAATCTCGCTTACAAGACCTCTAAACGCTCTACGATTAATTATATTGAATCTTTAGTCACTTCGGATCGATCCAATTACGTTCGTGCCGCTGCCATTGAATTATTGGGGAAACTAGTCAATCCTGAGTATTTCAATATTTTTAATAATGCGCTTTCTTCCCAGTCCAATGCTATTTTAACTCAAGCCTTGACTGCAATGTATTATATAGATCAGGATGCAGCATTTCGAGCGGCGACTGGTATGCCAGATAATACCAAGACGGGAATAGCTTATCCCTTAGTCAGCATATATATAAACGAGAGAAATACCTCTGAAATGAGCTTCGTCGCATCTTATCTAATAGATGGTATGTACTTGATTAGAGACAAGGAGATGAAAGAGACTTATGAAGAGGGGTTTGATTGGGTTATCAAGTCCAATGACTCCAAAGCAATTAAAAACCTTTGCGATTCTATAGTGGATAAGTCTATGAATTATGCAAGCTACGGTTTTAAAGGAGTTGGTATTGATCTTCTTCGTCAGATCATAGCGGAACAATACAAGTTAAATTATGACAACAGAGAAGATATTGTGAATATCGTAAGTGCTGCATTAAATAAGCTTGTAACCGAATAACTATTTGTAAAAGGTTTTAAAAGTTCCGTCTGTATAAAACCATACTATAGATTCTACATCCTTCTTGTTATCAATTTCTTTTGAAGTAGTAATTTCTTTAGATTGTGTTGAAGGTGAGGAGGGATCTTTAATTTCTTGAATTTCTCCTTTTAGTATCCACATCAAATCCAATTCTGGATAACGCAAAATGATTTTATCAATTAACTCTAAAGTAGGTTTGTTTCGTCCGCTCTGCAGATGAGACAAACTCGACCTTGGTATTCCCACTTGATTTGCAAATTCCGCGGCGCTAATTTCTAAGGAGGCTACAAAATCCATAATTCGAGAGGTTATTTCAGAATAATTCATGCTTTATTATGTTTTT
>JBELHR010000032.1:10785-19951 GCA_042091275.1 Flavobacteriaceae bacterium
GTAATAAATAAAACTTATTGGAATTTTTAGGTAGAATTACACCGCATTAAATTAATTACTACATTAGTTTTATGGATATTGACAATATTAATAGAGCTTATGATTCTTTCCGAGTATCAGGGCTAGAGGACCGTTACTTGCCTTATAGTAAGAGTGCTAAGCATCTTAAGGTTTATCAACAAAACATATTCAAAAAAGGGTTTTCTGAGGAGAATAGGGATTTGGTGTGCTATAAATTTGGAAGCGGGTCGACTGACATACTTATTTGGAGTCAGATGCATGGGAACGAGACTACAGGCACAAAAGCCCTTTTAGACTACATGAACTCATTGTTTACAAATGTAACATCGTTTAACAACCTGCTTAAGTCGGTTTCTCTCTATGTAATACCAGTACTCAATCCGGACGGTTCTGAGTTGTTTACAAGAGTAAACGCAAAGGGTGTGGATTTAAATAGAGACGCTGTTGACTTTGAGAGTTTAGAGTTGCAATTTCTAAAAGCTATTTTAGATCAAGTCCAACCTCATTATTGTTTTAATCTTCACGATCAACGCAATATTTTTAATCCTATTAATCACAAGCTTCCTGCTACCATCTCCTTTTTAGCTCCTAGTCAAAGTGTAAAAAGAGAGGTTACAGACGTTCGATTAAAAAGTATGGAGATAATCATAGCGATGAATAAGTATCTCCAAACAGTGATACCGAATCAAGTGGGGCGATATACAGATGAGTTTTATCCCACGGCTACCGGCGATAACTTCCAAAAGCTAGGATATCCGACGATTCTAATTGAGGCAGGGCATTATATCGACGATTTAAACAGAAAACACACCAGACGCTTTAACTTTCTCGCTATTGCAGTTGCGCTGGACTATATAGCTAAGGGAGAATCGCACAGTTTCGATCCAGTTGAATATTTTAACATACCCGAAAACGATACCTTGTTTTTTGATGTTATAGAACGTGCAAACACTGGGCTTAATGCTTCTAGCGAAGATATTGCTTACCTCTATGATTTTGAGATTCAAGGGGATAAGTCAAAACCTTACCTGCGAGAAGAGTGTCGTGGAGATCTTTCAAGTAAGCTAGGCTTTAATGAATTATAAGTTCTAAAAAGACCTTTTTATTTATATATAACTAAAATTAAGAGTGATTTTTTGTATATAATTGAAATAATTCCGTAAATTTGCGTATAATTATTTCAAACCTATTACCATGAAAAAATATATTCTAGATGAAATAGATCATCAGATATTGGATATGCTAATTGAGAATGCTAGAACTCCTTTTACCGATATTGCTAAAAAGCTTTTGGTTTCGGCTGGAACCATTCATGTTCGAGTGAAAAAGATGGAAGAGGAAGGTATAATTAGAGGGTCAACCCTTACAATCGATTATGAAAAAATGGGTTATAGTTTTATCGCTCATATCGGTATATATTTAGATAAGACGAATTTGACTCAAAACGTAGTGACGGAGTTAGGCTCCATTCCTAATATTACGGTTGCCTACATAACAGCCGGTAAATACAATATCTTTTGTAAAGTCCGCGCTAAAGACACGAATCACGCTAAGGATATTATCTTTCAAATCGACGCTATAGACGGCGTAAGTCGCACAGAAACCATGATTTCCCTAGAAGAAAGTATCAACGACAAAAAGCGTATGATGCACGCAATTTTTAGAGATTTATAATATTTAATCTCTTATTTTAAAAAATCCTCAATATTTTGCATTGAGGATTTTTTATTTTACATTAGTTCGCAAACAGAACTAAATGAAAGCGCTTATTAAAAAGAAGAAATCTCAACTCTCTCAAAAAGAGCATATTGATCTTTTAAAGCTGATTTTAAAACCGCGTATGATTGAGGAGAAAATGATTTTACTTCTCCGTCAGGGTAAGGTTTCAAAATGGTTTTCTGGTATCGGTCAAGAAGCAATATCTGTAGGTGTTACCGCTGCATTAAAAAGCGATGATTTTATTCTCCCCATGCATAGGAATCTCGGTGTATTTACCAGTAGAGGAGTTTCCACTTTAGAATTATTATTACAATGGCAGGGAAAAAAAAGCGGATTTACTCAAGGAAGAGATCGGTCGTTTCACTTTGGTAGCATAAAGCATCGTATTGTCGGAATGATTTCTCATTTGGGGCCTCAGATGGGAGTCGCCAATGGAATTGCTCTTGCTGAAAAACTAAAAGGAACCGGTAAAATTGCTGCTGTGTTTTCAGGAGAAGGAGGTACGAGCGAAGGGGATTTTCACGAGGCGTTAAATATTGCCTCTGTTTGGGATTTGCCGGTTATGTTTTGTGTGGAAAATAATGGATACGGACTGTCTACTCCGAGTAGCGAACAATATAATTGTGAGAATATAGCGGATAGAGCTGTGGGTTACGGAATGGAAAGTCATGTAATTGACGGTAATGATTTGAGTTTAGTTTATAGTAAAATATCTGAAATTACTAAACAGATAAGAAGCACTTCTAAGCCTGTTTTGATAGAGTTTAAAACCTTTAGAGTCAGAGGGCATGAAGAGGCTAGCGGAACCAAATATGTACCTCAAGATTTATTGCAAAAGTGGAAGGATAGAGATCCTGTAGAAAACTATATCGATAAATTATATGACTTATCGTATATAGATAAAAATCAAGTAGATAGCATAAGAAAAGAAATTGCTTTAGATATAGAAGAAGCGATTGACTCGGCTAACCAAATTGATACAATAAGTAATGTAGATTGGGACGAGGAAGATGAAGTCTTTCAGTCATATAAGTCGAAGGAAAATATTAGTAGCGCCCAAAAAGAAGAAATGAGATTTGTCGATGCCATACAACTAGGTTTGAGACAGAGTATGGAAAAACATGAAGACCTTATTATAATGGGTCAAGACGTTGCCGAATACGGAGGAGTTTTTAAGATAACCGATGGTTTTTTAGAGAAATTCGGAAAATCTAGAGTTAGAAATACACCTATTTGCGAATCTGGTGTTATTGAGGTGGCTTATGGCTTGAGTGTAAGAGGCGTAAAATCTATTGTAGAGCTCCAGTTTTCTGATTTCGTAAGTTCGGGGTTCAATCCCATTGTAAATCTATTGGCAAAGTCTTTTTACAGGTGGAAACAAAATGCCGACATTGTTTTGAGAATGCCTTGTGGAGCTGGGGTTGGAGCAGGTCCTTTTCATTCCCAAACCAACGAGGCCTGGTTCGCTGCAGTTCCAGGACTAAAAATAGTCTATCCATCTAATCCTGAAGATGCTAAAAACCTTTTGTGCACAGCGATAAACGACCCAAATCCTGTGTTGTTTTTCGAACATAAAAAACTTTATAGGAGTTTGAGAGGACTTGTGGGGTCAGAATACAATCAAATGCCGTTTGGTAAGGCCAATATTGTAGAATCTGGTTCCGATCTCACTGTAATAACCTATGGGCTCGGTGTTCAGTGGGTAAAAGATATAATAGGGGACTACCACAATAAAATTGAACTTATCGATTTGCGAACCTTGGTGCCATTGGATAGGGAAACTTTGATTTCTAGTGTAAAAAAGACAGGTAGAGCACTTGTCCTTAACGAGGATAGTCAGTTTATGAGTTTTTCTGCAGAAATTGTAACCCAATTAATGGATACTTGTTTTGAATATTTGGACGCACCGATTAAAAGGCTAGGGTCTTTAGACACGCCAATTCCTTTCCAAGGCGCTTTGGAGGAAAATTATCTCGCTAGCAAATATTTAAAGCCTGCTATTGATGCTCTATTAGATTATTAAAAGAATTTTTCATGAACCTTTCGTTTGAAGAAACGAGTCTTGTAAATGAATCCAATTGCAGATGCAAAACCGGTGTAATTTGACAGCTCAGAATCTGGGTTTTTGTAACTAAACTCAGCATAGAAAAAAGCATTTTTTGATAAATTATAGTTAGCAGACAGTATGTAATTAAACATAGAGTTGAGTTTCCCACTGTAATCTCTTCTCGATTCTAAATAGTCAAACCCTCCAATAAGCATCCATTTTTCATTCAACTGATGGGAGTATACCGATTCAAAACCCCAAGTTGGAATAGCCGTATAATTACCATCTATTTTAATAATTCTATTTTCTCCTGAAGTTAGGTTGAGACTGGCATAAGTCTTTCTTTTCATATAACGAAAACCCGCTACTAATTCCTTCATTGGATTTGTAAAATTAGCAACAGAGTCCTTAAATACCTCATTCATATCAGAATGAATAAAAGATGCTCCAATTTCTAAATCTCCAATATTTTGTATTAAAGATGCACCATAACTATAGCGTTTGTTAATAGCCTGAACTTGAAGACCAACATTTGTTCCTGTGGGAAGAGAAACTCTATAAATACTCGCGTTATTTGCTCTACCGGTACCAGAGGATCCACCATCAGTATCATTCCAGTATGCCGGAGTAACATCTGCTCCAAAATTATACCAATAATCCGTCCATCCAGCTATATCATAGTATACAGACCATTGTTTTCCAACACTAAATTTTCCGTATTTACCCAAATCAACACCTACAAGTCCCAATCTACTACTAAATCCAAACTTATCGTTATTAGGGTTTACAAGATCAAAAAAATCTTTGTCGCTGTTGGGATTTACAATAGCGTCAAAGTTTTCTGAGGTAACTAAATTCAACCCAATTTCAATTTGAGCATAGAAGGTTAGGTTTGGAGAGATTCGTTTTACGAAATCAAGTCCTATATGGGTCGATCCGTCATTTATATGATATTCGCCATCTTGAAGAACCGTTTGTACTTGAAAGAGGCCATAAATATCGAAATCATCTTGAATGGAGTCCTGTGTGATTTCTTGTTGGCCATAGGCACGAAATACCGCAGAGCAGAATACTAGTAAAAGAAGGGTTTGGCGCATCGATTAAAGCTTTATTCTAATATACAACAATTAGAAAAAACCCTATTTAACATAATATAAATTATAAGACAGGTTGTAATGCTTTGCTATAACAGTGTTATTCCATCAAAATAACACAAAGCAACAATATCAAACTAATCGCCGGTAAACATTTTTTTATCGGATCCTTTACTTTGATATGCATGATGACCGAACCGATCAACGTCGCGATAAGTGCTAAGGAAGACAACTCTGTAAAATCTGGGTACCAAATACTCATGATTAGTCCGATACTAGCAGAAATTTTAATAGCTCCAACAAAGTAAAAAAACTTTAGTCCCAAGCCGTAATTAGCAAATTCTTCTTTTAGGTTTAGAGCGTCTAAGCCTCTCCACGGACTGGCCTTCGAGGCCCGCAGTATCCAAACATTCAATATCCCTAAACCGACAACAAGCTTTGCGAAAATTAGAAGTATCATATTTTCATACTTACTATTCCGCTATCCACAGGAATAATTTGGCCAGATATACCACGAGCCATATCACTGATAAGAAACTTACAAAGCCCAGCAATTTCTGTGGGATCGATAATATGTTTTAAAGGATGTCTTTCCTTCATTTTTTCAATAAGCCTTTCGTTTCTCAGAAGTTTACTCGCTAATGGTGTATCGGTAAGCGTTGGAGCGATCGCGTTGACTCTGATTTTCGGAGCCCACTCTGCTGCAAGAGTCTTAACAAGTCCATTTAAGGCGCCTTTTGCAACAGCTACACTCGCGTGAAATGGCATTCCCTGCATAGTTGCAACAGTACTAAATCCTATAGCGCTTCCTCCCTCTTGGAATTTATTTTTATAGAACTGCAAAGCGCGAACAAAACCGTAGACATTGATTTCCATGTCCTCCTTATACTGTTCTAAGCTCAAACTGCTGAAAGGCTTTAAATTAATCGAACCTGGACAATAAACTAGGGATTTAATTTCACCGAGGTCCATAAAATCATCCGTTAAAACATCAAACGGATAGTGGCTAATGTTATTTGAATTTGATGTGGATTCTGACCTATGAAAACAGTGAACGTCAAAGTTTTCTGAAAGAATCTCTGCCAAGGCATTTCCTATACCGGTACTACCACCGATTATTACAATTTTTTCCATACCCAAAGATACATTTTTGTTTAACAAAATACAATAATTGTTAAACAAAAATATAATTAGGTTTAATATAAAGTTGGTCGAAGATTCCTAGTAGACCCGATTATCTAACAAAATACCAGACACTCTAAGCACCTGAAGCTCTGCGAGTTTTGCATTATATTTGGCTTGAGACCTTGCTAAAACTGCATTTAGAAGATTCACTTGAGCTAGTCTAAAATCTATAGAATTTATTTGTCCCAATTTATAGCCCTCACTTGTTCTCTCAAAATTTCTCACATTGGTTTCTACGTTCTTTTTTTGCACCTCGTAGGTAAAAAGCAAGTTTGTATAGGTCTCGTAAGCGTTGTTTAAATCTCTTTTTAATTGCTCCTCTACTTGTTGTTTCTGAATTTCAGCAGTTTCAATACCAATTTTAGCATTTTGAACGTTGGTACTAGATCTACCTCCGTCAAAAATATTCCAATTTATACTTACCCCTGCGTTCATACCACCTAAAACAGGGTTAAATGCATTATTAATATTAGAATAACTCCATGCATAAGCCCCACTCAAGGAAACAGTCGGCATCCAACCAGATCTGCTAATTTTAACATCCAACTCTCCTAAATTTATATTTGCTTCGGCTTGCCTTAATTCGACATTCCTAGAAATAGCGTATTCTTCGAGGTTAGCGAGCATCAAATCCGTGCGATATTGTACAGTTGTATCTACATTTACTTCTGTATTTACCTCTTTTCCCAAAACTACATTTAAATCTCTTTTTGCATTGGCGAGTTGTCTTTTTATATCTAGGTAGTTAATACTATCGCTATTGACATCTACCTCGGCATTTAAGACATCAAGTCTCGTCTGTTGACCGTATTCAAAGCTGTACTCCGCGCGTTTTAGACGTTCTTTTGAAATTGCCAAAGCCCTACTTTGAGTTCTTTCGTTTTCCTCGAGTCTAGCGAGCTCATAATATGCCGTAAATAGCGTAATCATTGTGTTTTCAACAATTTGCTGTGCCTGAATTTCACTAATATTATAGGATTCTTTTAGACGCTTATAAGTGTTTTTACGATTTAAGCCATCGAAAAGTACGTAGTTCAAACCAATAGATGCATTGGACTGAGTCCCTTCTCTTACACTCGAATAGATATAGTTACTTCGAGCAGATCCTACTAAGGTCGGTAAATAGCCACTGTTTAGAATGTCTTGAGAATTATCCGCCTGTTCTACAGAATTTCTGGAAATTAAAATATCGTAATTATTTTCAAGAGTGATATTCAACGCCTCTTGTTTGGTCAAAACTTCTTGAGACTGGACAAAACCAAATATCCCCAAAACAACTATATATACGTTTCTTTTAATTATCGCTATCATCTTCTAAACTTTGAAGTTCATATTTCATTTCACTAATTGCGCGTTCAACGGATTCTCTAGATGGTTTTTTACCCCTCCAGAACCACTTGATCAATACTTTAGACTCGTTGACCAAGGACAATAACACGGGAAGCGTCAAAAGCGTTAAAAGCGTTGCAATACCGATACCGTAAGCAATAGAGATGGCCATAGGAATTAGGAATTGAGCTTGTCTACTCGTTTCAAATATTAGCGGAGCCAAACCTGCTACGGTTGTTATAGTAGTCAAAAATATTGCTCTAAATCGCGACTTTCCTGCGGATATCAAGGCCTCGTCATAAGACATTCCCTCTTTTAAATATATATTGAACTTGGAAATTAAAACTAAGCCATCGTTTACCATAATTCCAATCAAAGCAATAATACCGAGTAAGGAAAGTACATTGATTGGGAAATCGTGAATATAATGTCCCCAAGCAACTCCGATAATACTCAATGGCACCATCAACAGGAGCATAAATGGCTGACTAAAAGACCTAAAGGTAAAGACAATCACTACAAAGATTAAAAGTAGAATCACACTTCCAGGAAGATTAGTTGAATTTATCAATTTCTGAGTTTCTCGATTTTGCCCTTCAAAAAGTGCCGATACACTCGGGTACTTTTGACTTATTTCAGGCATGATGACGTTTTGGATTTCCAGATTGACATCTGTTGCACTGGTTTTTTTAGCATCTTTAATGTCTGCATCGATTCTAATTTCTCTCTGCCCTTCAATATGGTTGATCGCTATCTCTCCCCTCGTGATCTCGTAGTAGGCAATCTCAGAAAGAGCTACTCTTGTTCCCGTTGGACTAACCAAGCGCATGTTGTCTAAATTTTTAATAGAGCTGCGTTCCGCCTCGTCATAGCGGACCCAGACTTTGATTTCGTCTTGACCTCGCTGAAACCTCTGTACTTGTAAGCCGAAAAACCCACTTCTCACTTGGGACATTACATTAGATAATGTAAAACCTAATAAGTAGGCATTGTCTTTTAGTTTTATATCAATCTCTTTGATACCTGCGGGATCTGTATCGGTAATATCTTTGAGCTCGGGATTTTGAGAAAGCGCCAATTTCAATTCTTCCTTGGCTAATTTTAATTCTGCTACATTATTTCCAACCAAGGATACAGAAACTGGAGAACCACCGAAGTTTCCACCAGATCCAAATGTTAGACTTTCAACTCCGTAAACCGTTCCGACGCGGTCTCTAATTGCATTGTTTATTTCTTGAGCGGAGAAATCTCGCAATTCTCCAGGTAATAAGTTTATACTTAAAGATGCATTAGATCTCGCAGGTCCTATGGTCTTGATAATATTATCTATAACTGGATCATCACCACTCTGCTGCTCATTATACTCCTCTCCCACTGCCCAAGCAGCAGTTTCTATCTGAGTAATCAAAGAATCTGTAATCTGCTCATTTGTTCCCTGAGGCATGGTAAGATTAATGGAGATTCTATCCGATGCAATAGATGGAAAGAATGTGATTCGGATCAAACCACTCGAAATTGCTCCGATTGTCATAATTAACAGTGCAATTGGTACACATAGGGCGAAGAATCTATTTTTTATAAACAGACGCAATACTGGCGCGTATAACCTATCTCTCATATAATCCATAAACTTCTCAGCGTACTTGTTGATAGCATAAACCTTTTGCTTGCGATCCAATGCTTTTGAATGCGCTACGTGAGCAGGTAAAATTATCAAAGCTTCAACTAAAGAAATCAGCAAAGTCAGGGTAACTACTGTCGCTACCTCCGA
>JBELHR010000033.1:0-19882 GCA_042091275.1 Flavobacteriaceae bacterium
GGAATTCAAGAACATTATAGTTGAGGTTGTCGAATAAAACAGGCTCAATTTGCTCTGGTATTTGCACTTCCTCTTCTTTATCGGAACAAGAGAATACTAGAAAGGCAATAAGGATAAGGGGTAGTATTTTTTTCATTTTTTAGTTTAATTTGAGGGTTAAATATAGAATTTCTTTTTTGAGACTAGAGAGGCTGATAGTCTTCAAGGGTCTTCTCAATCAACCTATTCAATAGAGAGGGCTCACTCCCCAGTCCTACAGACAATAACTTGGTTCCCATGGGAGGGGTCCCGTTAAATGGCCGAATTGTTATTGTGCCATCTGGGGTCCTTTCAAAATAGGTAAATCTTTCTTCCCCAGTAATTTTCACACATCCTTTGACTCGAAGTATGTCTTTTGGGAAATTATTACACAGTGCCTTTATACTATCTCGATGAGGTAGATCGGGCAAATCGACAGAGCAAGAAGACCAGTGAGCTTTTGAATGATCTAATTTTTTTATTTCATTTTGCGACGGAGAGAGACTTGGAAGTCGATTGATATCTAGTTCTTTTAAATCGATAATCTCAGCACTTGGATTAATTCTTTGGATGTCTTTAATTACTTCATTGCGTCTTTGCTCAGAAATTTCCTTGAGGTGGGTCAGGAGAATTGAGGAGGAAAGCTGAATTTGATTGGCTTCAAGTTCGTTGTGCTCTCCTCGTTTTTGCCAATTATTCGCATCGACAACAGATAATTGAATAGGAGGTAGGAACCTGTCCTCTAAGCCGGTTCCTAGAAACTCTGCCAGAGAGCAAGCATCTGTAGTTCCATTCGCTTCGATTAAAGTTATCCCTTTTTCTCTATGAGGAATATTGTTTACAAATTCTCGAAGTACATGAATTCCAGAGCAACATATACAGCTCCCCGTCAAAGCACGAATGGATTTTGTGCTCAGCTGCTCGGTGAATTGTTGGGTGTCTAGATTCGCATTTTCGTAGTCGTTCAACAAAATAAAAGGACTCCAGCCGGCGGCGGAATAGGCATCGACAAGATGTTTTAATAAGGTCGTTTTTCCTGCGCCCAAAAAACCAACAATGGTGATGATAGCTTCTTTATTCATTCTTGTTTTCTTTCCACTCCTCTTTTAAGATACTGTAGTAAATCGAATCTCTTCTTCTATTATTTGTCATAAGGGTATGACTCCTCAGAATTCCTTCCTCTACCAAGCCGACTTTTTCCATTGATTTTCTCGCTGGAATATTTAAAACATCGGTCTTAAATTCGATTCTTAAAGTATTGGTTTGGGTAAATAAATATTCAAACAGCAGTTTTTTCACATGTTGGTTTAGACCGCTTCCTTGGTAGTCTTTGGAGATCCAAGTCCAGCCAATTTCCACTCTTTTATTTACTTCGGAAATATTGCCAATTCTAGTTGTTCCGATAATATCGTTATTCTCCGTCGAGATCATCGTAAATGGTAAAGCTATGTTTTTTTCGAGATCCGAAACTGCTTTTTCAATCCAGTTATGAAGGATGTTTTCATCCGATAAATCTGCAGTAAAATAATACCACATATTTCGATCTTTAGTCAAAGTTTTCATTTGCTCAAAATCGTTCAGCATCATGGGCCTTAGAAGAACTTTATCCGAGCGGAGGGTCTTGTGAAAATCTAACATTGGGTAATTTTAATAACTCAATTTTCATACTTTTTGTAAATCCACCAACCGGTATATATCATTAAGAATTGGGCCACCAATCTCCCTGTAGCAATTGTTTTGCTGCCTATGAATGGTTCTTCTCTGAGTAAATCCCAAACGTGAATAGGTAGAAAAATGACCATTAAAACCATAAAACCGAGTCCGCCGTATTTGCGATACTTGGGAACTAATAGTGCAATACCGACTCCCAATTCAGCCACTGTAGAGAACAAGTGGGCTATAAACTCTGGAATAAAACTAGGAATTAGCGGGGCATACATCTCTGGAGATGCAACGTGACCAGCAGCTCCTAAAAGCATGATTATGGCGAAAATTACCGGTATGATTTTTTTCATGTTGATTGGAGTTAAGAGGAGGTGTGGATTTTTTTTAATCTAAAGACTTTAATTCGGGTACTTTCCAGCTACCGTTAAAGTATGCTTCTTCAGGTTGGTACATACGCAGGATAAAGTTCCATCCTTCAAAAACATCTAGGTAATTCTCGGACATTTTATCTCCACCAAATTGGATAATATATTCACCGTTTTTATTTTTCTTAGCGAAGGAACTATTTACATTATAGCGCTCCCCATTTACAAATCCATCTTTATCATATACGGTGATCGACCAAAATGCGGCGACAGGGACATCCTTTAGAATCAGGGTTGCTGGATTTGAGTTTTTAGGTTGAAAATTAGGATAGACCGCTTGTTTCGGTGTCATCCCTCCCCACCCAGTTGCGACACCTGCGTTATGACCTTCTAGAGTGACTTCTCCTTTTTTGCCAAACATCATACTCGAGGTGATATTCTTTTCCTCCACGATACGTTGGTACTTTTTTCGCATCTCCAGGACTTTTTCTCTGTCCCAGTTATTCGTTACTACATAAGACCCTCTGTCTTTTTGGCTCAATTGAATCTTGTCCTGCAAAGCGGATACTATGGCAAGATCTTTTGGATCGGTCATGTTTACTTGTGTTCGAATGACCACCATAACATATCTAGACCCCGTTTTGTCTTGAGTTATAGTATAGGTTCCTGGGCTATCTATTGCCATGGGGTTGTAATGCTCTTCGGTAATAAACCATGCAGTTTGATAACGACCATTGGTTTCTGGCATTGTGAGTATGGCTTCTTGATTTAGATCCAAAATAGCAACGGAATATTGGGTGTCAAAATTTATGCGAACCACTGTTCGGTCTTTAGGGTCGGCTGCTTTTTTGTTGTGCATAAAAACACCCATACCGTCCGTTTTAGTTACTGCGGCGATATCTTTTATATATTTTTTGAAAATAAATTGCGATTCAGCTAAGCCGTAGTTTTCATCGGTTAGGACCGTTATTTGTTCGGATACTTTTGCCTTGTTCTCCTCTGCATTAGCTTTATTAGTTTTATCGCTTTTACAGGAAATTGTAGTGCCTAAAATAGTTATAAAGGCAATGAAATATATTCTTTTCATAGAATAGAGTTTTATATTTTATTCTTATTGACAAAAAACGCTTATTACGCTCTCCAATTAATAGAGTCCTTGTTGAGAGAAATCTGCTTCTGTAGGACTTGAGGATGAATATACAAAAAAGTTCTCTCCTTCATATTCCTGTGGGTTTGAACCACTCAAAAGAGTAAATTTTTTTCCTTGACATCAAAGTCAAAATCTTTTATTCAAGTCAATTAGACTTAATTATCCTAAGATAGGCAACCGATAGTCAATTTTATTGATGCTCAAAGGATAATTGAGAGAATTATTAATCAGGGGAAGGTGAAATTAAATTACATATGGATATCGAGAATTTTTAAGGACTCTTTATTCAATCTGGATTTGGTGGATTCCTTTATCTGAAATCTTTGGTGTTGCTGAGGGGTGTGGGCTCTATTGACGAAATAACTCTGAACTATTGTTCTATCCTCACCGGACTTATTTCTACTTCCTCCGTGCCAAACATGAGAGTTGACAAACAGTACATCTCCTGCTTTGGCCTCGAGTAGAATTTGATCTGGGTGATCCGCTTTGAGATTAGGCATCTCCTCATAAGGCATTTTACCTGAGGTTTGTGTTCCAGGAAGTATCCTAGTGGCACCGTTTTGTGCAGTCATGTCGTCCAACAACCACAGGGCATTACATGCATAGAATTTTTCACCACTAACAGCCCAAGGATAGTCTACGTGCATATCTTGATTCTCTTTGGCTCCTTTTGGAGATCGGAGGTTTAAAGAAGAGAGTTTAAAGTCGTCACCAATAGTGTGTTTTACTAAGGATAATACTTCTTCGTTTTGATACAATACATCGAATATTTCCCCTTTGTTCACTAGATCACAAACTCTTATGTCCGTAGGGATGTCCAATTGTTCTACAATACAAACTAACATTTGTCGCAACTCTCGCTCGATGGAAGATGTATGCTTGTAGTCCATAGGAACTCTTGTGTATAATGAAATACCTTGACGAACTTGAGGAATTAATTTTATAACTAGCCCTAGCGAAATTTTGAGGAAGAGGAATAGCCCATCGAAGCACTTCAAACGAAAACGACTTTTCTTCTCAATTAGTTTCTCCCGCAGTTCGGAATACCCGTGTTCTCCAACTCTTACTCCTTCGCGGTCTTTAATTCGTTCTACTTCTTGCTTTAAATCAGCAATGTATTGCGGTGTCAAAACACCTTTTAAAATAACATAGCCATCTCGATCGAGGGATTCAAACTTTGAGTCACATAATACAGGTGATACTTGCATATTGCAGTCGTTAAAGATTTGGACAAACCGAGCTGCTTTTTGAGTCAAACGAGTTTAGATCTGTTTCATTTTGTAAATGCCCCGTTTTGCACCTATTTCACAGCATTTTTATCTATCAAACGAAAATAATTAATTGCCTTCAAAATTTTAAACTTAACAGAAATATTTAACCTAAAATTCACTTCGTTTTTATGCATAAAAATTGAATAATTTCGCAATTCTGTCGGTCTAGGTGACTGGGTATATCAATTGATAAAGATTAGTTCTTCTTAAATTTTTTTGCAATCATTTTCTTTTTCCATTCTTCTCCAAAGAAATCAAAATTACTGAAGGAATATATTCCAAGGAAAATAGTCCAGGTAACAACCATATAGCCAAACAAGTACCAACCATCCGAATCGGAGTCATTAATAGCAATGAAAAAGAATACAAGGAGGTTTACAAAAGCGAGTACTAGAAGCTTATAGAAGTTTTTTAATTTTTGGATATAAATTTCTTCTTTTCTGATTTGCTCTAATTCTTCTTCTTTGTCGGAATCTTTAATATTAGTTTCGAAGACTGCCGCTAATGATTTTATAGATTCTAACCCTGCATTTTCCCCATTTTCAATTCTTTGAATAGTTCTTATACTTAAACCACTCATTTCTGCCAATTGCTCTTGAGACCAATGCCGATCCAATCTCATCTTTTTTAAGTCTCTTAAGTTTTTCGTTTCTGAATTCATTTTTTAGATTTTAAGTTTTGTGCAAACCTAAATATTAGCTTTCCTTATTTATGCGCAAAGGCAGGACAGGGATACGACAAAGATAAGACAGTAATCTGACAGCTTGTAAAAGGCTATTTATCCTAATCTTCCATAATACCGGCCCAGGCATTGTGAGATTCACCGAGAGTAACATTTATTTTCCCCGTGAAGATCTCTTTGGACGAGTTTTTGATTTCTTTTTGAATATACGAAGCAACGTGTTCCGTAGTTGTGAGCTGTTTATCAAATTGAGGAAGTTCATCTAGGTTTTGATAATTTAAGGCACTTAAGACCTCTTTTGTGATTCGGTGGGCCTCACCGATATCAATAACAACTTTATATTCATTGAGCTCTTTACTGATAAAACTAACATCCACAGTGTAGGTTGCGCCGTGCATGTTTTGTGCAGGTCCAAAATAGGGCTTAGGTAATGAATGCGCAATCATGATACTCTCTCTGATTTTGACAAAATATTTCATAGTTAATAATGTATAAGATTTAAGATTTCATCGGTGTGATTTGTTGTCCTGAGATGATCGAAAAATTCAGGGCTTTTTTCTATTGATACGATGTTGGAAATGAGTTTGTCGTATGTGTTTTGGTGATTTAAAAGTATTCCAATAGCTCTTGATTTTCTCGTTTTAAAGTTTTCACTTTTTCTTTTGTGAAAAGGGATATTAGATACTTGAACTGCTTTTATTTGAAGTCTATTGGTGTGAAAAACCCCTCCCAAATCTAGTATGGCTTTTTTGTTACCATACCAGCTAAGTTCAAAGATTTTTCCCTCCTCTTGGCTTCGGTCAATACAGTATTGCATGGCTTCATTGTTGGCAGTAGTATTGAAGCAAATAGAGAAATTATCGGGGTGATTGGAGGTTTGAAATCCCAAGCTTTCTGCTATTTTTATTTTACTGGAGTTTACTTCTTTTATATAGACCTTCAAATTATACTCTTTCCAAAGAGTGATGGCCAATAAACTCCCAATACTACCAAATCCGCAAATAAGAATAGTATCACTGGGTTGAGGATTACTCTCCCAAATGGCATTAATTACGGTTTCCATATTAGATATCTGCGTTGCTGTTTTGGGGTCGAGATCCTCAGGAATTAGAGTGAGGTTATTTTTATTAATTAGACACGAGGAGTGATGCGGATGCATAAGGTGATATATTTGCTTCTCCAATTCAACCACAAGAGAATAACCATAGGATATAGGTAGCTCGAACCCCCCGAGTTGATAGGGTACTTTCATAGTATCCCACAAGCTTTCCGGAATATCTCCACTTGCAACCATTTTCTCCGTTCCTAGGCTAATATTAGAATATAAAGACCTAGCTAAGCCTAAATTTTTAGTATTTGGATTCTCTAGGGAAACCTTTCTTAGGGTGCTTTTTGATTTTGAGATATGCCAAAGTTGTTCTGCCTCTCTCATGATTTTGATTTTTGCAGATGAGATCGAAATAATATTGCGTCTCCAAATGGAACATATTCCGGTTTAGTTAGGGCAAGAGCCTCTGATATTTCTTTAATCTCTTTCATTTCAATAGCTTGAATTCCAGAACCCATTAGGATTGGAGCAATATGAAATTCCACTAAATCAATTTGATCTTTGGCAAGAAAATGATGAATCGTTTCTTTTCCACCCTCCAATAGGGCGGACTGAATGCCTTGACTTTTGAGACTTGTCAAAATAGATTCAGTACATAATACACCATCTTCATTTTTCTCGATATTAATACTCTTTGCCCCATCTTGGTCTTGATTGTGCTTTCCAAAACAAATAATCTTGGAATCAGGACTAGTTTTCAGTGAGGAATAATCATTGTTTTTACTACTAATCACCACTTTTACAGGGTCTTGGCCTTTTACGTGACGTACGTTTAATTTTGGTTTGTCGTTCCTGATGGTATTGCCTCCGATTATTACTGCATCGACTAGAGCTCTAATGCGATGAGAATGAATTCGATTCTCCATATTCCCAATCCACTTGGAGCTTCCAAAGTTCGTCGCTATTTTTCCATCAAGAGATTGAGCGACATGAAGACATAAACGGGGATAATCACAATCTTTGTCTACCCAAAAAAAAGGCAGATAGAATTCCAAGGCTTTCACTAGTTTTTTACGGCGCCCTTTAGAACTTTTAACTTTAAAGTTCCCTTGATCGTTAAAAATAAAAACACTTTTTTCTTTGAGTACGGGCTCTAAAGAAACAATAGAAACCGCATCTCTTTCTATGACAATCCCCTCACTTTTTAAATCTAAAGAAGGAAAAAGAGATTTAACTTTGAGAATGATATTCCAATGTTTAGCTTTTATATGCATTAACGAGGTGGAGTTTGGGCTCTAAAATAACGAAAATGACTTTTTAAAAGACACCCTATTACTATTAAAATGAAAATTACTGAAAATAATTGAAGATAAAAGCTATCCTTAAAAACTAAGGAAAAGGTCAAAAGAGCCAAAATCAAAATCAAAATATAAAAATCACTTTTAAGCAAAATAGCCTTTAAAGATTCGGAGACACTTTTATAGAAAATAATCGCATTTATTGTGTTGGATATTAATGTGGTGTAAAGTATCCCATTTATACCATACTTTGGTATAAATATCAGAAACAGTACAGTCATTGCTAATAGTTTAAAAAAGTAAACTTTATTTAGAAGCTGCGTTCGCTTTTGATAAATAAGAACAAGTGCAAAATAGCGGACTGAGATATAAGGAATCAAGGACAAGCACAGCAGAGACATAAATTTAGGTAATTCTTGATATTGTTGAGGCTCAATGACTGTTGGAAGAAAATTACCAACTCCAAACACCGCAATTATCGCAAGGCAAAGGATGTCAAAATAGAGTCGTGTCAATTTTTGCGTCTCTGCTAGATTTTCAATAGTTGGAATACTTAGATATTTATATAAGTAAGGGCGGATGGAATTATCAACTATATTATTGGTAATCACTACTATGTTGGAGATACTAAAAAGAACCCCGAAAACAGCCACCACCTCCAGGCTAGCAAAATGCTCTAGCATAAATTTATTTATGTTTTGCTCCAAAGTGAGTAATATTAAGAATGGTATAAAGCTTATCGAAAAGATTAAACTCTTAATTAAGGTAGGGTCTTTAAACCGAAAGAGCTTTACCTTGTTCTCCCTTAAGAGGATATAGCTTAAAACGAGTATTTGAGGAAGGAGAGATCCATATAAGTAACCCTGTATACCTAAGTCAAATACGAGGATTAAGATTGCTTGCAATCCAACTTGGGAACAGGAGGAGAATATAACGAGTTTCGAGTATAAATTCGCTTTTTTTTGATTTTGAATGTAAATCAAATAGAGATTGTTCGCTCCCCCGATAAAAACAGTCAATGAAAATAGCAGGCCAAAAGGAAAATAATGGACCTCCGAACTAAAGATCAATTCAAACAAATAATTTCCAATTACCAGAAAAATTATAAGCCATAAAACACTGAGTGAAATTTGAAACCCAAAAAGGGTTTGAAACAAGTGTCTTTGTTCCGTTTTTTTATCATAATCGAAAAACAGAGTTCTCATAGCCATATCAGACTTCAGAAAAGAAAAAGACCCAAAAACGGCGAAAAAAGCCGTGAGAAGGGTGAGTATGCCGTACTCACTAACAGGAATATAATTCAGATATATGGGAAGCAATAGGAATCCCAGAATAGGCTGAATAAATCCAACTGAAGTAAATTTGAAAAAGGCTTTCATTCTCTATCCGGTTTTATGCCATCAGGTAAAGTTTCAATATACTGGTGACCTTCTCCAAAGAATTGAATAAGCTTCTTTAAGAATAAAGAGCTAAATCCTTCGTGCTTAATAGTTTTGGATATGTTTTTCAAGTCTAAACTATTGTGAAAACCTTCCTTGTGAAAAGATTCGATAAAATCATGGTTTTTAGAAATGATATAAAGTGCAGTGTTTTTATTCATTCCTTTAGGTGTAATTTTTGGAGGTTGGTGATCCCCAAAGAGAACAAAAACGGTATTGTCATCAGCGTTCTTTTGAATGAAATTTATGAGATAGTCGTATTGGTATTTTATAGAATCAATATATTTTTTCTCCGAAAAGCTCTTGTTGATTTCTGTAGTATCAAAATCTAAATGATCATAATCCTTCCATTGGCCTTGCGCTTTTAAGGGAGAATGCCATTGATAATGGGAATTTAAAGAGGGGAAAAATAAAAAGAAAGGTGGTTTGCCTTTAGCGATTTGATAAGCTGTATTTAAGGAGTATTCATCGGGAATAGCCTTAATGTCGCCAAAATGCAATAGTTTGTTTTGATAATTTATTTCTTGGTAAGTTAGAAAGTGATCGGCTTTGGTAACATTGGTTAACGTTTTCCAGTCTATTTTGAAATATTTAAACTTTGCAACAAGACCGCTTAAATAAATATTGAAATAGCCATTTTGTTTTAAAAATGAGGGTGTCGAAGTATAGTTTTTCAGTTTAGAGGATTTGAATACATCCGCATATTCTAGTTCATTTTCGATTTCGATTCCATTCAAAAAACTAGAAAATGCCAACCAAGATGCGCCGGAATAAATAGTAGATTTCGTAAAGGAAGACGCAAGGTGAATCCCGTTTTCGTCGAGTTTGTTTTGTTTGAGCTGGATTAGAGAATTGATATCTGAATTGAACTTAGATTCTTTAAAAATAACACTCCCCAAGGATTCAACGGAAACCATAACGATATTTGGTTTGTCAGTCAACTTTACTTTTGTGAAATCATTTTTGTTTTTAATGCTGTTGACTTTGCGAAATTTATTGTTTCTAAAGGAATCTTTTATGCTTATATATAACAGAAGAGAGGGGGATATGGCAGTTCGATATTTATAGTCCTTAAGCGGGAAATAAGATAATTTCCAAAACCCTAATATTGATATAGCAAGCACTGTAGCAAAGAATAAAAAATTTTGTTCCTTAATTTGAAGTGTGTCTGATAGACAGATTTCGATAATTAGATAAATCCCGATTATCAAGCTTGTGATCAATAAAAGCGCGAGGAAAGCATATATATACCTATATTTTCCAAGGAGAATCCATCCAGTTTTGGCAAAGGTGATATCGTTCAGAATAACAGGGTCTCTCTCAAAAAAAGTCAACATTATCTGCGTATAAAAAAACAAGAGGAGACCGAAAACATAGAACACCGAGGCAAGTCCGATAAAATATGGATTTTGAAAGAAGTAGGCCAATAGGAAAAAGCATGTAAAATCAAGATTTACCCTTAAGATATCCGATGAGATTTTCCAGTTTACGAGTTCAATATTCTTTCTGAAGTTATTTTTTGAAAATAAGAAAAAAGGAAGTGGACTTTTTTGATTTTTAATGTTTACCAAATAGGCCGGCACAAAACACAAAATATTAATCCCTAGAAAAAGAAGAATCCCTAGCATGGCTTCAATTCTATTAAATTATATTTCATTTCCTTCTTGAAGTAAAGTTTTTCCAAAAGAATACCACCTCCGAATAGCTTTTTAAAACTATTCCCTTTGACTTTGGAAAGTAACAAAGTTGTGTAATATTTCAATGAGATATTGTGTGACGATGAGGTCTTTAGAAAGGGAGATAAATCCTTAATAAAAAATTCGAAATTGGAGTCATACAAGTCTTTTTCGCTCAGTAGTTCCTCCAGCTCCCAATAGTTTTTAAATTCAGAACAAAGTTTGTTTTCAGGAGTTTCACCTGAATAAAAATCATCGACCACAAGAATCTTTCCTCCTGGGTTTAAAATGGATTTAAAATGACTTAGGGTACTTTGAAAATTTCCGCTGTGCTTAAAAGATTCTACACATAGTATAAGATCGTATTTTTCGTGGCTAATTTTATCGAACGATAATTTTTGAAAGGAGCAATTGGTAAAACCTTTCTCTTTTAGGGAATAATTAGCTCTATTGATCTCTAAGTCACTAAGACTTATCCCGGTAATTTTATTTTGAGTTTTCTCAGCTAGAAAAATGGAGCCAAAACCAACTCCACACCCTGCATCCAAAATTTTCAAACCACTATTATTTGAGATATAATGCTGCAGTATATAATCGTAAAGGTGAAGGCAGTTCATCTTTTTATAATCTAGCTTTTTGTGAATAGGATAGATATGCCCTCCGTTTTTGTTCTTTTCTAAAAGAAATAAATCATTATATAATTTAGAAATTTTATCCATTATTTTTCAGAATAAAAATAAATTCGTGAGAAAGACTTAAGGGTAACAATTTGGGAAACCTTCTCTTTGGACTTGGCGAAATAATCCCAAAACTAAAAATTTGAACTATTCTGTGAAGTATCCATTGGTCGGGAAATATACCTTCTATTTCAAATCCGAATTGCTCGAATATTTCAATCCATTGGTCTAAATCCTTTGCAGTTTGATGGCCATTATTGTTTTTGAGATTGAAGAATTCTTTAATCCGCCAAGTGAAATTTTTCGAATTCCGAACCATAAAGCAAAAAGAGGCATCTTGTTTAGCAACTCTCTTTTTTTCTTGAAGTACTCGTTCTAAGTTTAACATTCTCTCCAACGATCCGATACAGCTGATATAATCAAAATAATTATCGGGATAGGGAAGAGACTCTGCGTTTCCGATACTTAATTTTGCTCTGGGAACATTGACTCTCGCTTTTTGAATTGCCACCTCAGACAGATCTATGCCATAAGTATCTAGGTCTTTGCTTTCAATGCAGGATAGCATTCTTCCCAAACCACATGCTACATCGAGATATTTACCCTTTATCGGTTTTAGGTGGTTTAACAAAATGAAGTATGCAGATTTTGGTCTTAGATAGCTATTCCCTCTTGTGGAGTAGGTATTGTTAAACCAATTTTTAATTTCTTCTTGTCTGCTCAGAAGCATAGGATAGGATTAGATTAAAACTTAGATGCTTTTCATTCTCTTAAGAATTTAATATTTCTTAATTTCAACTAAACTTAAGTAAATATTTTGATTGTAAAGAATAAATTCCCGCCCTTTCTTTATGGAGTTTTTGCGATTCTCATAAGTAGTTGTTCTTTTTATTTCAGCAACATATTCATTTTAATCCTTTTGCCTCTTGTGGTTCTCCCTTTGTTTACCCTAAAGAGTGAAAAACCGCATTTCTCTTTGATTCCTAACTGGATCACTTTATTTAAGTTATTGCTCGTGATATTGCTGTTGAGTTTGTTTGACCGCATGAAACCTCTAGAAATGACTCTTTTAAGTCTATTGATTGTTTTGGTAGACGTAGTAGATGGCTATTTGGCGCGAAGGTTAAATCAAACCTCAAAATTTGGAGCTATTTTTGATTCAGAGGTCGATGCATTCTATGTTCTGACCTGTGCATTTGGAGCTTATTTATATTTTGACATGCCGATTTGGATTCTCTTCATGGGTTATATTAGATACTTATATGAAATACCCTTGTTCTTTTTGAATAAAAATAAAACACTTAAAAAACCTCAAGGCAGAAGTATTTATGCTATTCTAGCGGGGATTGTATTTTTAGTGATTGCTTTTTCTTTTTCACTTGCTCCCTTTCAATACGAATCGTTAATTGTAGCGAATTTGATATTATTGTTTTCTTTTTCGAAAAGTTTTTATCACGATTTTATTCAGAATTAAATGGTTTATCTAATCGCTCCAAAAATAGGTCCCACTCCGGCTGGAGGTTCTCTTTACAATTATTTTGTCGCTAAGGAAAACAATTTTCTGAGGTTGATAGAGGTTTTGGAGATTGAGGATTGTATCAATAAACTTCCCGAAAACGCACTCGTTATTGTGGATAGTTTGATTCTAGTTTCCTTCTGTGAAAAAGGATATAATTCGAAATTTAGAACCATAGGCCTGATTCATCTCCTGACCTTTTTAGATAAAAAGGACCAAAACAAAAGGCTTGTCGCTAAAGAATTGAACTATTTGAAGGATTTGCCGCTTATTGTAACAGGGAATGCTTTTAAAGAGGATTTGATAGCGAGCTATGCCTTGAAAGAGAATAGAATTTACCCTGTTTTACCAGGAATGTCCGAGAGTTTAAAAAAAGAGAGCTATGCTCAAACAGTGAATAAAATTCTTGTCATAGCATCGATTACTAGGAGAAAAGAGATTTTGACCTGTATAAAAACGTTGTCAGAGTTAAAGTCTGAAAGTTGGTCTTTGACCATTTATGGTGAAATTGTCGATCGAGAATATTTTGATGAAATTCAGAGCTATTTGAAAGAAAAAAGATTAGCTCACAAAGTTGTGTTTAAGGGCTATGTAAAGCAAGAATTATTGTGGCAATCTCTAATTAAATATGATTTGATGCTTAACTTTTCTAGATACGAAACCTTTGGAATGGCAATATACGAGGCTTTACAAATAGGATTACCCATTTTATCTTTTGGAACGGTATTGGACTCCTTATTTTCTAAAAACAGTAATTTTAAGAGCTTTAAGGATATAACTAGTTTTAAACGTGAACTAGAAAAATTAATAATGGATTCGAGCTATTACGGCAGGTATAAATTCGCTGGCAATACTCGCAGAGATTGGAAACAAGTGGCGGAAGAATTTAATAATACTGTTTGTCAAATTTCAAAAGATAATCAATGGTGACTCTGGTAGTTTTATCGGCGTACTTTTCTCTATTATTGGAGCTTACCCTATTTAGAGTGCCGAGTAAAGTAGGTTTTTTTGAGAATTTTAAAAGACAAAAAAGCAAGAGAAAGGGTCTGTTTAGAACGATCATAATTTTGCTGGGATTTGCCACATTTTTATACCCGGCTTTTTATTTAATTTTCTTTAAAACCTATAATCCTTATTCCGACTCTGTATATAATTTGATATTGGCAATATTTTTAATCGTTATTGGTAGACTCGCGAGTTTGGTGGCGGTTGTTAGAATTAGGAAAAAAAATACGCAAAAAGAGAACCACTTTTTTTTACATACTGATGGGATTTATAAAATTTCTAGAAACCCAATTCAGGTTGGTCTATATCTGTTTTTAATCGGATTATGGTTGCTGTTTTCCTCCTATGTTTTTTTAATGGGTATCCTTATTTATATAGTTTATATGCACTTTATGATAAAACTAGAGGAGGATTTCTTGAGGAATCGTTTTGGAGAAACTTATAAATTTTATTGTTCTTACACTAAAAGATATTTGTAACTAGGAAAGTCTATGGTAAGGTTTTTGCTTTATTTGAAAGGCACAGAGCAGTATCCAAAACAAAATTAGACTTTCAACAATTCGCTGATAAAGGCCCACAAATTCAGATTCAAGATTAGAGGACAGGATATAGACAAAACCAAAGCTCAGAACTCCTAAGGCGATGGATATGAGAGAAAGCTTTTTATAATTTTCAAATTTTTTCAATCCGAGACCTGTTATAAGGATACTTATAGGGACAAAAACATAAACCATCAGAGCGGATAAATTGTGTATCATTTGGGAGATACTTGGATTTATATAATCGGGATTACAACCGCTATCACATGGAAATATAGATACGATGATAGTTCCTATTCCATAGAAAAGCCCAACTCCATAAAATCCTGTTTTTATCCATGCCGAAGAAGGGAGGTATTTAACTCCAAGAAAACAAAACAGAGTGAATAAAATACCGCTTGGTATATATCCAAAGATTCTTAAATTCCATCCGTATTCTGTATCTATGGCGTAAGTTTCGCTAATATATTGGCTAGTTACACTATAGTTGTCAATCAAAAGACCACCAATAATAGCAGTAGCTACAAATACGATTACTCCTGTGATTCCTGTTAAAAATATTGCCTTATTGTTCATTTATTGTTTTCCCTTTAAACTCAAATCGATTTTCTGAGAACACCCCTAATTTTTCATTTTAATTATATTTTTTGGCCATGGGTCTTCAAATTCAAATCCTTCCCCCCAAAGTCTAATTTCTTCATCCGTCAGAAAACAAGTTTCCAGTTTTTCAGTAAAAGGGTCTACCTGAGATTTATCCCCAATGACAGTTAGCTCGCAATATCGGTCTCCAAAACGACCTGATTCTTCCGCCAACATTTCTTTTAGCTTTTCGATTTCCATTTGGGAAAGATCATTGTTTTTGTCCTCTACGATTCCCGATCGCCAAGATCCAATCAACTCCAAACTAATTCCTCCCGCTGCTTGCTGCCAAAGCAAAGCATCCTTGTCTCGACTGGCCAACCAGAAAAACCCTTTACTTCGATAAATTCTTTTGTCTAGGAATTGATGGCAGACATCCCAGAGACGCTGGGGATGAAATGGGCGATCATCCCTTATAACTCTAGTGGTGATATCATAAGGACTGTCGGTGTTCTTTTCCAATTCCAAAATTGGTTTTAACTCCTTGTTTAATTGAGTGACATTAGCATAATTATATTCTTCCAATTCAAACAAGGATTCTATAGAAAGTTTTCCAAATAGTACAGAGTGTACAGAGGCAGAAGGATTTAGTTCTTGAGCATAGGTCGCAATATTTGGTAGTTTGTCTTTTTCAATTTTATCTGCCTTGGTAATAAACAAATGAGAGCAAAATAATATTTGTTCCACCAATAAGTTTACGGTGTCTCTTTTTCCTTGGCTCATGTTTTTGCGCATCTGGGGAATAAGCCCCTCTCCATAGTTAAAATCGTGTTTCAACATAAAGCTATCCACAAGGACAAACATCCCTGTTAGTTTGACTTGGCTATGTCCCTTGAAATACTCGATAAGAGGCATAGGGTGGCAACTTCCAGAAGTTTCAATGATGATGAGTTCCGGACTCTTGTTTAGTAATAAAACATCAATGGCTTCATCGAGTTTTTTAATTCCCATTCTACTACTTAGAACACAAGAGGAAATGGATTTCAATATACTGTCATCATTTTCTACTAGATTGGTGTTACCGAGTAGCTCCCCATCGACATCGAGTTCACTCATGTCATTTACTATGGCGCAAATAGGAATATTTTTTCGTTTTGACTGAGCGAGTAAACTTCTAAAAAGAGTTGTTTTTCCCGACCCAAGGAATCCATTTAGGATGACTACTGGAACTTTTTTTATTGCATTCATTTTTATTTCTTATTCTATTAAAAGCTTCTTTCGGCAAATCACTTGACGTTTTGAAAAGTGTCTTCAAAGGATCTGGTCCATTCCCCATCGATTAATTTTTCGCCGTATTCTTGAAAGTTTCCATCCGGTGTTTGTGTAAAAAAGAATCTTGTTTTTTTATCTTTCAAAACAATCAATTTTCCATCCTTGTATTCGGCTGGATACCTTGCGAAGCCCTCTTTTGAAAAACGATGGTAATAATAGTTCTGATCTGTTTGGTCGTAAGTAACTATTGTGCGAAGTTGGAGAAACTCAGTATTTAATTCAATTACTAAAATACTCTTGTTTAGATCAAAGGAGATTTTCTCGTAAGCGGCGCCCTCTTTTATCAATGTGCCGTTTTCATAAATTTTTGAGGTTCCGATCCATTCCCCAACTAAGAAACTCAGCTGCTCCATCTTATCTTTTTCTGAATTTTGGGCAGTCATCGAGGTCAAAAGAAAAACCCCAATAAGTAAACAGTAGTATTTCTTCATGGTTTTTAGATTTCGGAATAGACAGGTAAAGATAAAGCAAATCTAGACATTCAGAAAGTGCTTGTTCTTTTACTTCAAACCCATTCAGGAATTAAATTCAGCAATACTGTTTACAGTTCACTACGGTTATTTTTAAAAATCTGGATGAATTCATCATTTTCTTTTGAACAAGAGGTTGTGAGAAGGACAAAACTGAGCGTAAAAATTAATAAAAATCGATTGTTCACAATTACAAGAGGGTTTGAGGTATTATCTTGTTGCTAAAGCCTGTTGTTTTGATATAAACCAATTAATTGTTTTGCTAATTCCGCTTTTGTCTCGTCCTTAAGTTTTTTGTTTTCCGGTGATATGGTGTCAATCACCTGAACAGACATACCAACCGCATTTATGCGTTCTAAAACAACGACATATTCTTTGGCTTGAGCCATTATTGACCTGTAGAGGAGGAGAAATGAAGCGCCAATAAAATTTACTATTAATCCAGAAATAGATGCAATTATTGATGCTTGAAAATTTATGGAGTCGTGGAAGACCATAATTGCTCCATAAATAATTAGTCCAAATCCAATTGTCATAACAAAAACGGATAGCTGAAATATAGATTTAACTTGATTTAGGTTTCTGTTCAAGTAGCTCTCCAATTTGATTTTAGCTAAATCCCAGCCAAGCATGGGATCATCGGGATGCTCAGCTAGTTTTAATTCTTTTTCAGTTAAAACTTTTGAATTCCTTTCTCTTTCAATATTTGCGCCATAACTAATAGCAATAGACAGAAGTAGTAATGTAAAAAGCAGCAGTCCGAAACATGTAATTAAAATATTTGAATTTTGCTGAGGGAAGGCTGAGTTTGGATAAATAATATTTCCGACTACAGCAGTGAATACCGTCAAAATGGTTAATAATCCAGCTAATTTCATAAGGAATCGGATATTTTTGTTTCCAGTTTTCCAAGCATTGAACAGATGAGACATGAAGCTTTTGGAAGTTTCGTAAATAGGCATAATAATATTTTATAGTTGGTTAAATGTTCTGGAATATTGCTAGGTTTTTTTGTGAAAGAATATGTTTCTTGATGGCCAAGACATTTTCTTCTTGTTTAAGGAATCCTCTATAGACTGACCTAATCCCGCAACAGATGAGATTAGAAAAATAAAAGTGGTTATCGTTTTTGCCATGTTTTGGTGGGAGTAGGGGTTTAATTTTACTTTAGGCTTCCTTGTTAGAAAACATCCTATTATTTCCGAATTGGTTCTTTCTAACAGCTTGCCCTGTTTCGATATAATATTGGAAGCCTTTTACTACATCTTTGACGTATTTTGACATGCTGGGCAAAAGGTAAAATTTTGTAAATACCCATCTTAAAGACTTGGAATATCTTCTTAAAGCAATATCGGGATATATAATAATGGATATGGATAGGGCGGAAACTTCATCTTCTTTCGATGTAATTTCCCATAAAACTTTTGCAGTGGCGTATTTACCTCGCCCAATAAGCAATTCGTATCCTTCGCCTATATTCCACTCGGTGAATAATCTATGTAATTTAAGTCCATTATAATATTGTATGGTATCTTCTGCTCCAACTTCACCCCATTTTATGACTTTGTTTTCTTGACAAAATGGATGACATGACTCGAGAATTCCTGGTGTCGCTATTACTTCCCAAAGTTTTTCTTTAGAGGTATTTATAGTCGTTTGATAGCCAATGTTTGACTCGCTTATTCCTTGTTTTACTAACATAATAGCTTCCTTATGCAATTTGTCCCATCTCATAAATCATTGTAGATGTCAAGTTAAGAAAAAGGATGCAAAGTCAATATGCTCGGATATTCCCTATTAGAATTAGCCTCTAATTTTTAATGTTTTGTGAATACACCAGTTTTGAGAATTCATCAAAAATTGACGTAGTTTCCTCGTGATTAAATGGTATGTGCTGAGTAAAAATACAGGAGGCGACTCCAGACTTATAATCTATATAAAAATAAGTATTCATCATTCCCCCCCAATATACAGTTCCTGGTTTTCGCCCATAACTTGTTCCTTCATTGTCAATTGCCCACGCCAGTCCCCATTTGGTGGAGTCAGATGTAAAGTTTTCTAGATTACAGCAGTAAGCGGGATTGAAGTAATTCCCCTTGCTATCCATATTTATATTGTTAATTTGATTTTTCAACATTTCTTTAACCGTCTCTTTCTCCAGGAGGACTAAGCCATCCAGTGAACCGTAGTTTAGTAAGCATTTTAGGAGTGTCATATAGTCATTTGGTGAAGACCACAAACCGTCATCACCACTGAAGATGGTTGCCCTTTCTTTTGGAATACGCTCTTTTATTTCAGTCAAAGTCTGTTTCCCATCTGGACCTCTATAACCTCTTGAGACAATGAATTTTTGTAAAGAATCCGGAACATTAAAAAACGTTCTATTCATTTGTAAAGGCTTCGTTATATTTTCTATAAAGTAATCTTCCAAAGTAGATTGACTTACCTTTTCAATTAGTTTTCCAACCCATTCGAGACTTGTTCCGTATATAAATTTCGTTCCACTTTCAAATCGCCTAGGGGCGTCTTCGTAGCCCCAATCATCGTAATCAAAATTAGCTAATTCCGAATCAGTACAACACGCATAACCAAACCCCGAAGTATGAGTTAAGAGGTGTCTTAAGGTAATCGCATTTTGAGCTTTTGAAAGCTTCCCATTTGTTAAAATTGGGATGTTTGTCATTTCCGGCATCCATGAACTCAAATCATCATCTAAACCGATTTCCCCTCTTTCAACCAGTTGAAGAGCTGCAACACTCGTGAGCAGTTTGGTCATGGAATGAAGCTGAAAAATATGGTCTTTTGTTACATTTATATTTTCGTTCCAAACCGCTTTACCATAGCTGAAGGACAATTCCTCACCAAATTTATCAGATGCAATAGCAACCACACTAGGTAAGTCACTAGAATTCATCTTTTCATTCATAGCCAATGTTACTTGGCTCTGGCTCGGAAATCTAAAAGTATGGTTTTTACTTTTTTCACAGCCAATTATTAAAATCAGTATGGGGATAAATTTGAACAGTTTAGTCATCATTCTTAGTTTATTGTTTAAGGTCTAGGAATATGTCTCACTCGTTGCATTATCGACTAGTTTTATTTGTCTAGCGCAGCTTTTAGTTGAGGGGATGCCTCTGGCTGTTTTAGGTCAG
>JBELHR010000078.1:0-3197 GCA_042091275.1 Flavobacteriaceae bacterium
TGAGATTTGGATTTAATTCTTTTAACTTGACTATTATGTCTATTAGGTAGTCATGTCCTTTTAACGGACTTAAACGCCCGACACAAATCATTTTAAAGGGAGGTGTTGAATTGTGTCTTTTCAAATTGATTTTGTCTGGGACTTCCACTGAATTATAAATCTGAACTAATTTATTTTCAGATATATGTTTGCTGTAATGTTCTGATACTGCGTTTGAAACAGTGATAACTTTGTCAGATAAAATTTCTAAAAGGAAACCAACAGCCTTAGAATAGATTCCGTTATTGGCAGGAGTATCGTGTATATGAATGAGGCTTTTTGATCCTGACATTCGGGCTGCTATTCCTGTTGAAAGAATTACAGAGGTATTTGTGTAGACCAAGTCAATCTTATGAGTTTTTATATAATTTCGAATATATAAACTAGCCTTAATGATTTTTGCACCTCGATCGAATAAACCACAAACATTAAAATATTTTTTTCGCAGTACTCCGAGGTTCTTGTGATTTACATCTATACCCTTGCTTTGCAGGAGTTCGTCTAAAACTCCCTTATAAGGAAGTATGACATGGATGTCGTAAAGCCCCGTTTTTTGAAGGCTGTCGATGATGTTTAAAAATATTTTACTAGCCCCATAAAGATCATTTGATCCGTGGACGAGTAATATGCTTTTAGGAGTTTCTTGCATCGTGAATTTTTGGCACCTTGACTGAGGTTTCTGATGATAAAATTAACTTTTCAAAATCTTTGACAAACGATTTTCTTGAAAAAAAAGATAATCTTTTATAACCTTTCTTTATAAGTTGTTCAGAGCTTTCTTTGGAGTGTATTAGTTCTTCTATTTTTTTTGAAAGAATTTCGTGTTCACCAACCTGAAAAGTTATTGCTGCATCTCCTCCAATCTCAACTAATGCAGGGTTGTTTGAGGTGATAACTGGGAGCCCACTTGAAAAAGATTCTAAAACAGGTATACCAAAACCTTCCTCTTTTGATGGGAAAATATAGGCGGAGGCATTGGAATAAAGACTTTTAATGTGAGCTTTGGATAAGTAGCCAGGCATCAAAACGGATTCCTTAAGGTTGTTGACCTCTATATAAGTATAAAGTTCCTCAAAGACTGTTTCGTTTCCATGCACCTTTGTTTCTCCTGCTAAAATAAGTTTAAGAGTTTTGTTGGATTTTCGTTTTTTTAGGAGGTTGAATGCTTTTACAAGAGTAATTAAATCCTTTCTTTTATCAAAAGACCCAACATGCAAGAGATAGTTTTGCGGTTGTATTGAAAGTGTTTTTAAAATGGATTCCTCGGAATAGGTATTTTGATTGTAGTTCTGATATACAAAAGCAATCGGATATTTATCGGTCACAAAAAGCTGGATTTGTTTTGCGGCGTGCTTGCTAGTTGTTGCCAGAATTGTTTTTTTATCAAATCCAAGAGTGATCATTTTGGTAAAATACTTTCTCCAAGAATTTTTATAGTTCTCAGGGTATTGCCAAAATAGAGCGTCGTGAATCACCGTTATCCTAGCGCAGGGAAGGGGGCAAAAAGGAGAGACAAAATCCGTACAAATCAAAACGTCTGGACGGTACCAAAACACCTGTAAAGGCAAAGAAATCTGTTTCCAAAAAAAATAGCTGAGATGACTCCATAATTTTGAAAATTTATTGGTCCTGTTGTGTGGTTTTTGAGAGACTATTTTACCTTTTGGATTGTGGCTAAAGGAATATTCTATGTTTTTGTCACCAAACTCCTGCATCCCGGATATAAGTTCAAGGGTATAAGTTCGCACCCCAGAAATAGAATCCTGCAGGTGATATAAATCTATTAATACTTTGACTTTTTTCGACAAAAACTTAAAACTTTAAAAACAAATATATAGATTCAAAAGTTTTAAACCTCTTCTTTTTTCAGAAGAAAATTCTGCGTATTTCCAACTAAAAACCAACTGTAGAGGGAGACGAAAAGATAGAGTTCTGCATTTGCTGTAAGTAGAGGTATAATCAAGCCTAGTTTAGTCAGTCCCGCCATTAATGCATTAGATCTGACTATTTCTATCGAGGATTGGGCATATACTTTTAGACTGTCATATATACTCTTGAAAACCACTAACATATATGTGATTAACCCGATTACTCCCATTTGAACCCCATAAATAAGAAATTGGTTTTCTCCACCAACTCTTATGTTTTCCTCTACACCTGATGCATTTCCGCTCATTGCTAACCCAATTCCAAGAGGGGATTCTACCATTGAATTTATACTTGCAATCCATTCGATTACGTGCCCAAGGCTAGAACTATCTGCAAAGTTAAGACTGTCTATTATGAAATACTGAAGTTCTTTTTCCGCGAAAAAAATTATATATACACTCGTTGATATAGAAGCGTAAAAAACAAATTTTAAAAGGAAGTAGTTCTTGTTTAAGATTAAAGTTGCAAGAACGATTACCCCTCCTGCTACCAGAGAAGATCTTGACGATGCCAGTAAAAAAGAAAGTCCAACAAGACCTAACAAAATAGCATACCAATTTTTTTCATGAGAGGTTTTGCTCTCATAAAATTTAAAGAGACAAAACGATAAGAAAATTAGTAGTGTTGCGGCATGTTCTAGAGGGTCTGCAAAATATGCAGCATATCTAGGACGTCCTCCCTGTCTTTCGAAGGTCCAAGTCAAGCCGTAATTCCCAGTAGGTTCAATATCTTTAAAAATCAGATTAAATTTACCATATTCCAAAATTTGATGTAAATGGGTTCCAAAAAGAAACTCAAGACCACACACTAGAAATACTAAAAGAATAAGTATGATAAAAATATTGTCATAAAGCTTCGTTTGGTTCCTCGATAACTTTAAGTTCCTTCCGATAAAATAAAACAACCCTATGTAAAGGGTATTTTTTGCATATAATATTCTGTTGAAAAAGGTGGATTCTCCAAGAGGGATTAGGGCGTAAAACACAGTAAGTCCCATAAATGCAAGCATCAGTTTATCAAGGGTTTGAAGCTTCCAAGATTGTCGAATAAAACTCTTTTTCCCTCCAAAAACAGAAATAAGAAAAGCTAATAAAAAAATGAAGTCCTTACTGTATTTTAATATTTCAACAAAATAAGTATAAGAAAGCCCTTTAAAAACAATTAGCTGAATTACGGTGTAAAAAGGGAAATAGCAGAGGAGGAATAAAATAAAATACTCCATAGATCCA
>JBELHR010000079.1:0-3155 GCA_042091275.1 Flavobacteriaceae bacterium
AAAAAAAATGAACAAGAATTACATTTTATTGATAGCAGTTCTTTTATTATCACCATTTCGAATTGTTGGACAAAAAGAAGTTAACACAGATGATACTATTTTAAATTTTTTGAATTTAAAATTTGGAATGTTTATTCATTATAATATGGGCACCTATCAAGGAGAGCAATGGGCATATCCTTTTCATGATCCAAAAGATTTTAAACCATCACAATTAGATTGTAATCAATGGGCGCAAGCAGCAAAATCAGCAGGTATGCAATATGCCGTTTTTACCACTAAGCATCACGATGGTTTTAGCCTTTGGGATACAAAAGTTAGCAATTATGACATTGCTTCTGCACACAAAAAGTATAAGAATCTTGATATTGTAAAAGAATACACTGATGCATTTCGTAATGCAGGAATTAAAGTTGGTTTGTATTTCTCAGTTTGGGATAGGCATCATGGTATGGAGCACGGTAATATTAATCAAGAAAATATTTCGTTTACGAAAGAGCAATTAACCGAACTACTTACTAACTATGGAGAAATCAATTGCATTGTAATTGATGGATGGGGATCTAAATGGGGAAATGGGCCTGATTTTGAAGAACTATCGTATGAAACTTTGGAAGCACACATACATTCCATTCAGCCTAACTGTTTGGTAATAAACCACAGTTGTCGTCCTGATTTAAAGTATACACAAATAGTGCACTACGAGGCAACGCATGGCCAGCATTGTCCGTACGACAATACCATACCATCACAGCAGGGACCGACACTTCAGTCCACTTGGTTTTGGGAAAAAGGTTATGAAAATCAAGAATTAAAATCCGTTGATGAGGTTGTTAAGGAACTGAATTTTGCAAATTCTCATTACTCAAATTACCTATTAAATGCTGCTCCAAATGATAAAGGGTTGATGGATGAAAACGTTTTAGCGCGATTAAAACAAATTGGTGATGCAACTACGATTTCAGTACCATTAAAAAAATTACCTAAAATTAAGCCAGTACACCAAGGAGTTCGTGTAATGGCGTCTAGTTCATCTGCTAAAGAGTTTGGAGCTCATAATGTTATTGATGCCGATTTGTTTACACGATGGCAGTACGCCCAAGACGACAAGAAAAGATGGATAGAATTGGATTTTAAGTCACCAAAAACGTTTAATCGAGTTATATGTGGCGAATACAAAAGAGCAGTACAAGAATTTAAAATTGAGGCTTTTATTAACGGAAAATGGAAATTACTAGTAAAAGGAGGAAATATCAGAAATAATTTCAATGCTAGTTTTGAGACTATTACTGCTCAAAAATATAGACTAACAATTCTTAAAGCATCTAGACTGCCATATATTGCAGAATTAACCTTCGTGAAATATTAAATTACAATAGCAAAAGAATAGCTTAGTTAGTATTTATTGAAAAGAAATATTATGAGTAGAACAAAATTATCCAGAATACCCCTTATTGTGATGTTTAGTTGTTTTTGTGTAACCTTAACAGTTGCTCAAAACTCAGAAAAGAAAAAACCAAATATTATTTTGGTAATGACAGACGACCTCGGTTGGGGAGACACAGGTTTTAATGGAAATAAAAAAATTATTACCCCAAACATAGACAAGCTGGCATCTAACGGCGTGATCCTCGACAGGTTTTATTCAGCTTCAGCCGTGTGCTCGCCCACCAGAGCAAGTGTAATGACGGGAAGAAACCCATACAGAACAGACGTACCTCATGCCAATCAAGGTCATTTAAAAGAGGGCGAAATTACCATTGCAGAAATACTAAAAGAGCAAGGCTATGCTACTGGGCATTTTGGAAAATGGCATCTCGGAACACTCACCAAAAAAAGTCGTGACGGTAACCGAGGTGGTAAACCAAAAAACTTTCAGCATTATACTATTCCGACTTCACATGGGTACGACGAATATTTCTGTAGCGAATCAAAAGTGCCAACCTACGATCCAATGATAAGACCGGCAACATTTGAAAAAGGAGAAAGTCTTCACTTTGGATGGAAATCTGTTGACGACAAAGAATCTACAAAGAAATATGGGAGTGCCTATTGGGTAGGAAATGAAAAAATTGACACGACTAATCTTGAAGGAGATGATTCTAAAATTTTAATGGATAGAATAATTCCTTTTATCCAAAAATCTGTCGATCAAAAGAAGCCGTTCTTCACAACAGTTTGGTTTCATACGCCGCACTTACCCGTTGTTTCCGATAAAGCACATAGAGAGCGATACAGCAGTTTAAATTTAAGAGAGCAAATTTATTTTGGAACTATAACTGCTATGGATGAGCAAATGGGCCGATTGTGGTTGATGCTAGAGAGTCTGAACATTGATGAGGAAACAATTATTATGTTTTGTAGTGATAATGGCCCTGAGAAAAAAACACCTGGAAGTGCTTCCATTTTTAGACAACGCAAAAGAAGTCTTTATGAGGGAGGAGTTAGAGTTCCGGCTTTTGCAATTTGGAAAGGACATATAAAAGGTGGGCAAAGGTTAGAATTTCCATCTGTAACCAGCGACTACCTGCCAACCATTTTAGACATATTGAATATTGAATTTCCTGATAAAAGACCGATTGATGGTGAAAGCATTTGGCCAGTGTTAACGGAAAACAAGAAAATGCGTGACCGACCTATTGGCTTTTTATTTGCGAATAAGCAGTCGTGGGTTAACAATCAATACAAACTCATTAGTGTCGATGGCGGCGAAAGCTTTGAACTTTATGATCTGCTAAATGATAAATCTGAAAAGGAAAACATCATAAAAAAAGAGCCAGAGATTGCTTCTGTTATGAAGCAAGATTTAAAAAAATGGATGAAATCTGTTACAAATAGTAAAATGGGAAAAGATTATAGTTATTAAACCAACAAAATGCTAACTATTTATAAAAAAACAACCAAAACAAAAGTAATATAAAGGACTATAACTAATTTATACTTTCTTGTAAGTTGACAGGTTTGTGCTTTAAAACTGCTCACTAAACAGGTAATTAAGTTAGCAAACATAAAAAATTGGATGAAAGAGTATTTCCAACTTCAAATTAAAATACTAAACAGGAGAATGATTGATTTTGGTCTTCCTATTTTGATTGGATATGCAATTTTACCCGTTGTATTTGTTTTATTATCGAATTACTTATTTGAAAAAACAG
>JBELHR010000005.1:0-80276 GCA_042091275.1 Flavobacteriaceae bacterium
ATTTAGATAGATTACTACACTTGAAAAAAGTGACTTTCTTGCATAAATCTACATCAAAATCAAATCTCTTAATACATATAAAGGGCATACTTTTTAGGGAAACCAATTATAAACAGCCTTCGACAAATTCATTTTATGAGCATTTTAAAAAACTACAGGAAGAAATAAATAGTACACAAACATTTCCTGAATTCTCCTCGCTATATTCCAAACTTGTCTCTTTTGATTTGGATCTTTGTTCCAATTCTCAAAGGCAACAATCCTATCTACTCGACGATTTGTTCGATGAGGCCAATATTAGTTTTTTCAAATTCATAAGAGAGAACTACGAAAACTGGTTAGATGATTCTGCTCGTAGAGATTTTCAATTATCCCCGGAAATATTTAAAAATCTTCTCCTTCCAAAACTGCGGGGACAACAACCGCATTTACTAATTGTAATGGACAATATGTGCTTGGACCAATACTGCCTAATCGACTTGGAGATAAAAAAGTATTTCCGAAGAACACAACTTACAATATGTTGTTCCTTGTTACCAACAACTACACAATACAGCAGAAATGCTCTGTTTTCTGGCTTATATCCCAACGAAATAGCGCAAAAGCATCCTGAATTATGGGTTTCGGAAATGGAAGTTGAAGGTAAAAATAATTACGAACAGCAACTGATGGAAAATTTTTTAAAGGAAAATAAAATCTCAAGGAGCTTGCAGTTTTTGAAAAGTTCCAAGGAAGAGGATTTAAAAAGATACCTAAAACTGCTTGACTCTGGTTTAAATGGTCTTTTTACTTTAGTTTGTAACAGCTTAGATCAACTTTCTCATCAAAACAAACAAGCACCAGTCATTCAAAATATCAATAGCTCTAAAGACATGTATCGAAGCTACTCTGCTTTGTGGTTTAAAAATTCAGGCTTGATGAACATTATTAGAAGAGCTAGTCAATTAGGATATAATTTAACTATCGGCACGGATCACGGTAGTAAACGAGTTATAAAACCAATGGGCATTATCAGCACTAAAAATATTTCTAAAAACCTGCGTTATAAAATTGGCCAGTCCATGAGTAGCAATTCTAAAAACCTCATGCGGGTCAACGAGATTAAAAACATTAGACTTCCCCAAGTCAAAATAAATGAATCCGCGCTATTTGCCGGACCCTCCTATTTTTTCACCTATCCAAATAACAGAAAAAGTATAACAAAACGATTTCAAAACAGTCTGCAGCACGGTGGAATTTCCCTCGAAGAGATGTGTATTCCGTGGGCCAATTATATTCCAAAAAAATAGGTACTTTTGAATAAATGTAAAGATCAATGACTAGTGAATATAATTTGTCCGAGCTCACCAATGTAGCAAGGGAAATCCTATCTCAAAGCAAGAGTAAAATTCTGCTTTTCTACGGCGAAATGGGAGCTGGAAAAACTACTCTTATCAAGGAGATTTGTTCCCTTCTAGATATCGAAGACAAGATTAGTTCTCCGACATTCTCATTGGTCAATGAATACAAGTCTCGGCAAGGTGAAAGTGTTTACCACTTTGATTTTTACCGAATTGAAGACGAGGAAGAAGCCATGGATATCGGTTTTGAAGAATATATTGACAGTGAAAAATGGTGTCTTATTGAATGGCCGCAGAATATTGAAAATTTATTACCTTTAAAATCAAGTGCGATTCAAATTCAAATTTTAGAAAACGGAAATCGCTCCTTAACGATATCATAAATATATGGATGGATTTTCTCCTTTTAGTAAACAAGAGTTACAAACCCAGGCCGAGAGACTTGAAATGCGGCATGGAAAAAAATCCTTGCAGATAGGTATTCCAAAAGAAAACTCTTTTGAAGAAAAACGAGTTTGCCTCAGTCCAGATTCCGTTCATACCCTTTGTAATCAAGGGCATGAGATAATAATTGAAACGGGAGCTGGCTTATATGCTGGTTTTGATGACAAATCCTACTCAGAGGCAGGAGCCTCGATCGCCTATGATCAAAAAAGGGTCTTCTCTTGTCAAATATTATTAAAAGTTGAGCCACCAACACTGGAGGAAATTGAAATGTTAAAACCAAATGCTGTAGTTTTCTCCGCACTACAAATAAAAACCAGATCCAAAGCTTATTTTGATGCCTTGAACAAAAAGAAAATTACAGGCATAGCATATGACAATATAAAAGACGAACAAAATGATTATCCAATTGTCAGCTCCTTAAGTGAAATAGCAGGTGCTGCCTGTTTGCAGATTGCTGGGGAACTTTTGGCTAACTACGATCGGAATACAGGTCATCTTTTAGGAAATATTTCTGGAGTTCCACCGACAGAGGTTGTCATAATCGGAGCAGGAAAAGTAGGACAATACGCAGCTAGAACTGCTTTGGGTCTCGGGGCACATGTCAAGGTTTTTGACAATTCCATTACGAGATTGCAACATCTCGAAAATCAGTTGGGACAAAGAATTTTTACCGCTACTTGTCAGCCCAAATTACTTTTAAAATCCTTGCAACGATGCCATGTGGCAATAGGAGCCTTGAAAGGAAAACACAGATGTCCCATCGTAGTGACAGAGACCATGGTAGAGAATATGAAAGAAAATGCAGTAATTATAGATGTTGGTATTGATCGCGGTGGAAATTTTGAAACCTCGGAAATAACTACCCACAGCAAGCCTACATTCAAAAAGCACGGAGTAATTCATTACGGTGTTCCAAATATCCCTTCGAAATACGCCAAAACATCCTCCTTGGTTCTAAGCAATATCTTATCCCCCTACCTGAGTAAAATTGGAGACTTTGGAGGTGTAGAAAATGCTTTGAGACGGGACAAAGGTTTTCAAAATGGCGTATATTTTTACAGAGGTATCTTGACTAGTAAATCTGTAGCAGAATGGTTTGACCTGCCTTATAGAGATTTAAATCTTTTGATGCTTTGATAAAAAATCAGTTAATTTGCGCCTTCTAAGAAACTAAATAATGAACGATTTAACGAAACGCTTTTCCCTCTTCTTTATCGGTGTAATAATCGGTGTTATTGTGCTCAAATACTGGGTTAATGTAAAGGAAACTGAAAAAGGAGATGGCTACTCTATATTCCCGTATGGCCCCAATGCTAGAACTCTAAGGAGTTTTGAGAGAATAAAAGAGAGGACCTATAGCCTTTCGGCGGAATCTTTTATGGCCGAGCACAAAATAGATACAGCAGACATCAGTTTAATTTTCAAATACGGAGAGGTTAATTTTAGTAAAAGTCACCCCAGACTTGAACCTTGTCCAGATTATTTTCTAACGATTAATTTGAGAGAGGTAGATTACGAATTGACCCTAAAAAGATGTGAGTCAAGCCTAGAAATACAAACTTTTAATCTGGCTCCTAACTAGGAATTTTCTTTATATCGACTAGCCACCTGAGAGTAACTTTTTATACTGGTTTTTAACCATTCGTGATATAGGTTCTGTTTGTCTTGCTCTGTTAGCTTCCAATCCAAATTGCTTTCTCTCAATTTAAAGGTCAGCTCTTCCAAAATCAGAGCAGCAGCCACCGAGACGTTTAGACTTTCGGTAAAACCAAACATAGGTACTTTTAAAAAACCATCTGCTTGGCTCATTATCTTATCCGAGACCCCTCTTTTCTCTACACCCATAACAACGGCGGTCTTTTTGGAAATATCAAAATCTCTTACATAGGAAGCATCATTGTGAGGAGTTGTAGCGATAATTTGATAACCATCCTTCTTGAGATGGTCTATACAAGATTGGGTATTGTCGTGACCTACTTTTGAGTAGTTGTGAAAAGTCATCCACTTTTGAGCTCCTTTGGCCACGCGACGGGAAATAAAACTATTGTATTCATTTTCTATAACGTGCAAATCTTGAACACCAAAGATGTCCGCACTTCTAATAATGGCGCTCACATTGTGTTTTTGAAACAAATCCTCCAATACAAGGGTTACATGTCTTGTCCTATTATCGAGTACTTCTTTAAACAAGGCCTGCCTCTCTTCGCTAATAAAGCCTTCTAGGTATTTAATAAAATCTGCATCCATTAAATATAGTCACTTAAAGCTAAAAACAGATCTCCCTTTGAGAGCACGGCTCCCTTTTCAATAAGGCTAAAGAACTCTTGTTTAAATTCCCCTTCAAACTTCTTTTTAGCCTTGTAAATTGTAACTTCTTCGGATTTTATATTATCCATTAACCACTTAAAGTCCTCTTCTTTAGAAAGGTCAAAATCCTTGCGATTTACCTGTAATAAAATCCTGTGAAAATCTTCCTCATCGCGTTTAAAAAGGTTGAGAGAATTAAGTCCTACATGATCTAAAAAAACGGCATTTTCCAAAACGCGATCCCAAACCATATCGCTAAAAACTTCCATTTCTTGCTGAGCCACTTTGGGGCGATTGACCTTGATATCCTTCCATTCTGTCTGATCGATCTCCTGACTAGCCAAAAATAGCGCAAATTCTTCGTGTAGTTCCTCGAATTGCTCCTTGGACAACATTCTATATTTCATATACTTAATTACCTACTTCATTAATAAATTTAATTCGCATCAAACGCAATTCTTCCTCTTCATAATCTCCGTCAAACTCATCGAGGGCATCTTGGATTTTGTCCGTTTCTGCTTCCATAAAATAATCGAATATTTCCTCGACTTGATCCTCATCTAAAATCTCTTCTATATAATAATTTATATTGATTTTTGTTCCTGAAAACACTATCGATTCTAGAGATTTGATGAAATCATTCATGGAGAGACCTTTGGAACTCGCGATATCATTCAAAGGTATCTTTTTGTCGGTATTTTGAATAATATATAGCTTTAATCCTGAATTCTCTCCTGTAGATTTAACTACCAAATCCGAGGCGCGAACAATATCATTATCTTCGACGTATTTGGAAATTTCAGAAACAAAATCCTTTCCGTATTTTCTCGCTTTTCCCTCTCCTACACCGTGAATATTCTGAAGCTCTTGAATATCTACTGGGTACTTGAGACACATATCCTCCAAAGAGGGATCTTGAAACACAGCAAAAGGGGGAACTCCAAACTTTTGACCGACCTTTTTTCTCAGGTTTACCAAAAGCTTCATCAATTTTGCATCGCCACCGACAATCTTACCAGGTTTGACCAATTTAAAGTTTTCGTTTTGATCGTAAACATGATCATAAGTCATCATAAAACTGCTGGGGTTGTCTATAAAAAACCAACCTTTATCCGTCAATTTAAGGACACCGTACTGCTCGAGTTCCTTTTTAAGATAATCATTTACAAAAGCCTGTCTTATCAGACCAATCCAATAAGATAAATCCCTATCCTTACCGGAACCAAAAAAATCTTTTTTATCCGTTTTATGCGATTTTAACATAGCATTGGACTCTCCTTTTAGAGTTGCTGCTACATCTTTCATTTTGTATTTTTCTTTGGTGTCCCTCACCACTGTCAAGAGCTTTCTCAATTCGTGCATGGCTTGCTCCCTTTTCTTCGGGTTACGGGTATTGTCATCCATATCCGCACCCAAGCCATTCAACTCGTCAAAATCTTCTCCAAAATAGTGTAGCAAATACTTTCTTCTACTTATCGCCGTTTCGGCATAAGCGACCACATCCTGTAAGAGGGCATTCCCTATTTCTTGTTCAGCAACGGGTTTCCCAGACATGAATTTTTCTAATTTTTCAATATCCTTGTAGGCGTAAAAAGCCAAGCAATACCCTTCTCCTCCGTCTCTACCTGCTCTTCCAGTCTCTTGATAATAACTCTCGAGACTTTTTGGAATATCGTAGTGAATGACAAAACGCACATCGGGCTTGTCTATTCCCATACCAAAAGCAATAGTAGCTACAACCACGTCAGTTTCTTCCATCAAAAACATATCTTGATGTCTCGCCCTAGTCTTGGCTTCGAGACCAGCGTGATATGGAATCGCTCTTACCCCGTTTACTTGAAGTAGTTGGGCTACTTCTTCCACTTTTTTCCTACTCAAGCAATATATAATTCCCGATTTATCCTTGAAACCTTGAATAAAACGAATAATATCAGCATTGACTTGGGCGGTTTTTGACCGCACTTCATAAAATAGATTAGGCCTGTTAAAAGAAGCCTTAAAAGTGTTGGCATCGTGCATGCCCAAAGTCTTCATAATATCTTCTTGAACCTTTTCTGTTGCAGTTGCTGTCAAACCGATAATGGTGATATCGTCAATCCTTTTAAAAATTTCCTTTAAATTTCTGTATTCCGGACGAAAATCATGACCCCATTCTGAAATACAATGGGCCTCGTCAATGGCAAAAAAAGATAATTTCTGTTCTTTGAGAAAATCTACGTACTCCTCTTTGGTCAAAGATTCAGGAGCCACATATAGGAGCTTCGTTATTCCATTTTCAATATCCCGCTTAACTTGTTCAACCTCTCCTTTGTTCAAAGCAGAATTCAACACATGAGCGACACCGTGATTTTCTGATATACCGCGAATTGCATCTACCTGATTTTTCATCAAAGCAATAAGCGGAGATACAACTATAGCAGTTCCTTCACTCATCAGAGCAGGCAATTGATAACACAATGACTTTCCACCTCCAGTAGGCATGATGACAAAAGTATCTTTCTCGCTGAGAACACTCTTGATCACATCCTTCTGTAAACCTCTAAACTCAGAAAAGCCGAAAAACTTTTTTAGGCCAGCGTAAAGCTCATTTTCATCTACATTCATTATTAGTTCTATCTATTTTTAGATACATTTGTTGCACGTTCGAAACAATAGTGCCTTTAGTAAATTTAAAGAAATATTTACAACATACAAAGTATTGAACTCAGTTTGAAAAACAAAGTTTACTATTTGAGGACTCAAAAAAATTAATCACATTGGCAATCAATCCTTTAAATTGATGGAAAAAAACAGGAATGAAATGTCTTTTTTAGGGCATCTAGAAGAACTGCGTTGGCATCTGGTTAGATCCTTCGCAGCAATTTTTATTTTTTCGATAGTTTTATTTGTTTTCCAAAAGCAAGTCTACGACTACTTCTTGTTGGCCCATCTCAAACCAGATTTTATAACCTATACATGGTTTTGCAATGCCTTTGGTGCCATAGGAATAGAAAGTAGCTTTTGTACCGTTGACTTTCCGCAAAAACTTCAGAGTTTATCTTTGACCAACCAATTGATGAATTCCCTTTGGACATCTGCTATTTTGGGATTAATACTAGCTTTTCCCTATATCGTTTATGAGATTTGGAAATTTATCAGCCCAGGACTGCACGAGGTAGAACGAAAGAGCTCTAGAGGATTTATTTTTATCACCTCTCTTTTATTTTTTGTAGGAGTTCTCTTTAGCTATTACATCATTTGTCCGATGTCTGTCTATTTTTTCTACAATTATCAGATTACGGATTTGATCGTAAATAATTTTCAATTTGAATCCTATATCTCAATAATAACAAATGCCTTACTAGGGGTTTCCTTGGTTTTTGAATTGCCAGTTATCATCTACTTTTTGTCCAAGGCAGGGCTGGTGACCCCAGAATTCTTAAAAACCTATAGAAAACACTCTTTTGTAGCTGTTTTGATTTTGTCTGCAATAATTACACCCCCAGATATCGCGAGTCAGATAATCGTATCCATTCCAGTGATGTTCTTGTATGAAATAGGTATTTATATCTCTCGTAGAGTCGAGAAAAAACGTTTAAAAAAAGAAAATAAAGTTAAAAATGTCAAATAAAGTAGAAGCCTTTGATCAGTATAGAGAAGAGATGAATGCTAAGATATTGGCCAATGACAACAAAGTCATCAAGCGAATATTTAATCTCGATACCAATGCCTTTAAACCAGGGCATTTAGATGGCAAAACAAAAGAGTTATTGGGACTTGTTGCCTCTGCAGTATTGCGCTGTGACGATTGTGTGGCATATCATTTAAAAACTAGCTTTGAATTGGGAGTATCCAAAGAGGAGGTTATGGAAACCTTATCCATTGCAACTCTGATAGGAGGAACAATCGTAATTCCACATTTGAGACGTGCTCACGAATTCTGGGAATCTCTTGAACAGCAAAACTAAATTCGTATTTTAGACCTATGATTTTACGAGCAGAAAACTTACAGAAACTTTACGGAAGTAGAAAAGTAGTTAAAGGGATATCTCTAGAGGTAGAACAAGGAGAGATTGTTGGGCTGCTGGGACCAAATGGTGCTGGGAAGACAACTTCTTTTTATATGATTGTCGGAATGGTACAACCGAACTTTGGAAGTATTTATTTGGACGACAAACCTATCACTAAATTCCCGATGTATAGGCGCGCTCAAAACGGTATTGGATATCTCGCTCAAGAAGCATCTGTATTTAGAAAACTAAGTGTAGAGGACAATATTTTAGCGGTTTTACAATTTACCAATAGAACCAAACAAGAACAACGCGATAAGCTCGAGTCTCTTATTGACGAGTTTAGCCTTGGTCACGTTAGAAAAAACAGAGGGGATTTATTATCTGGAGGAGAACGAAGAAGGACCGAGATCGCTAGATGTTTAGCCTCTGATCCAAAATTCATTCTTTTGGACGAGCCTTTTGCAGGAGTTGATCCAATCGCAGTGGAAGATATACAAAGTATTGTTGCTCATCTAAAAGATCGCAATATTGGTATCTTAATCACAGACCACAATGTACAGGAAACTTTGGCTATTACAGACCGAACCTATCTCATGTTCGAAGGTAGTATTTTAAAAGAGGGAACACCTGAGGAATTGGCAAAAGACGAAACCGTCCGAAGAGTTTATTTAGGAGAGAGTTTCGAGCTTAAAAAAAATAGATTTAAGTAAGATTCAAGGTATTCTTCACTAACGAATAGGTAATATAAAACAGAATTACAAAGCTTATTGCCGCTAATTTCAAAGAGATTAAAAGTAGTGAGCAAGCTATTAAAAACAGATATACTGAACTGTTGTTTTTCCAAGAATAGTCTTTGAATTTAAGTGCAAACATGGGTAAACTACTGTTTAAAAGAGAACAACCCAAGACTCCAATTCCGACAATAAACCACAACTCATTTCCAATATTTGACACACCTAAATAGGAAGATGCCTCTTGCAGAAAAACCACACCTCCTATCAACAGAGCGTTGGCAGGAGTTGGAAGACCTATAAAGGAATTCGACTGTTCTGTATCGATATTAAATTTCGCCAATCTATAAGCCGAACAAAGAGGACAAATAAATGCCAAAAAAGGCAAAGCTATGAGCTCCACATCTCCTAAACTGGTCCAATTCGAGTTTGTTGTAAAAAAATCATATCCCAAATTGATACTTATCAATTGAAACCATATAATCCCAGGAGCAACCCCAGAGGTAACCATATCTGCCAAGGAATCTAACTGCTTACCTAGTTCGCCCTCAACTTTGAGCAAACGAGCGGCAAACCCATCAAAAAAGTCACAAAAAATACCTGCCATAATTGCATAGACCGCGAGGTCTAATTGACGAATAACAGCTAAAAAAATGGCCAATAAGCCAAAAGTTAAATTGAGTAGGGTCAGGATATTCGGAATGTGTTTTTTCAAATCTCTTTGTTTAGATTATAAAATTAAGGAATTACAAATTGATATCAGATTTGTTTTATATTTAAACTCGCTAATTTCCCATCAAATGAAAGCCATTATTACTTTTATATTCTTTGTAAATTTTATTTTCTCCCCATTTCTATCTCATTCTCAAGAGATTAGTGAAAAGGCAAAACTATCTGTAATAACATGTGGACCAGGCGGGGAACTCTATTCAAGTTTTGGGCACTCGGCTATTCGCCTAAAAGACCCTACAAATAACCGTGATATTGTATTTAACTACGGGACATTTGATTATCAGACACCTGGGTTTTATATGAAATTCATAAGAGGTAAACTCCCTTACGCCCTCAGTAAGCAAAGGTTTTCAAGCTTCTATCGCAACTATCAAATGGAGGATCGATGGATTAAAGAACAGGAACTAAATCTCAGTGATAAAGAGCGTCAAAAATTAGTTCAGTTTTTATCCAATAACGCAAAACCGGAAAACCGACTATATTTCTATGATTTTTTCAAAGACAATTGTGCGACAAAAATAGCTGATGTTCTCAATGAAAATTTAGAAATCCTGCCACAATACAATTTTGACTTTTTCGAAGAGAAATGGACCTACAGAGACTTGCTACATCAATATCTTGGAGATAAAGCCTGGGCCAAGTTTGGAATTGATCTAGCCCTAGGATCTTTGATTGACCGAAAATTAAGACCCAAAGACTACCAGTTTTTACCCGATTACCTAATGGCCTCTTTAAATGGTATGCGCGAGAACGAGAAAGTTATTAGCTCTAATGCCAAAGACCTGTGGAAATCGAGGCTAAAACCAAAACAAACTTATTCTATGAGCAACCCAATTATTGTATTTTGGGGCTTGTTATTTCTCGCTATCGTATTGACTATAAATGATTTTAGAAAAGAAAAGATTCATCGACTCTTTGATCGTATTCTATTTTTATTGGCTGGTTTAACAGGTTGTGTTCTACTATTTTTATGGTTTGGAACCGATCACTACGCAACAAAAACTAACTTGAATATTTTAGTTCTATCTCCAATATTCCTGCTTTTGCTATCGAATAAAAGGAAATATCGCCTCCTGAGTATCTATTTGCTATCTACTCTTGTAATCGCCGTATTTAGCGATATTTTTGACGTTCAAAAATTACCGGACGGCTTCTTTTTGTTGATCGCTACCCTTAGCTTGAGAATCGCTTATCGCTATTATTTTTTAAGCAAACTAGAAAGAGCCAAGTCGTAACCCTTCAAACCAAAACCAGAGATAGTTCCAGAGCAAACAGGAGATAAAAACGATTCCCTCCTAAACGCTTCTCGAGCATGGACATTAGAGATGTGAATTTCAACCACTGGTATGGAAATAGATTTGATCGCATCCGCTAAAGCTATGGAGGTATGTGTATATGCACCTGCATTAAAAACAATACCATCAAAACCCAAATCACTATACTTTTGCAAACAGTCAATCAGTTCTCCTTCGTGATTGGACTGAAAATAATCCAATTTCACCTGAGAAAATTCTGTACTCAACTGCTTGAAGTAGGATTCAAAGTTTTGACTCCCATAAATCTCAGGCTCTCTTTTACCCAAAAAATTGAGATTCGGTCCGTTTAAAATTAGTATTTGCATGCGGTTTGTTTTAAACAAATATATAAATTTAGCATATGAAATGGATGCAAACCTTTAAATCCTTTGAAAACTACTTAAGCCTGGAAAAAGGATCTAGTAATCATACGGTTAGAGCCTATTTGAGCGATTTAAAATCCTTTAGTGAATACTATACTGAGAAAGACCCTACTCGTATCAAAAAAGCCGATATTCAGGCCTATCTATATGAAATAGCGGAATATTTAGAACCAAAAACTCGTGCGAGGAAACTATCTTCGATACGGCATTTTTACGATTTTTTGATCTCCGATCACTTTATAGAATCCAACCCAAGCTTTGGAATAGAGAGTCCAAAATTTTCGAAAAAACTACCAGATACCCTGTCTTTTGAAGAAATCGAACAAATTATAGAGTCCTTTGATCTCTCTCAGCCCCTATCCTACAGAAACAAAGCAATCTTAGAAACCTTATACGGTTGTGGTCTTCGAGTGAGTGAATTGACTAATCTCAAAATATCCGATCTGTATTTTAAGGAAGAAATGATTAAAGTAACTGGAAAAGGCAATAAACAGCGTCTTATTCCAATATCGAAATACACCATAGATTGTATTAATAAATATCTGAATCTAGAGAGAGAAAATGGAAAAATTCAATTGCCTTTTAGAGACCATGTCTTTTTGAATCGCCGCGGAAATGCACTGTCCAGGGTCATGGTGTTTAATATCGTCAAGAAACAATGTTCTCTTGTTGGTATCAAAAAAAATGTTTCTCCCCACACCTTTAGACACTCCTTCGCCAGTCATTTATTGGCTCGTGGAGCAGATCTTTTATCCATTCAATTATTGTTGGGTCATGAAAATTTGACAACCACGGAAATATACCTGCATTTGGACAAATCAAAGATCAAAGATATTTTAGAAGAATATCATCCAAGAGCCAAAAATTAATATCTTGTCGCTTCGTATGAAAAAAATTGGTTTTTGGTCCGCTATAGCCTTGGTTATCGGAAATATGATTGGGAGCGGTGTATTTTTGTTACCCACTACCTTAGCGCCTTACGGCAAATACGCTTATCTAGCTTGGACCTTTGCAGCAATCGGTGCTGTACTCCTAGCATTAGTTTTTGGAGAATTAGCAAATCTTGCTCCAAAAGCCAAAGCAGGCCCATATGGCTATAGTAAAATGGGATTGGGTCGTTTCCCAGGATTTTTAGTAGCATGGGGATATTGGATCAGTATTTGGTGTACTAATGCCGCTATAGCAGTGGCTTTGGTAGGATATCTCGAAGTGTTTTTTCCAATTTTAGGAAGTGATAAGTTAGCATCCATAAGTGTTGGCTTGTTCGCTATTTGGTCCTTGACCTATTTAAATACAAAAAGCATTCAGGCAGTCGCCTTTTTTCAAATAATTACAACTGTATTAAAATTGAGCCCAGTCCTACTCTTAGGTGTGGTAGGTATCTTTTATTTTAAAGGAGAACACACACTCTACGAACCGGAGATTGTCGGGACCTCCTGGAGACTTATAACCGATGCTACTTGTCTTACGTTTTTCGCTTTTTTGGGAATGGAGAGTGCGTCTGTGGCGAGTAATCAAACCCACAATGCAAAATCTACGGTCAAAAAAGCAACGATTTGGGGCACCTTGATTACCGGATTGGCTTATCTTTTGAGCTATGTTGTTATCGCTCAATCCATACCGCCAGAGGAATTAATCCATTCAACAGCTCCCTTTGCAGATACTGCCGGAGCTTTGTGGGGAGAGACCGCGCGATATATTGTTGCAGGTGGTGCTGTGATTGCAACCTTAGGAGCCTTAAACGGTTGGCTACTTATTCAAGGACAAGTTCCACTAGCCGCTGCTCAAGACAAATTATTTCCTAAGATCTTTGAAAAGACAAACAAACATACCGCACCTTATATAGGGATGATTCTCTCTAGTCTCCTGGTCTCAGGATTAATGCTTTTGAACTACTCCAAAAGTTTAGTCCAGGCATTTACCTTTATGATGAAACTCTCCACTTTGAGTGTTTTAACGCCCTATCTTTTTTCCTCTGCCGTGCTTGCTCTGCTAGCATATCGAAAAAACTTAAAAAATAAAAAACGTATTATATCACTGAGTTGCGCCGCATTTATATTCTCTATTTGGATGGTGATTGGTTCCGGTCAGGAAATCGTCTTTTGGGGATTTTTATTATTGATGGTGGGCTTACCAGTTTATATATATTTAGAAAAAGACAACGATTATGAATAGATATTTTATCGATCCAGACATCTGTAAAGCGGAAACCTTACCCGCTTCATTTTATAGAGATCCTGAGGTTTTTAATTACCTAAAGGAGCAACTATTTGCCAGGGCATTTCACTATATCGGTGACCAAAGAGAACTTATAAATCAGTCTCAAAACACATTCCCAATATCCCTCTATCCCGGGTATTTGGACGAATCTCTAGTTTTGGTAAAACAAAAAGACGATAGCTTGAAGTTACTATCCAATGTTTGCACCCACAGAGCCAATATAATTGTTCACCATCCGGAGAAATCCAGAAAACTTCAATGTCAGTATCACGGGAGGCAGTTTAAACTCGATGGTACAATGGACAGAATGCCTGAGTTTGAACAGGCAGAAAACTTTCCTAGGGATTGCGATCATTTGCATCGGTTCGATTTAAAGAAAATTGGAAATATACTATTTGCAGGCTTGGGAAATCAAGTACCCTTCCAAGGAGTAATTGATCAAATAATGGAGCGCATGTATTTTCTTCCTCTCGACGAATTTAAAATTGATAAAAAGCTTTCTAAGGACTATTTGGTCAACTGCCATTGGGCCCTGTATTGCGATAATTATCTCGAAGGTTTTCACATACCATTTGTTCACGAAGATTTAAATGAGGCTTTGGATTACGGATCGTATGAAACCGTGCTGTATGATTATATGAATCTTCAAATCGGATATGCAGACGGAGCTGAAGAGGTTTTTGATTTACCTAAAGATCATCCCGACAGCGGTAAAAAGGTTGCGGCTTACTATTATTGGCTATTTCCTAATACCATGCTAAACTTCTATCCTTGGGGATTATCCGTAAATATCATCAAACCCATAAGCCCAGATAAGACCAAGGTCAGTTTTATCTCTTATGTTTGGGACGAATCCAAGCTTCAAGGAGGTGCTGGAGCACTTTTAGATAAAGTGGAAAGGGAGGATGAATTTGTGGTCGAAGGAGTGCACAAGGGACTAAAATCCAACCACTACACTACAGGGAGATTCAGCCCGACAAGAGAGAAGGGAGTACATCATTTTCACAGATTGTTATCGGAACTATTCAAATAAAAAAAACCAGCCAAAAGGCTGGTTTTTTTTATTGTTTAATTCTCCCTATTATTTGGCAATATTCACCGCACGGGTCTCACGAATTACGGTCACCTTAACCTGTCCAGGATAAGTCATATCGTTTTGAATCTTTTGCGATATTCCAAAAGATAGCTCCGAAGCCTTTTGATCATTTACCTTTGAACTTTCTACAACTACTCTCAACTCACGACCTGCTTGAATCGCATAAGCTTTCTGCACACCGTTAAATTTAAAAGCAATTTCCTCCAAGTCTTTCAATCTCTGCATATAGGAATCCAGAACTTGTCTACGAGCACCTGGTCTCGCTCCTGATATAGCATCACAAACTTGGACAATTGGAGAAATCATCGATTTCATCTCAATCTCGTCATGGTGGGCTCCAATGGCATTACAGACATCCGGTTTCTCTCCGTATTTCTCTGCCCACTGCATTCCTAATAATGCATGCGGAAGTTCACTCTCTTGATCTGGCACTTTACCTATATCGTGAAGCAGTCCAGCTCTTTTTGCTACTTTTGCGTTAAGACCGAGCTCTGCAGCCATTATTCCACACAAATTTGCTACTTCTCTGGAGTGCTGCAATAAGTTTTGTCCATAAGAAGATCTGTATTTCATTCTTCCAACAGTCTTGATCAATTCTGGATGTAAACCGTGAATTCCCAAATCAATAACCGTTCTTTTACCGACTTCTACTATTTCTTGACCGATTTGTTTTTCGGTCTTTTTTACCACTTCCTCAATACGAGCAGGGTGGATTCGTCCATCGTTCACTAAATTGTGAAGCGAAAGTCTCGCAATTTCACGTCTCACTGGATCGAAACAAGACAAAATAATTGCCTCTGGCGTATCATCTACAATAATCTCAACTCCCGTAGCGGCTTCTAATGCTCGAATATTACGTCCCTCTCTACCAATGATACGTCCTTTGACGTCATCGCTTTCTAGATTAAATACAGACACGCAATTTTCAACCGTTTGCTCAACACCTACTCTTTGAATCGTATTTAAAATAACTTTTGTAGCATCCTGCTGAGCCGTAAGCTTCGCCTCTTCCATCGTATTTTGAATAAAGGACATGGCATCCGACTTGGCTTCGTCCTTTAAACTTGAAATCAATTCGATTTTAGCATCCTCTGCCGACAAGCCCGATAGAGCCTCTAATTGTTCAATTTGACGTTTTTGAATGGCGTTTAATTCCGATTCTTTATTTTCAACTTGCTCTAGCTTAGAAGTATAACTTTCGGTTTGACGCTCTAAGTCTTTATTTAGTTTTCGATTTTTGTCTAGTTCTAAGCTTACTTTGGACTCCTTTTCTCGAGTTCGTTTTTCAGCCTCTTCAATCTTTTTATCTCTAGCGAGAATTACCTTTTCATGTTCGGATTTCAATTCGATAAACTTCTCCTTTGCCTGAAGCATTTTATCCTTTCTTATTTGATCTCCTTTTTGCTTTGCCTCTTCTATCTTTTTTCGAGCTCCTGCGCGGGCCTGCTTCATAATTCCAGAAGCTTTTTTAACTTCTAGAAACTTTGCTATTCCAAAACCCACAGCGAGTGCTACGAGTCCTACTACTAAATATATCACATCCATCTTTTTCAATTTTATGTAAAAAAAAAGCCTACATCGGTGGAATTGAAATAAACTCCAAAAAAACAAGTTTAGGACTAACTCAATGATCAAGGATCCCATCTAGTGGGCTTGCTTTTACATTGAAGACTCATCCTTTATAAAAATATAATGTTGAGTTTATCAAATTGTTTACCGATGTAGGCAGTACCTATTGTATTTTAAAGAACTTATTCTAAATGTTTATCCAAAAGACTGTGGAGAGATTTTAATTTGTCTTCGACTCGTTGGTCCTCTCCATTATTTTTCAGATTCATTATTTCTATTTGAGAAGCAAACTGCAATGCGCACATGGCTAAAACATCTTGTTTGTCATTCACTGCGTAATTATCTTCGTATTCAGAGAGCAAATTATTAATTTTCAATGCCGCCTTTCGAATACCTTCTTCTTCAGAAGTTTCTTTGATACGGATTGGATAGGTTCGCCCACCAATAACAACGTTAATTTTTAAATCTTGCATTTACTCGTCTAATTGAATTATACACTTATCAATCTCTCGAATTAAATGATTTATTTTACGCTTTGTATTTCTCTTATCTTCTATACTGCCTTCAAAAGTCTTCGAAAGCTTTAAACTCTCAAATTGCTTTTCCCGAAGTTCGAGCTCCGTTCCTCGCTTTTGGTAGTTTTGAAATAAAGTATTGTAACTTTTACTTAAAACTCGATTCTCTTCGAGTAAAAACTCATAACGTTCTAATAGAACTTTGAGCTTGTTTTCCAGTAAATCTAAGTTATTCAATACCTTAGCCATAAACTTCTGTCAAAAGACCCTTTCTACAAATCTATTGAATGCTTACCTAAAAAGCAATGTTTAGAGGGTTTTATTTTATATTAAATTCCATAAATTAGCTTAAAAATTGCATCCTGTGAGACTTATCCTTTACACTATTCTTCTGTTTTCTCTGCAACTAGGTTATAGTCAGATAAATCCAGAAAACATCTCTTTTGGAGACCCTTTGAAAATCCCTCTGATAAGTGCAGGGAGTTATGGGGAACTGAGAAGTAATCACTTTCACGCCGGAGTTGACTTAAAAACCCAACAGCGCGAAGGAATTCCAGTCTATGCAACAGAAGATGGCTATGTTTCTCGTATCAAAGTCAGTGTTTGGGGTTACGGTAAGGTCGTCTATATACGACACCCTAATGGTTACACTACAGTGTATGCTCATTTGCAAAAATTCGCTCCAAAATTGGAGGATTTTGTAAAGAATCTACATTATACACAAGAAAAGCATTCGGTTCAAAGTTTTCCTAGTGCATCTAAACTACCCGTTAAAAAAGGGGAATTAATTGCATATTCTGGAAGTACTGGCGGATTTATCGCACCGCACTTGCATTACGAAGTTAGAGATACAAGAACAGAGCACCCGCTAAACCCCCTGCATTTCGGTTTGGAAATTGAAGATAAAACCGCGCCAATTATTCGAGGCCTAAGACTAAAACCCAGCAGCGATGTCGATCAAATTAACGGAAATAGTATTTCTCAAAAGATTGTTTTAAAAAAAACAGGCGCCAATCAATATGTTACGGATACCGTTTATTTAAATGGCTCCATGATAGCGCAAGTCAACACTTATGATATTCAAAATAGTACGACTAATAAAAATGGAGTTTATAAGATCTCTTGCTATCAAAACGACAAATTAATATACCAACATCGCTTGGACGAATTTTCGTTTTCAGAATCTAAGCAAATCAATTTGCTGATAGATTACGCTTACCTCAAAAAGAAAAAATCACGCTATCAGCAACTCTATATACCAGAGCATTCTGACTTATCCATTTACGATAGAGACCTTTCCGTAGATGGACTTATTTCTTTGGATAAAGAAGGGAGTTATACCTATAAAATTGTAATTGAAGATTTTTCAAAAAATAAATCAACCATCTCTATTCCAGTTACTTATAATAAATCATATAATGCTGTAGTTGAAGAAAGTCCTAATCTCGATAAAGTACTTATTAAAACGGATGAGTTTTACAGATTCGAATCGGATAACAACTTTATAAGTATTGAAAAAGCGAGTCTATACCAAGATCACAAGCTCGAAATAAAACAATCTAAAGACACTATAGTAATTGGTCCAAACACATTTCCTTGGAAGAAAAAATTTCGAATTGGATTTAAATTAGACAGCACACACGGCAAACATACCAGTATTGCAAAACTGACAAATGGCAGGATTAAGGTTTTGTCCAGTAACTATAGATCAGGGTATTTAACCAGAGACACCAATGAAACTGGAACTTATATTTTGGGAACAGACTCTAAGCCACCGACAATAAAACCACTGAATTTTTACCCAAAACAATGGATTTCTTCCGCAAAAGAGTTAAAATTCAAAATACAGGATAGCGGCAGCGGAATCAAAAACTATACTGCTTTTCTCGATGACAATTGGATTTTACTTACCTACAATCCTAAAAACAGTAGCTTAACTTATGATTTTAGCGATATTCCCCTCGAGGGAGCAGAGCACCAAATAAAATTAATCGTGGAAGATCAAGTTGGTAACAAATCGGAGTACTCTGCTGTATTTTTTAAAAAATAGATTTTTACGACTCTATAAGTTCTAGAATTTGATTGGCGTGATCCTTTGTCTTCACTTTTTGAATTACTGCCTGAATCAGACCATCCGCACCAACTAAAAATGTGGAGCGATTGATTCCTTCGTATTCTTTTCCCATAAACTTTTTCGGACCCCATACTCCATAGGCTTCGATAATCTCTTTTTGCTCATCTGCCAACAGATCGTAGTTCAAATTTTGTTTGGTCCAAAAATTAAACTGACGCTTTACAGAATCCGCACTCACTCCGAGGACCTTAAACCCCTTTTCTTGGAGTACAGTCTTTGCATCCCTCAAGTTACAAGCCTCCGCAGTACATCCCGGTGTACTCGCCTTGGGATAAAAAAACAAAACATAAGAATGTCCCTTTAAACTTTCGCTTGAAACCATTTCCCCATTTTGATTTTCTACCTTAAAATCTGGAGCTTTATCACCTATTTTTAACATGTCGATTTTATTTTAATTAGTACATTCGCAAGATACGAAACCGACATGAATAAATCTGAACGCGTACAATATATCATCGACGAACTAGAGAAGTTATACCCGGAAACTCCAGTTCCTTTGGACCACAAAGACCCCTATACTCTTTTGGTCGCTGTTTTACTTTCTGCCCAAAGTACCGATGCTAGAGTCAATACCATCACCCCGATTTTGTTCGAAAAAGCGGATAATCCCTATGATATGATCAAGCTTTCTGTAGAAGAAATCAGAAGCATCATCAAGCCCTTGGGATTATCTCCTATGAAATCAAAAGGGATTTTTGGCTTGAGTCATATATTGATCGATGAGCACAACGGTCAAGTGCCTCAAAGTTTTGAGGCCCTCGAGAGATTGCCTGCTGTTGGTCACAAAACCGCTTCCGTAGTAATGGCCCAAGCATTTGATGTCCCTGCTTTCCCTGTAGACACGCATATTCACCGCCTCATGTACCGTTGGAATTTGACCAATGGCAAAAACGTTGTTCAAACAGAGCGAGATGCCAAAAGACTGTTCCCCGAAGAACTCTGGAACAAATTACATCTGCAAATAATATTTTACGGGAGAGAATTCTCTCCAGCAAGAGGTTGGAATTTAGATATCGATTTTATTTCCTCCAAGATTGGACGCAAATCACTCTGGCCAAAGAAATAGGATTTAATCATAACTATATTCCAAATCACTTAAATTCACTTTCTTTCGAATATTTTTTACAGCATAACGCATTCTGCCGAGAGCAGTATTTATACTGACATCCGTTTGCAGGGCAATATCCTTAAAACTCATACTGCAATATACCCTGAGACGAATCAATTCTCTCTGATCTCGAGGTAAAGTCTTTAGAATTGCTCTTAACTTAATTACAACTTGTTGATTTATAAGCGTATCTTCTGGACTAATTTCACAATCCCTAACACAATCAAAAACATCTTCTCCTGGAGCAACCTCATATTTTGGCAGTCTGTTTTGTTTCCTAAAATAGTCAATGATTAAATTATTGGCGATACGAATTACCCAAGAAATAAACCTTCCTTTTTCAAAGTACTTTCCCCTCCTCAGACTCAACACAACCTTAATTAAGGTGTCTTGTAAAATGTCTTTTGCCAAATCCCTATCCTTGACTTTAGTTAAAATAAACGCGTAAATACGGTTTTGATTTCTGGAGACAAGATGATTTAAAGCATTTCGATTCCCTTTTTGAAAAGCACAAATCAGTTGTGCTTCTGACATAGCAGTAGTTTTCATAATTACTTTTCCTTTTAAATTAGACAGAGTAATTATGTTACATAGGCAGGGGGTTAGAAGTTTAATAGATTTTAAAGTTCCTTCATTTTTTGCCAAAAAACAAATTATAGTCGACTTTATATTGCTGATTAAATAGTTTATTTTTGTGGAAAACAAATCTCTCTTATGCCTGCTAAGACTATAGAAATAAAAGGAGCGCGATTGCACAATCTAAAGAATATAGATGTTTCTATACCCCGAAATAAATTAGTAGTTATAACAGGGGTTTCCGGATCAGGAAAATCTAGCCTTGCCTTTGACACCTTATATGCTGAAGGACAAAGGCGCTATGTTGAAAGCTTGTCCTCTTATGCGAGACAGTTTTTAGGTAAACTCAACAAACCTCAGGTCGATTCAATTACTGGAATAGCTCCTGCAATTGCAATAGAACAAAAAGTAAACTCCTCCAACCCGAGATCTACCGTAGGTAGTACAACAGAGATTTACGATTACTTAAAATTATTATTTGCGAGAATAGGAAGGACCTACTCTCCTATTTCCAATCAAGAAGTCAAAAAGGATCAAGTTTCCGATGTGATAAACTTTTTTCAAGAACTGGAACTTGGGACTAAATACTATTTGCTATCCCCGATTATTATTCCTGAAAAACGAAAGGTTAGTGAGCATTTTAAACTTTTGGAGGATCAGGGATATGCGCGATTGATGCACCGAGGAAAAGTGATCAGAATAAACCAATTTGACACCAAAGAATTTGAGGAGGGAGTTAATCAACTAGTCATTGACAGGGGAAGTGTACAAATAGACGAGGATAGCCTGTCTCGATTAGCTGATTCCATACAGACCGCGTTTTATGAGGGAAAAGGCAGCCTTTCTGTCCAAGTTTTAGGTGGCGAAGATTCCATAAGATCCTTCTCTAGTAGTTTTGAACTCGACGGTATGACCTTTCTGGAGCCCAATACTCATTTTTTTAGCTTTAACAACCCTTATGGGGCTTGTCCGACATGCGAGGGTTATGGGAATGTAATTGGAATAGACGAGGCTTTGGTAATTCCCAACACCAACCTCTCTATTTACGACAATGCCATAAGTCCATGGAAGACCGATTCCTTTTCCAAATACAAAAGCAAACTTATAGCAGAAGCGGAATTATATGGAATTCCAATTCATAGACCTTGGTTTGAACTGACCCAAGAACAAAAAGATCTGATTTGGAATGGGACAAAAACCTTTAAAGGGATTCATGACTTTTTTAAATTTCTCGAGAAAAAGTCCTATAAAATTCAATACCGAGTTATGCTGTCGAGATATCGTGGAAAAACTACTTGTAAAAGTTGTAACGGTACCCGATTGCGCCGGGAAACCGACTATGTAAAAATTGGAGAACGAAATATTTCGGAACTCGTTTTGCTCCCTTTAGACGAGCTGGCCGATTTTTTTAGAAATCTAAAACTCAACGAACACGATCAAAAGATTGGAGAAAGACTCCTGTATGAGATTGAATCGAGAATTGCCTTTTTAGAAAAAGTGGGGCTTTCTTATCTCAATCTAAATCGCGGTTCGAGCACCCTCTCTGGAGGAGAAAGCCAGAGAATAAATCTTGCCACCTCATTGGGAAGTAGCTTGGTGGGATCCTTATATATTCTTGATGAACCCAGTATAGGCCTTCATCCAAAGGATGCGGATAAACTAATCGAAGTTCTGAGTTCTCTTAGAGATTTAGGAAACACAGTCATTGTTGTGGAGCACGACGAAGATATTATGAGAAAGGCGGACCACATTATTGACATAGGACCTGCAGCAGGACGGTTTGGAGGAGATTTAGTTGCCCAAGGCAATCCAGATAACTTTCTAAAACAAAAGTCTCTCACCGCATCTTATCTCAATGGAGATATAGAAATTCCTATACCTGACAAAAGAAGAAGCAGTAAAGAAATTATTTCCATCAAAGGCGCCCGTTCTAATAATCTAAAAAATGTCAACTTTAGTTTTCCACTCCACACCTTATCCGTAATCACAGGGGTGTCCGGAAGTGGCAAGAGCTCCTTGGTCAAAAACATCTTGTTCCCCGCAATAAAAAGAGAACTCGATGGTTTTGGTGCCAAAAGTGCAGACTTTACGGAATTGACAGGCCCCGTATCCAATCTAAAACACATAGAATACATAAATCAAAACCCCATAGGCAGAAGTTCCAGATCCAATCCAGTAACCTATATCAAAGCATATGACGATATTAGATCGCTATTTGCGAATCACTCTTTGTCCAAAGCGAGACATTACAAACCCAAACATTTCTCCTTTAATGTGGATGGAGGACGCTGTGAGGTATGCAAAGGCGAAGGAGAGGTAACCATTGAGATGCAATTTATGGCAGACGTTCACCTGACCTGTGAATCCTGTAGTGGAAAACGATTTAAAAAAGAAATTCTAGAGGTCAAAATCGAAGATAACAGTATTGATGACGTCTTAAACATGACAATTAGCGAGTCCATTGAATTTTTTGATGGATTTGGCCAGCGCAAACTTGTCCAAAAACTAAAACCTTTGGAAGATGTTGGATTGGGCTATGTGCAACTCGGACAATCGAGTTCTACTCTATCGGGTGGAGAAGCACAGAGAATAAAACTAGCTAGTTTTCTAGTCAAGGGATCTAGTCAATCCAAGAGCCTATTTATATTTGACGAACCCACCACCGGTTTGCATTTTGACGATATTCAAAAATTGCTCAATTCCTTTGAAGCCCTTATAGAAAAGGGACATTCTCTTCTTGTAATTGAACACAATCTCGACCTAATTAAATGTGCAGACTATCTGATTGATTTGGGGCCTGAAGGCGGAAAAAAAGGAGGAGAAATACTCTTTCAGGGGGTTCCAGAAGATTTAATCCTTTTGAAAAATAACGCCACAGCCCACTATCTAAAAGAAAAGTTTTAAACAAAAAAAAGTCCTTTCCGAAGAAAGGACTTTAAAGGGTGGAAGACCGGATTCGAACCGGCGACCCTCGGTACCACAAACCGATGCTCTAACCAACTGAGCTACAACCACCATTTTTAACGGATGCAAATTTACATTATTTAGACCTTTCTACAAAGGAAAAATCATTTTTTTCTAAAATAAATCGCTAAGATTTTTGACCGCAGGGTAACGCTCTACGTTAAAACCCTCAGCTGCAGTCACTCCAATAATTCTACCCAAATCACGAGCTCTGTAGGTTACCGAATCCAAGAAGTTTTCTGAACTAATAGGAGACGATGGCTCTTTGGAATTGGGATCAAAAAACTGACTAGAGTATGCCTGTACAGCTGCTAATTTCTTATCCATAAAACCGCTTACATCCACCACAAAATCCGGTTCTAAATTCTTCCATTGAATATAGTGATAGACTACTTTTGGTCTCCAAGCTTCCTGCTCTTCTCCTTCCCATTTTGTAGAAACTTTTCTCAATCCAGACAAAAAACAGGCGTCTGCGACCAATTTAGCTCCCTTAGGATGATCGATATGCCTATCCTCTATAGCATTTGCTAAAACAATATCTGGTTTAAAACGGCGAATTTGTTCGATGATACGCAACTGATGCTCCTCGTCATTTTGAAAAAAAGCATCTTTAAACTTTAAGTTTACTCGAGCGCTAAGTCCTAAGATTTTAGATGCGCGAGCGGCCTCTTCAGCGCGTATTTTTGCAGAACCCCTGGTTCCTAATTCCCCTTGAGTCAAATCCACAACACCTACTTTCTTACCTGAGGATATCTCCTTGGCTAATGTTGCAGAACAACCCAATTCTATATCGTCCGGGTGAGCACCAAAAGCTACTATATCTAATTTCATATTTAACCTTTTAACCAATCGATTACCTCGGGGTCATTTGGCAGTGTTCTTGGAGAAATTACTTTTACCAAATTTCCGTCTTCGTCAAACAGATATTTTTGAAAATTCCATTGTACTTCGGAATCTTGAAAACCATTCAGTTGTTTCTCTGTTAAAAAAGCGTAAATCGGAGCGCGGTCCTTCCCTCTCACGGATATTTTTGACATCATAGGAAAACTCACACCGTAATTTAGTTTACAAAACTCTGCGATATCTCCGTTTGAACCAGGTTCTTGACTCATAAAATTGTTTGCTGGGAAACCTACCACGACAAAGTCATCAGAACCATAAGTCTGATAGATCTCTTCCAGTTGCTCGTATTGCGGAGTAAGGCCACATTTCGAGGCGGTATTGACAATCATAATTTTTTTTCCTTTTAGGGAAGCAAAATCAAATTCCTCTCCGGATAAATCTTCTACTTTAAAATCGTAAATGCTTTTCCCCATAAGATCGTTATTTTGAGATTTATAACTGCCTTTGTCTACACATGCTGACAGTAAAAATGGTAAAATCAATAATAGAGTTAATTTCTTCATCTGTTTAAATTGCTTAAATTTGACCTAAAAATAAGTATAAACTCTGACCTATTGCAAAAAGAAAGTCTTAAAACTAAGCCAATATCTGTTGTTCTTTTGGGCGGAGGTAATGTAGCTATTCAATTCGCAAAGAATCTTCTCTCCCATCCATTTGCAGAGTTAATTCAGATATATGCCAGGGATCTCAGCCAATTGGAGGTCTTGAAAGACGAAACGAAAAAGACAGACTCCTTAGATGATCTTGTAAGTGCAGATATTTACATCTTTGCCATCTCAGATAAATCTATAAATGAGGTATCAAGTCATCCCTTTTTTCAGGATAAATTTGTAGTACATACCAGCGGAGCCACTGCTGTGCAGGAACTTGTTCCATACAAAAATGGAGTACTCTATCCGCCTTTTAGTTTGAGTAAGGAACTAGATGTTCGTTTTAAAGATCAAGACTTTTTTATAGAATCGCAATCTGCAGAGCAATTAGAGCTTTTACAAAATATAGTAGAAGGTTTTGGGGCGAAGTCTCACTTGGTAAATTCTGAGCAAAGATTGTCCTTTCACACCGCGGCAGTATTTGTAAACAACTTTACCAACCACCTATATGCCTTGGGCATGGACTTGGCAAAAAGTGCAGATATACCGAACGAATTTATGGAAGACTTGCTTTTGAAAGGAGTGCAAAAGTCTTTACTGATCGGAGCGGACAAGGCCCAAACCGGTCCAGCAATTCGGGGAGATTCTCAAACCATGAAATTACATCTCGCCAATCTGGATGAGAACAAAAAGAATATTTATAAAATCCTAAGCGAATCAATTCAAAAGAGATATGACAAAAAGCTATAAAGAAATAATGCCAGACATCAAGTGTTTTATCTTTGATGTAGATGGGGTTCTTACAGATGGGAAACTACATGTTGCAGGAGATGGAAAACTATTGAGACAGGTAAACGCAAAAGATGGCTATGCCATCAAACTAGCCTTGGAACAAGACTATAAGGTCTGTCTGATTACTGCGGGAAATGACGAGGGAATCAAAAATAGTTTTAGACAATTAGGAGTCACAGATATTTATATGAATGCTTGGCACAAAGTCGAGGCTTTTGAGGAGTATATTGAGCTCTATGAAATTAATCCAGAACACATTGCTTATATGGGTGATGATTTACCGGATATCCCCGTTTTAAAAAAGGTCGGTCTTGCAACTGCACCTTATGATGCCTCTTTTCAAGTACAAGAAATAGCGGATTATGTATCCCAGAAAAAAGGCGGTGAAGGTTGTGTGAGAGATTTGGTAGAACAAATTATGCGCGTTCAGCAAACCTGGCCTAAGCCTTAATTTTTATCCGCGAGCATGGGTACGAATTTAAAATCTCCAAACTCGTGTTTTTCAAATTCTTTTGGCCCTTTTCTGATGAAGAGGGTCATTTTTTGTACCTCTCTTCCGATAGGAATAACCATTCTTCCACCTAATTTCAATTGAGAAAGTAATTTCTTTGGTAAATCCGGTGCGCCTGCAGTAACTATAATACCGTCAAAAGGAGCCTCATCAACAAGTCCTTTATAACCGTCCCCAAAGGACAAATATTTGGGTTTATAGCCTAATTTACCCAGTAGCCTTTTTGTCTTTTTAAAAAGTTCAAATTGCCTCTCTATGGAATAGACCTCCACCTTAAGTTTACAAAGTACAGCTGTTTGGTAACCCGATCCGGTTCCAATCTCTAAAATCTTATCCCCTGGTTTTAATTCTAGTAATTCTGTTTGGTAGGCCACAGTATAAGGTTGAGAAATAGTTTGATCCGCCCCAATGGGAAAAGCCTTGTCTTGGTAGGCAAAGTCCTCGAAGCCTGAATCTAAAAACAAATGTCTCGGAATCGAATTGATTACATCTAAAACGCGTTTATCCCCTATCCCTTTGGATATCAGCTGATCTACTAACTGCTTTCTCCTTCCTTGATGCTTTATACTATCCTTCAATTTTAAGACTTTTATTCTCGGTGAAATTAGTGAATTTTTAGATTTCAAAATCAATTTTTATTACATTTGGGCAACAAACTAAACTTTATGAAAAACATAGCAGTAATAGGTGCGGGAACCATGGGAAATGGTATCGCTCACACCTTTGCCCAATCTAACTTTAAGGTCAATCTAATCGATATCAACCAAGATAGATTAGACCAAGCCCTCAACACAATTACCAAGAATTTAGATCGATTGGTCTCTAAGGGTAAAATTGAGGCAGACAAAAAGACAGCTACCCTGGACAATCTGAATCGTATGACCGATTTGGAATCTGGTTTAAAAGATGTCGATTTAGTAGTTGAGGCGGCAACCGAAAATTTAGACTTAAAATTAAAGATCTTTAGAGATTTAGATAAATGGAGTCCAAAGACAGCAATTCTAGCAACAAACACCTCCTCGATTTCCATAACACAGATAGCAAGTGTTACCGAGAGACCGGAGCAAGTAATCGGTATGCACTTTATGAATCCTGTACCAATTATGAAGCTAGTCGAAGTGATTCGCGGTTATGCAACCTCTGATGAAGTTTGCTCACGGGTGATGGAACTTTCAAAAACATTAGGTAAAACGCCCACAGAGGTAAATGACTATCCTGGTTTTGTAGCGAATCGTATTTTAATGCCTATGCTCAATGAAGCAATTGAGACCTTATATAATGGTGTGGCTGGCGTTTCTGAAATTGACACGGTTATGAAGTTGGGTATGGCACATCCTATGGGTCCATTACAATTAGCAGATTTTATTGGTCTAGATGTATGTTTATCTATTTTAGAGGTTATGTATAACGGCTTTAAAAACCCAAAATACGCACCTTGCCCCCTACTTGTAAACATGGTAAGAGCTGGAAAATTAGGAGTGAAATCCGGAGAAGGTTTTTACGATTACAGCGAATCCAAAAAAGCAGAAAAAATAAGCAAGCAGTTTTCTTAAGCTATTTTGTTTTATAAAAAAGCCGCTCCAAATGGAGCGGCTTTCTATTCTTACATATTCTCTTTATTATCGTCCCAATTCTTTGGTTTGGGATCGTGAAGCTTACCGACGGATTTACCGACAACCATAGCTACGGTAGCATCTCCAGTTACATTAATAACAGTTCGAAGCATATCCAAAGGGCGATCCACAGCAAAAATAAGCGCTAAACCAATCGCTAACTTATCGGAAGGAAAACCGATGGAATCCAAAACAATTACTAGCATCACCATTCCAGCACCAGGAACTGCTGCCGATCCAATAGAAGCCAAAAGCGCCGTTAAGATTATAGTGAGTTGATTGGAAAAAGCCAAGCCTTCTGGCCAGAGAACCTGCATAATAAATACAGCAGCAACTCCTTGATAGAGACTAGTTCCATCCATATTGATGGTTGCGCCAACTGGCAAAACAAAACTAGACACCTCTTGATCTACTCCCAAATGTTCTTCCACCCTTTCCATAGTTACGGGCAGCGTAGCTGCAGAGGAAGAAGTTGAAAATGCGAGAATTTGAGCAGGACTAATTTGCTGTAAAAACCAAATTGGTGACTTTTTTGTATAAATGGAAACGATAGAGACATAGACTACAACCATAAGTGCAAGTCCCAAAACAACTACTCCCGCATACTTGATTAAAGCAAGTAAAATCGAAGCGTCATCTGAGCTGATAATTACATTTGCCAAAAGAGCGAAAACCGCATAAGGGGCACTCAACATGATCAAATCCACCATTTTTAATACCACATCGTTTAAAGAATCGAAAAAATCCTTTAGAGGTTTAGCTTTCTTATCATCTATAAGCAGCATGGACAGCCCCAAAAAGATAGATACAAAAATAACCTGTAACATAAGTCCATTGTTCGCCAAGGCTGTAAAAGCATTTGATGGAACCATATCGACTAAAAATTGCAATGGTCCAACAGATTTTTGATTTTCAGCGGCCGCCATTTTTGCGGAAACACTTGAACTATTGGCATAGGTAGAAGTCAATTTATCAATTGTTTCTTGAGCAATCCCCTCTCCTGGCTTTAGAATATTTACCAATACCAAACCGATACATATCGCAACAATAGTGGTACTTATATACACCATAATAGTTCGACCTCCGATTAATCGAAATTTAGAAATATCTTTTAGATCCGATATTCCTTTAATTAAGGAGGCAAGTATTAAGGGTACTGCTATTAATTTTAGCAAGTTGACAAAAATAGTTCCGAAGGGTTTGATCCAATTTTGAACGAAGCTGGTTCCCCAGGACAATTGTAACATCACAAATCCAAAAAGAATACCTCCCAGCATTCCAATTAGAATTTTCCAGTGTAGTTTAAGTTTCATTTTTTTAGAAAAGTTTGTGGTCGAAGATAGCGATATTTATTTTGTTCAAGTGATAATTAGTGTAAATTTGCAGGCCTAAGAATGTATTATGAAAAGACTAAAAGATAAGTGGGGAATCGATTCAAACCTGCAAATCATCATCATATTAATAGTATTTAGTATCACAGGATCTCTCTCGGTTTTTGTGGCACGTCCGATTATAGAATTTGTCGGATTGGTCAAAGGAACTTGGTATTACTGGCCCGCTAGGATATTGATTATTTTCCCTGTCTACCAGGTTATGATTGTAATTATCGGAGCAATTTTTGGTCAGTTCAAATTCTTTTGGAATATGCAAAAGAAAATACTAAAACGAATGGGACTAGGATTCCTTTTTGATTAAATAAACCTATGGATTTTAATCAATTTTTAGAGTTGCGTATCGCTCTCTCTCAAGTGCAGAGTGAGGCTAACTCCGAGTTGATTAAAAAAGTTAGTCGCCACAGAGCTAAGCACAAACTAGACCCTAATAACCCAGCGCGTAAAGCTGCTGTTTTATGTCTTTTGTATCCAGGACCGAATAACGAGACCTTTTTTGCATTGACCAGAAGAGAGGAATATCCAGGCGTTCACTCCGCTCAAGTCAGCTTTCCAGGGGGAAAAGCAGAAAGAGAAGATAGCTCTCTATACCAAACCGCTTTGAGAGAAACGGAAGAAGAAATTGGAGTGGCAAAGGATAGCATTCAGTATATTCGAGCGCTAAACGATCTTTACATACCTCCGAGTAATTTTCTAGTGAGTCCCTTTGTGAGTTACGCCAAATCGAGACCTGAATTCAAAACAAATCGAGAAGTTGCCGCATTGTTAGAGGTCAATTTAAAGGATCTCCTCAATGAGGAAAACTTAAAAGATACCGTTATGAATTTTGCCGATGGCAAGAATATTGAAACCCAGTATTTTGACTTAAATAATCACAAAGTTTGGGGAGCAACAGCTATAATTCTTTACGAATTCAGAACGTTAATAAAAGGTTTGCTTTAAAAAATCTTTTGTAATTTTACACCGTTAAATGCCGAGAACCAATGAAATTATTCAAACAAAATCCTTTTGGGCACTATCTATTTCTGAAGAAATGGATCATTAGGATATTTGGTATTATATCCCATAGACGATACAATTCTTTTAATAAATTACATATTGAAGGATCTGAAATTTTAAGAGATCTTCCAAAAAACAACGTTTTATTTATTTCAAACCACCAAACCTATTTTGCGGATGTAGCTGCGATGATTCACGTGTTTAATGCTGCACTGAGTGGAAGAGTGGACTCGATTAAAAATATCGGATACATTTGGAACCCGAAGTTAAACGTTTATTATGTAGCAGCCGCCGAGACTATGAAGTCCGGTTTTTTGCCAAAATTATTTGCTTATGCCGGTTCTATATCCATTGACAGAACATGGAGAGCCGCTGGAAAAGAAGTGAATAGACAGGTAAAAATGTCGGATATATCAAATATCGGTATTGCCTTGGACGACGGATGGGTTATCACTTTTCCCCAGGGAACGACAAAACCTTTTAAACCTATTCGAAAAGGAACTGCCCATATCATTAAAACCTACAAACCAATTGTTATCCCAATCGTTATTGATGGATTCCGAAGATCCTTTGACAAAAAAGGATTGGTTATCAAAAAGAGAGGTGTTTTACAATCTATGGTTATTAAAGAGCCGCTAAATATAGATTACGAGAACGATTCTATTGATAAAATTGTAGAAGATATTGAGTATGCCATAGAACAACACCCTTCCTTCCTCAAAGTAACTCCTGTAGAAGAATATCAAAAGGAAGAGGAAGAACTGAACAAATCCAGAAAGTTTTTCTCAAATTACTAAGGTTTTTATAATAGTTAAATCTTATAGATTTTATATATTTATCAATTATTTCGATAAATATGACTATTACGCAATTACACTATGTTCTCGCTGTAGCTGAACACAAAAATTTTACTCTAGCTGCTTCCCACTGTTATGTCACCCAACCGACATTGAGTATGCAGATTCAAAAGCTAGAGGACGAATTGGAGGTACTCCTTTTTAACCGAGCAAAAAAACCAATTCAACTCACTCCTATTGGTGAAAAAATCGTCAGACAAGCTAGGATTATAGTCGATGAAAGCAATAGAATAAACGATATTGTAGATCAGCAAAAGGGTTTTATAGGCGGAGAGTTCAAACTGGCTATTATTCCAAGTATTATGCCGACGCTTTTACCCCTATTCTTAAAGTCCTTTACCACTAAATATCCCAAGGTAAAACTCATTATTCAGGAGCTGACCACAGAAGAAATTATAAAAAAACTAAACGATGGTCATTTGGATGCTGGAATTGCGGCCACACCTCTTGAACTCGAAACCATAGTAGAGCGACCACTGTATTACGAACCTTTTGTCGGACTGATCAACAGAGATCACAGGCTGTTTTCCAAAGACAAATTAAAGCCCGAGGATCTCAAAGCGAGTGACATGCTTCTTTTGGAAGAAGGAAACTGTTTTAAGGACAGTGTTTTAAACATCTGCAGTTCGGATATAAAGGCCGAAGAGAGACCGTTTTCTTTGGATTCAGGAAGTTTTGATACACTTATTCAATTGACAAAAGAAGGTTTAGGAATGACCCTATTACCTTATCTTCAAAGTATCGAGCTTTCTGAAAAAGACCAAGAATTGATGCGAAACTTTGAGAGTCCTGCTCCGGCGAGGGAGGTAAGTTTGATCTACCACAAATCCCAATTAAAGTTACAGCTAATCGAAGCTCTAAAAGATCGTATCGATGGAATTATTAGAGGCGTTATTCAATTCAACGAAGTAGAAATTATAAGTCCTTTAAAAAAGAAATAAAAAAAGCCCTGAGAATTCAGGGCTATATTTTAAGGATTGAATCTAACTAAACAAATACTGAGATCTGGTCTATCAAGGATATAGGTCCTAACCCAGATTTCAAGCTCTTTTTGCTCGTGCGGCAACAATCTTCCGATTGCTTTTTCTAATTCTTTGCAAAACAGGTCCACACTAAAGCTCACTTTATCAAGTACTGTTTTGCAGTACTCAAACATTGCTCTGGCCATACTTTTTCTGTTTTTGATTTATTTAAAATTATAAATAAAATCCATCTGCACAAAAAAAAGACCTGCTAACTTATTAACAGGTCTTTTGATTAACAATATTTTAAGAGTTTTACAGCTGATTTAGCTTGTTTACCAACTCTATGGCTCTACTTTCTAAATCTTGAGAGATTCCCTTGAAGTGCGCTTTTTTGTTTTCTACATTCTTTGCATTTACACGAGTCATCAACACGTCAAAAGTCTGAATTGCTTCATCGATAATAGCTTGAGAAGGAGCGGAATCACTATCAAAATTGAAGTCCTCCCATGTCATTGCTAAGTCTATAATATCCCCTAAGGTATAGTGAATATTCTTTTTTAAATCTTTAATACTTCCCATTTGTTAAAATTTTTGACAAAAATAGCAAATATATCAGCCAATTAGCTCAATTATGTGCTTTAATTCTGTTAAAGTATCAAATTTTTTCGAGCTGTGATCCTCCACTTCCTCATGAGCCCAAGTCGTATGAAAAGGAACGTGAATTGCCTGAGCACCTATTTCTATTAAGGGTAAAACATCGGATTTTAAGGAGTTCCCCACCATGAGAAAGTCTCGAGGGCTTATGTCTAAACGATCCATTAATTTTAGATAATCCTCCTCCTTCTTTTCACTCAATACTTCCACATGGTGGAAAAAAGGCAATAATCCGGATTTTGTTAGCTTTCTCTCCTGATCAACCAAATCTCCTTTAGTCACTACAATTAGTTTAAAACGTCCAGATAACTCCCTTAAAACTTCGGGAACTCCAGGTAATAAATCCACAGGGGCATGCAACATCTCCTTCCCTATTTCCAGGAGGTCATTAATTTTTGAAGGGCTAATATTTCCATCTGACAAATCTATCGCCACCTCAATCATAGAGAGTACAAAGCCTTTTATTCCATAACCATAGTCCTTTAGATTTTTTATTTCCGTCTTAAAGAGCTCTTGATGTATTTTACTATTCGTCTCATAGGATTCCAAAAGCGCAGCAAAACGATTTTCTGCATCCCTAAAATAGGTCTCATTTACCCAAAGCGTGTCATCTGCATCGAAGGCTATTACCTTAACGTCTTTATACATATGTTTTTTAGTAAAAATACAAAAGGATTTCTCTTAGACGGCATATTTATTAACTTTGAAATATGATTGATTTTATAAATAAGCTTCCAAAAGCGGAATTACACCTCCATATAGAGGGTACACTAGAACCCGAATTAATGTTCAAACTCGCCGAGAGAAATAATATTAAAATACCTTTTGAATCTAGTGAAGCGGTAAGAAAGGCTTATGAATTTAATTGTCTTCAGGACTTTTTAGACATTTATTATCAAGGCGCGCAAGTATTGATTCACGAGGAGGACTTTTTTGAACTGACCTATGCCTATCTTTTAAAGTGTAAATCTCAAAATATTAGACATGCCGAAATTATGTTCGATCCTCAAACTCATACCGAGCGCGGGGTAACTTTTGAGACTGTTATTTCTGGTATTCAAAGAGCCTGCGACAAAGCAGCTCAAGAACTCGATATAAGTACTTTGCTAATTATGTCATTTCTAAGGCATCTTTCTGAATCTGCAGCCTTTAATACCTTAGAAGATTCTCTGCCTTTTAAACACTTAATTGCAGCAGTAGGTTTAGATTCCTCCGAAAAAGGCAATCCGCCGAGTAAGTTTGAAAATGTTTTTAAAGCAGCTAGAGAACAGGGATATATACCCTTGGCTCACGCAGGAGAGGAAGGTCCTTCCGAATATATTAGCCAAGCGATTGATCTTCTAAAAATAGTTAGAATAGATCACGGAAATAGAATATTAGACGATACTAGTTTGATAGAACGAGTCAAAAATTTAGATATGGCCCTAACCCTCTGCCCGCTCTCCAATTTAGAACTTAGAGTGATTGACAAAATTGAGGATTTCCCTTTAAAGGAGATGTTAGACAAGGGTCTTAAAATTACCATAAACTCGGATGATCCGGCTTATTTTGGCGGACAACTAAACGAAAATTTCGCCGTTTTAACCAAAGCATTGGATTTGGACAAAAACACCCTTTTTCAATTGGCAAAGAACTCCATTGTTTACAGTTTGCTCGATTCGGAGCGAAAAACTGCTTTAGTCAACGAATTAGAGGCTTTTTATTCCCCTTTGTAGGTTACGTAATTTCTTGGGGTCTCGTACAAAGTAATTTCCAGTTCCATATCCTCAGAGATGTGTTTCCTTAGACTATTCCAGATCACTACAGAGATATTTTCAACCGTCGGATTAAGATCTTTAAACTCCTCAACTTGGAGATTTAAATTCTTGTGATCCATTTTGTCTTCGACCTCTCTTTTAATCAAATCCTTTAAAATTTTCACGTCGATCACATAGCCTGTAACGGGATCAATCTCTCCTTTTACCCCGACAATAAGCTCGTAATTATGCCCGTGATAATGCGGATTGGCACATTTACCAAAGATTTCCTCGTTGTGACTATCCTCCCAAGTTTTATTATACAATCTATGGGCAGCGTTAAAATGGGCTTTGCGAAATACGGTTACTTTCATGTCTTTAGTTAATCAGGTGCTTATAAAATTTTTCAAAAATAATCTTGAACCAAGCGGTGTAGTTCGAAGGGTTGGTCGCAATGTCATTCTTGACATTACTCAAAGTCATCCATTTAAAATCCTCTACCTCTTCTTTATTAATCACTGGAGCATCCTCGTAATGCCCAATCATAACATGATCCAACTCGTGCTCGGTAAGTCCGTTATCAAATGGTGCTTTATAAATAAACGAAAAAAGCTCTTTTAATTCACAACTAAAGCCCATTTCCTCTTGTAAACGCCTCTTTCCTGCCTCCAAGTTAGACTCCCCTTTTCTCTGATGAGAACAACACGTATTGGTCCATAACAAGGGAGAATGGTATTTGTCAGCCGCTCTTTGCTGAAGCATCAACTCCCCTTTTTTATTTAAGACAAATACAGAAAATGCTCTGTGCAAAACCGCTTTCTCGTGGGCCTCCATTTTTGGCATTAAACCTATTTCTTCGTCTCGCTCATTTACGAGTATTACCTGTTCTTCCATCAAAAAAAATAATTTCAATCAAATATAAGTAGAGATTTCAAATATTTAGCAAGCATTTGTTTTTAAAGCAAATAAATTTCAATCATTTAAATTATCTTTGCCCTTTCAAATTGGAAATACTAAAACCTACATGTCTCTACAAGAAGAAATAAAAAAACGAAGAACGTTTGGAATTATCTCTCACCCTGATGCCGGAAAGACAACCCTGACCGAAAAACTACTCTTATTTGGAGGTGCTATTCAAGAGGCAGGAGCGGTAAAGAATAATAAAATCAAGAAGGGAGCTACCTCGGATTTTATGGAAATTGAAAGACAAAGAGGTATTTCTGTAGCCACATCGGTATTGGCTTTTAATTACAGCGGTCAAAAAATAAATATACTCGACACCCCTGGACACAAGGATTTTGCAGAGGACACCTTCCGAACTTTAACTGCCGTAGACTCGGTTATTGTCGTGATTGATGTCGCCAAAGGGGTTGAGGAACAAACGGAAAAGTTGGTTTCTGTATGCCGTATGCGGAAAATTCCAATAATTGTATTTATCAATAAATTAGATAGAGAAGGAAAAGATGCTTTCGACCTTTTGGACGAAGTAGAACAAAAATTAGGACTCCGAGTTACCCCTCTGAGTTTTCCAATTGGAATGGGTTACGATTTTAAGGGTATTTACAATATTTGGGAGAAAAAACTAAACCTATTTAGTAGCGACAAAAAGCAAGTTGTTCAAGAAGGAATTGTTTTTGAAGATGTCAACAATCCCTCTTTGGACGAGCAAATCGGAGAGACTTCTGCGGAAACGCTTCGCGAAGAACTGGAATTGGTCGAAGAGGTATATCCCAAGTTTGACCAAGGAGAATACTTAGATGGTGACCTACAACCCGTTTTCTTTGGATCTGCTTTGAATAACTTTGGAGTAAAAGAGCTTTTAGATTGTTTCATTCAAATAGCTCCAAATCCTCAAGGTAAAGAATCCGATACTCGAAAAGTGGAATCCTCAGAAGAAAAAATGACTGGATTTGTTTTTAAGATTCATGCAAATATGGATCCAAAACACAGAGATAGATTGGCTTTTGTAAAAATTGTATCCGGGACATTCAAAAGAAACACTCCCTACCTCCACGTGAGAAATAAGAAAAAATTGAAGTTTTCTTCTCCCAATGCATTTTTTGCAGAGAAAAAAGAAATCGTAGAAGAATCCTATGCTGGAGATATCGTCGGATTACACGACACCGGTAACTTTAAGATTGGAGATACTTTGACAGAAGGCGAAATTATGGCCTACAAGGGAATTCCGAGTTTTTCCCCAGAGCATTTCCGTTATGTAAATAATGCAGATCCTATGAAAGCCAAACAACTTTACAAAGGTCTGGATCAATTAATGGACGAGGGAGTAGCCCAGCTATTTACCTTAGAACTAAACGGAAGAAAAGTTATTGGAACTGTTGGAGCCCTACAATACGAGGTGATTCAATACCGATTGGAGCACGAATATGGAGCAAAGTGTACTTATGAAAACCTACCGATGCACAAAGTATGTTGGGTGGAACCAGAATCCAACAACGAAGAATTTAAAGAATTTAAAAGAGTAAAGCAACGCTACCTTGCAAAAGATAAGCGCGGACAATTAGTGTTTTTAGCAGATTCCGCCTTTACCATTCAAATGACTCAAGACAAGTACCCGAGCGTGAAATTACATTTCACCTCAGAATTTTAATAAAATTATAAATAGGAAATTAAATCAAATACAATGGAAAACGGATTATACGCTAAAATTAACACGACTAAGGGTGCAATTCTATTAAACTTAGAGTTTGAGAAAACACCAGGAACAGTAGGGAACTTTGTGGCTTTGGCTGAAGGGAATTTAGAAAACGATCACAAGGAACAAGGAACACCTTACTACGATGGTCTAAAATTCCACAGAGTTATTGCCGATTTTATGGTACAAGCTGGATGTCCACTTGGAACAGGAACAGGTAGCCCAGGATATCAATTTGACGACGAAATCCACCCAGACTTAAAGCACGATGGACCAGGAGTTCTCTCTATGGCAAATGCAGGACCTGGAACAAATGGATCTCAATTTTTTATCACCCACGGTGCAACAGCTTGGTTAGATGGAAAGCATACCGTTTTTGGAAAAGTTATTGAAGGTCAGGATGTTGTCGATGCAATTGAGCAAGACGATATCATGGAGAGCTTTGAAATCATTCGCGTTGGAGAAGCTGCAGAGAATTTTAACGCTGTAGAAGCGTTTAGAACATTTGAAGGATCTCGCGAGAAGAGATTAGCTGAAATCGCTGCAGAAAGAGAAGCGGAGTTGGAGAAATTAGCTGCTGGTTTTAAACAAACAGATAGTGGTTTGCGCTACAATATCCTTCAAGAAGGATCTGGTAAACAGGCTGAAAAAGGAAAGCAAGTTTCTGTACATTACAAAGGACAATTAGCAGATGGTACTGTCTTTGATTCTTCTTACCAAAGAAAGCAACCAATCGACTTTACCTTAGGTGTAGGACAAGTGATTTCTGGATGGGACGAAGGTGTACAACTTCTAAAAGTAGGAGACAAAGCGCGATTTGTAATCCCTTCAGATTTAGCTTACGGATCTCAAGGTGCAGGAGGAGTAATTCCTCCAGACGCGGCCTTGATTTTTGATGTAGAATTGATGGATGTAAAATAATTTACAAGCTATTGAAAAAAGGCATCGATAAATCGATGCCTTTTTTTTTGTAGTTTTATGAAAATTCCAGAATATGAAAACTCAAGAACAATGGTTTGCTGAATATGCGGTAAGCCACCAAAATGAAACCAATCTCAAAATTCACAAAATATGTGTACCCCTTATTTTTTGGAGTATTGCGGGTTTACTCGTGAGTATTCCAAGCGGATTTTTGATGGATATCGTAAATTTTAATAATCCCTATTTTATAAATTGGGCAAGCCTTATATTTTTGCCGATAATGGTTTTTTACGTGTTTAATCTAAGCGTAAAAAACACGGTGCTTATGTTTTTATTTGCTGCTTTTTCTGTTGGGACTACGGTCTATATAGATCAATATGTAAATATTTTTTGGGTATCCTTGGCTGTTTTTGTGCTAGCGTGGATTGGACAATTCTACGGTCATAAAATAGAAGGTAAAAAACCGAGCTTTTTGCAAGACTTAGAGTTTCTTCTGATAGGTCCAGCTTGGGTCTTTGAAAAAATGACTAGATAAGATAAAAAAAGCCTCCCAATTGGGAGGCATTTATTTTACATCATATCTGCAAAAAATATCGCATTCATTAGCAGCTTGTTGGTTCCGTACCAAAAGGCCCTAAAGTTCGTGTTATCGGTAAATCCGATCACGCTTCCACTCCCAAAACCAGAGTTTAAGAAAGGAACCGTATTACCAATTACCGCAGCGTTTTCCTCAGAAATATAACCACTTTGTAAAGGATTCTCCAAGTATTGTATCGGACTTAGATAATTTCCGCTTTTCGCTTGGATAAACAAGGTTGTGTTTCTAAATAAAGATAAATCTCCATCCTCATAACCAAAGTTTATCGGGTGAGAACGATCTTGTTTTGCGCCAAATATAGCACCTCCAATTACTTGAGCACCTCTAAAATCAGATTGTTGCTCAAAACTAATATTCTCTGCTTTTACCTCAGCTTTGACCGTTTCAAAATCCAAAATCTCATTAGATTTCAAATAATTTAATGCATAGCGATAAGCAACCAAGTTTCCTCCGTCTTTAATCCAGTTTTTTAACTTTTCAGTAGCAAAAGAATCTAAATTCCCTCCGTTTACCATTATGACTGTAGAGTATTCACTCAAATCTACTCTATCGAAATAGTCTTTGTCAATTTTAGTAATAGGCATTGCAAAACGGGTATCTAGAAGATGCCATATTTCTCCAGCGTCATAAGAATTTGTCCTACCTCCTACTATCATGGCAATCTTAGGTAATTTTAGAGCTCTAAAGTTGTTAGACCCCAAATCAATACCTTCCGTCAATCCAGTAGAAACCGATTTTATCTCTAAATGCGAGCGCTCAGCAACGCCTTGTAAGAAAGAACGAATCTCTTGAGGAGACATGTTTTGATTAGCCGCGGGTATCATAATCGTCCCGTAATCATAGCTATTACCCTCTAAGCTAAATTCTTTGAGAGCGACCTTGGCTCTGAGTTCTTTAGAAAGGATTTCATAAAGTGCTTTAGGAGAGTAATACTCATGCCATTCCATCAAAAAAGCATAATTACCACTCCCATCTACAGAACCTGTTTTTAACTGTACCTCTTGCTTGAGATCACCCAAAATCGAAGATCCCGATTTTACATAATCGTATTTTACATCAAAAGCCAAAGGAAAGGTCCAGGCGGATACATCGTAAAACAAACTATCGGTAAAAGTCGTTCGTTTCTCAAACATAGCATTTATCAATTTGTGATTCTTTTGATTGAGAGGTACGGCATAGGAATATCCTTTCTTATATTCATTTCCACCTTGCTGAGTATCTTCTTTTAGCTCGTATATCTCGATCTGATGCCTGTTTAAAATTTCAGCTAGATGTGTTGTTTTAGCTGCATCTTTAGTTCCTCCAAAAACAATTGTACTTCCCTTTGCTTTGTTAGCCTCGCTCTTTGCATCCCTGTAAAAATCTTGTTGATAGTCTAAAATATCTGTTCTAAGAGATTTTGCCGCCTCCAAAGTGGATAGAGCTGCAGTGAATTGATTGCGTATGGTAAAAGGAAAGGTAAGTAGACCGTTGTCCGTCATCTGGGCATGTCCTCGAGAAGAGGCTTGTTCAAATAAGATTCCGATACCTCCATTAATATCTGGAAAAGTAGATCCTTTTCCGTAGTAAAAGTCATCAAAGCTCTCCTTAGTATAATACAAAGAGCCTATCTCATCCAAAGCCGCTGCGTGGAAATCTCCAATGCGTTCGGTTAGTTCTTGGTTCATTTTTGGCGTCAAGGGATGCGTTCTGGACGGTATTCCTGGTTGGAAGAAAAAGGAAGCGTTAGAACCCATCTCGTGATGATCCGTTAATATGTTTGGTTGCCATTTGTGAAAACTAGCAATACGGGCACGAGATTCCGGTAATTGAACAGGTAGCCAATCTCTATTCATATCAAAATAATAGTGATTTGTTCTACCACCAGGCCAAACCTCTCGATATTCCCTATCGTTTGGATCTGGATTGATATTCATACTTCTATTGGTATTTGCCCAATAAGCAAATCGCTGTAAGCCGTCTGGATTGTAAGATGGATCAAATAGAATAACGACCTCATTTAACAAGTCGTCAATTTCCTTTCCCTGACCAGCAGCTAAATAATAGGCTACAGCTAAGCTGGCATTAGAACCACTAGCTTCGTTTCCGTGAATGGAAAAACCTTGATACACAACAATCGGCATATCCGATTTGTCCACATTGTTATTTGGATTGTTGGTCAAGTCCAAATGTGCGTTGCGTATATCTTCCAAATTGGAATGATTTTTCGCACTAGTTATGGTGAGTAGTAATAGCGGACGATCCTCAAAAGTAGTTCCTCTCTCCTCTATAGAAATTCGATCCGAACTCGCCGCTAGGACCCTCATATACTCCACTAATTTATCGTGGGTAATATGCCACTCTCCAACTTGATGCCCAATTACAGACTCCGGAGTGGGAATATTGGTATCATAAGTTATGTTATCTGGTAGATAATAAGATAGATCTACTGGGGTATCTTGAGCCTGCATTGAGATAGACAGAAGACCCAAGAATAAAATAATGTAGTTTTTCACTTTAGTTTGATTTTTGATTTAAACAAATATATCAAACTCAAAATAAAAAAAGCCTCCAAAAGGAGGCTTGTAATTTAAGACTTTCTAACTTTCATATTCGTACTTTCAAATATCTTGTCAGCCGATCCTGCGACAAAACCAGAGAACAACTCTCCGTCCTCTTTTGGATGCCTAAAAGCAAATTCGTAATAGCAAGAGGTCACTTCAAAACTTCCCTCCTCAAATTCCATTTCAATTCGATCCGCTAAAATACTAGACTGCTCTAACATGATCTCTTTAGATCCTTTGATCTCTCCTCCAGATGTGTTCAATTCAAAACCTTTTGACTTGATAAATGTATTGACCGATTGTAAATCCTTAAACGTATCTAAGGCATTTACATCAACTGTAAAGTGATTGGCACAAAATCCATTGATATACATCCAAGCAGCATATTCACTTTTCTCCAAGAGACGCTCATATTTTGCATAAGATGGTTTTCCCCATACAGCACCTCTCAAAATAAGGTCATCCTTTTGGTATAAACTCTGATCTGCTGAATCGATAATGTTTTTTATTATCTCTTGTGTTTCTGAATCGAACTCTTCCACTCTCAACTGAGAAATAAATACTCTTGGTGCTTCCGCATCTCCTTCTAGTTCAAAGTGATGTGCATCTAATTTTTTCTTCTCAAAATTATAAGAACCGCTGTGTTTATAACCCAATGCAAGAAATGGTTTTGCCAAAACATCAATGTTTACCCTAGGGTCGTTAAAGGTTCGAATAGCAATATGATCGTTGAGGACGGTATTCCCCTCTTGTTCAAAAAATACTTTGACTAAATCTGCCGAAGGCGTACGCTCTGCATAATTCGCCCACAGCGCCAAAAAAAGCTGATCTTTATTCATGGTAGGTTGTTTTTTTGGACAAAAATAATATAATTGACCACTTAAGCCTCAGAATTTTAGAGTGATTTTCTTTTTTTTTAAAGGGGGTAATATTGCTGTTTTATTGTGCAATAAATGACAAAATTATTTCGATATTTGCACGGAACTGCCCGTAAAAGCGAAGATTTAGATGAAAAACGAATTAAAGGCCTTAAGAGCAATACTCAAAGGAGAATTGAAGTACGATGCCTTGTATAAATCTATTTATGCAACCGATGCCTCGGTTTATCGCAGAACGCCTATTGCAGTAGCATTCCCTAAGGATCAAAGTGATTTGGTTTCTCTTATTAATTTTGCAAGTGAACACTCGGTTTCCCTGGTTCCGAGAACTGCAGGAACTTCGCTTGCTGGACAATGTGTAGGTGACGGAATTATTGTGGATCTTTCCAAGCACTTTACAAATATTTTAGAATTTAATGCAGAGGAACGATGGATTCGAGTGCAACCCGGAGTTATACGAGATGACTTAAATCGCTTCCTAAAACCATATGGACTGTTTTTCGGTCCCAATACCTCTACATCCAATCGATGTATGATCGGAGGTATGGTGGGTAACAACTCCTCTGGAACAACTTCTATAAAATACGGAGTTAGTAGAGATAAGGTCATTGAAATAAAAGCGCTACTCAGCGATGGTTCTGAAGTGAAATTTTCAGAATTGGATGACTCAGAAATAAATTCAAAATCACAACAAGAGAACTTAGAAGGAGAAATTTATAAGCATATTCTCTCTACCTATAGTCAACAAAACGTCCAAAAAGAAATTTTAGATGAATTTCCTGCAGAAGATATTCATAGAAGATGTACCGGTTATGCTATTGACGAATTACTCAAATACTCTTCCTTTGGAGGTAGAGAAGAGAAATTAAATTTAGCGAAACTCTTATGTGGTTCAGAAGGAACCTTGGCTCTCTCTACAGAAATAAAATTACATCTAGACCCATTACCACCTGAGCACAACATACTTGTGGCAGCTCATTTTGAAACCGTCAACGAAAGTCTTCTGGCTGTTGTAGCTGCAATGAAACACGACTTATACACTTGTGAATTGATGGATAAAGTTATTCTCGATTGTACAAAGAGTAATCGGGAACAGCAAAAAAACAGATTTTTTCTACAAGGAGATCCAGGCGCAATTTTAATGCTAGAACTCGCAGCGGATAGCCCTGAGAAGGCAAAAGAACTAGCGGACGAACTGGTAAGGGATCTTAACAGTCAAAATTTTGGATACGCACACCCAATTCTCAAGGGGGATGAAATAAATAGAATTCACCATCTCAGAAAAGCGGGATTAGGTTTGCTAGGTAATATCATTGGAGATGACAAAGCAGTTGCTTGTATAGAAGATACCGCTGTCGCTCTAGAGGATTTACCGCAATATATTGAGGACTTTTCTAAGATGATGGATGAGTTTAAACAAGAGGCGGTCTATTATGCCCACGCTGGAGCAGGAGAGATACACCTTCGTCCCATACTCAACCTAAAGAAAAAAGAAGACGTAATTTTATTTCGTGAAATAACGCAAAAAACCGCAGAACTCGTAAAATCCTATAAAGGGTCCTTTAGTGGAGAACACGGGGACGGAATTGTAAGGGCTGAGTTTATCCCTCTTATGATTGGAGATAAAAACTACGAGCTTTTACGTGATCTAAAACGAACTTTTGATCCCCTCAAAATATTTAATGCGGGTAAGATTGTCGATGCTTACGCCATGGACGAGCAACTGCGTTATGAAGTGGACAGAGAAGAGCCAGAAATCAATACTTTTATGGATTTCTCAGACTCAAAAGGGATTCTGAGACTCGCTGAGAAGTGCAATGGTTCTGGCGATTGCAGAAAGAGTCCAGAAGCGGGAGGAACTTTGTGCCCTAGTTACCGCGCGACAAGGGATGAAAAAGACAGCACCCGAGCTAGAGCAAATGCATTGCGAGAATTCCTGAGTAACAGTGATCGAAGCAATCGATTTAACCACAAAGAGCTATACGAGGCTTTTGACCTTTGCCTCAGTTGTAAAGCATGTTCCTCAGAGTGTCCTAGTAATGTGGATGTAGCCAGCTTAAAGGCCGAGTTCTTGCACCAATACTATTTGGAAAACGGCGTTCCATTACGCGCAAAATTATTTGGCTATAACGTTCAGTTAAACAAATTAGTATCTTGGGCACCTAACTTAGTAAATCCAATAATAGGATCTGCTTTGAGCAAAAAATTGATGGGTATTGCAGCAGAGAGAAGTTTGCCAAAAATAAGCCCTACAAAACAAAGAAGGCAGTTAAAAAAAGCCGGGAGTTACGGCCGAGAAGTCGATTTGTATTTGTTTGTGGATGAGTTCACCTCTCTCTACGACACAAAAATTGGTTTGGATGCCGTTGAGTTACTCGAGAGACTAGGTTTTCGAGTAGGTCGGGTGAATCATCCGGAAAGTGCACGAAGCTTTTTATCAAAAGGGCTTTTAAAGGAGGCTCAAAAGATAATCAATAAAAATATTGCCCTGTTTAGTGGCTTAATCGATGAAAAAACTCCTCTAATTGGTATTGAACCTTCTGCAATTTTAGGGTTTAGAGATGAATACCCTAGACTTGCTGCAGATAAAGCTTCGGCGGATAAACTCGCAAAAAACAGTTTTACCTTCGAGGAATTTATAGAAAAACAATTTCAAAACGGAAGGATTCAATCCCAGCAGTTTACCGAAGACTCCAAAGAGGTTAAATTACATGGACATTGCCATCAAAAGGCTTTGAGCACGACTGCATCTGGTTTTAATATGCTCAATATTCCATCGAACTACGATGTGAAAATACTAAATACGGGATGCTGTGGTATGGCAGGATCTTTTGGGTACGAAAAAGAACACTATAAAATTAGCATGCAGGTTGGAGAGGATACTTTGTTTCCAAAACTCAGAAAACTAAGCACAGATACCCTTATTGCAGCTGCGGGAACCTCATGTAGACATCAAATCAAAGACGGTGTGAACAAAGAAGCCCAACACCCTATAAGTATCTTGAAAAATGCGCTACTTTAAAGAGACCCCAAGACTTTAATTAAACCGTCCACGTCCTGTTTCGTATTGTATTTGCTAAATGAAATTCGAAGAGAAGTATTTCCGCGTCCTTGTTCATCTAAAAAAGCATTCAAGACATGAGAGCCTTTGTTAGATCCGCTTTGACAAGCACTTCCTCCAGAGACTGCAATACCATTTAAATCCAGATTAAACATCAACATCGGAGCATTGCCAGGAAATTGAGCCGAAAGGATGTGATATGCTGAGCGTTTTAAATCCCCAGAACAACCATTAAAAACAATACCAGGCATAAAAGACTTTAGACTATTGATCATATATTCCTTTACCGCAAGTATTTTTTCTGTGTCCTCTTCCATATCTCTAATAGCGATATCTAGTGCTTCTGCCATACCAGCTATACTGTGAACGTTCTCAGTTCCGGCACGAGCACCTTTTTCTTGTCCACCACCTGTTAGCAAAGACTGAACTCCATGACCCTTTTTGAAATAACAAAAACCAACTCCTTTTGGCCCGTGAAATTTATGAGCAGATCCGGCCAAAAAGTCGACGTCTAGCGTTTCTAAATCAATAGGGATATGTCCCACTGCTTGAACAGCGTCTGTATGCAAAAGAGCTGCATTTTCTCTACAACATCGAGAAACAGCATCCATGGGCATGATACTACCGATCTCGTTATTGATATACATCAATGCTACCAAGGTCTTTTTGGAGCTCTGCTTTAATACACGGTCTAAATCTTCTACAGATATTTCTCCGTCGCTATCAATAGATAGATACTCTGCCTCTACTCCTTTATTTTCTACCAAGCAATTAATGGTATTCAAAACAGCAGCATGCTCTATTTTGGTCGATACAATTCGCTCTACTCCAAGATTCTCAACCGCATTTCGCATGATCAAGTTATCCGCTTCTGTTCCGCTACCTGTAAAAATAATCTCGGCAGAACTACAATTTAACGCTTTAGCTATTCGCTTTCTCGCACCCTCGATAAGGGCCTTTGCAGACCTACCAAATTTGTGAGTAGAAGATGGATTACCCATCGTAGACTTCATAACATCAGCCATATAGTCCACTACATTCGGATCCAAAGCTGTTGTAGCACCGTTGTCAAAATATATCAATTCCATAGGTGCAAATATAGAATATATTTCATTTTTCAATTGGTGTAGGTCTCAAAAAAGACATACTTTTGAGTATATTTTTAGGATTATGCGTATTTGTAGTTTTTTTTTGTTTGTATTACTGATGTCCTCTTGCGATGATGGTGATTTCCCGGAACTGAGTTTTGATTTCCAAGATTCCGTGAGTAATTGCGATTCCACCTTGTTTTACATTACTACTTCAAGTCGCTCTGAGGCGTATATAATTGAACTTTTAGACGGGGATCTTCCTGAAGAAGCTGGTGAAAAATCACTCGGAATTTCTGGACAAAGAGCCGTTACTTACCGTGTTTTTGACGATGCTATAGGTTCTGATTATTTTTGTAATGACCTCCCTCCGACAAGTCCTTTGACTATAGAGGAATGGTTAGCTACTGGAGGTAGCATAGTAATTACAACAGAAGAAGTTGAAAATGATCAAGGTGAAGTTTCCTCCTACCGATACACCCTAAGCGTTGAAAATACGGTACTTAGTTTTCGCGACAAGAAAATAACCCAGGAGGTATTCCAATTTGGAACCTTCGAAATGGCGGTAACTACTGGTTCTTAATGTTTTGAATAACATATACTGCAGTTGCTCCCATGCCGTATTTGCGGTAGGAAGCAGGCTCATATCGAACGGGATATCTTCCAAACAGAAACTTTAGTTCTTTTTCTAATACACCCTCACCTACTCCGTGAATAAATACCAAATTCGGAATTCGATTGCGTATTGCATATTCGAGTTTTTGTTGAGCAGTGTCGATTTGAGTGATTAAAATATCGGAGGAGTCCATTCTTTTGTGGTACTTATTGAGCTTTTCTATATGCAAATCAACTTCCATAACTACCTCGTCTTTGGAACTAGATTTTTTAAAACTCCTTTTTTTCGTTTCAGAATCTCTCATTTTTTCTAACAAGAGGGGATTATTGATATCCTTGTATTTACTCATCTCGAACTGATCGCCCTGCACTGCCACCAAGTCTTCTGCCGCATATCTATATTCAAAACCGGTCTGATCCAATAGAAAATATACTCCGTTTTCAATCTTGGAAATAGTTCCACGAATATCCTCGTCGATAACTGCTACCGAACTACCTACTTTAAATTTCAATGTTTTTGTCATAAGGAATCTGCTCCAAAATATATTTGATAGACTCTATTCTCGCTTCTGTTTTCTTGTTGGCCTCGATTACCTTCCACGGAATACCTTTCTTTTCTTTGGTGTTTTCAAACAATCGATTTTTATATTCTGTATAATCCTCCCATAATTTTTGAGCATCCTCATCTACTTGGGTCAATTTCCATTGTTTTAAAGGATCTTCTCTCAAATCATCAAAACGCTTTTGCTGTTCCTTTTTGGAAATAGACATATAAATTTTAATCAATTTTATGCCAGAATCCGTTATCATACGTTCAAAGTCATCTACCTGTCTCATAAAATCCTCATATTCAGATGGACTACAAAAACCGTTTACTGGCTCTACAATTGCCCTATTATACCAACTTCTATCAAAGAAAACCAACTCACCTCGTTTGGGAAATTTTGGAATATAACGTTCAAAATACCACTGTCCTCTTTCCTCTAGACTCGGCTTTCTCAAAGCTACAACCTGAAAGTGACGTGGGTTGATTCTTTCCGTTATACGTCGAATAGCTCCACCCTTTCCAGCGGCATCCCGACCTTCAAAAATCACAATTATTCGCTGATTGGTTTCTATTGCCCATTTCTGCATTCGAATGAGCTCTACCTGAAGCTTTTTGAGTTTTTTCTCATAGCGGACATAGCGCAATGCTCTATCTATATTGAGAGGAGATTTCATCAAAAGAGAAATAAGTCCTTTTGTACTATTTAATTTTTCTAAATCGAGATCTGTCATATTAATCTATGTGCTTTAAGGATCTAAAATAACGCATCACTACATTTGGATCTGGTATCAACGGCGTATTTTCGTCGGATTTTCCCTCGTATTCAAACTTGGTTAAAACATAACGCATAGCCTCTAATCGGGCTATCTTTTTATCGTTAGATTTCACAATCATCCAAGGGCTATAATGGGTGTGTGTACCGAAAAACATGCGTTCTTTAAAGGATGTATATCGATCCCAAAGTTCTTGACCTTTTCTGTCGACAGGACTGTATTTCCAACGCTTCAATGGGTTATCTATACGCTCTTGAAAACGCTTTAACTGCTCCTCTTTGGTTATCGACAGCCAGAATTTAATAATGATTACACCGTCCTCGTTTAACATGTTTTCAAACTCGGGAACCTGAGCCATATAAGTTTTGTATTGTTTATCGTTACAAAAGCCCATGACTGGCTCAACTACGGCTCTATTATACCAAGATCTATCGAAAAAAACCAATTCCCCCGGATTTGGTAACTCTTTAATATAACGCTCAAAATACCATTGTCCACTTTCAATTTCAGTGGGTTTGTTCAAGGCAACTAAACGCATATAACGCGGATTTAAATGCTCTGAAAAACGACGGATTGCTCCACCCTTTCCAGCGGCATCTCTTCCTTCAAAAATAACAGCAACTCGCAATTTGTTTTTGGAAATATGCCTTTGAAGTTTAACCATCTCCACTTGTAAAAAACGCAATTCTTCTAAGTACTTTAAGGTAGTTTCTACTTTGGTCAGATTTCGACCTTTTTCTTTTAAGGCACTTAAAATATCAGATTTGTTAGTGGCATTGAGAAACTCGCTTTCCGTCAATCCTATTTTCTTTTTGTTCATTTTCATAATTCTGGTAATACTCCTTACCAAATATAGCAATTTTAAACAGTCAATTAGGTCTTAAAAGTCTAGTCATTTAAAAGATCTGTCGGTTTGAACCCAATCAAATATATCTTCTCTTGTGCACGAGTAATTGCGGTATACAACCAGCGCAGATAGGCGACGCTCTGGCCATCTGGGAGATAAGGCTTTTCGATAAAAACATTTTTCCACTGACCACCCTGAGATTTGTGGCAGGTTACTGCGTAGGCAAACTTGACTTGAAGTGCGTTAAAAAATTTATTCTTTTTAATCTCTAAAAGTTGTTTGTACTTACTGCTTAAATGGGCATAATCCTCTTGAACAGCTTTGTAGAGTTTTCCATTGTCCTCATAACTCAAGTTTGGAGTTTCAGATTCTAAGGTATTTAAAAGTAATACGGTTTCAAAAGGCATTTGATTTGGATAATCCACCATGCGAACTTGTACTTCGGCAAAACGAAATCCATAGAGTTCTTTGATACCGTAAAAGGCAGAAATTTCACAAATATCTCCATTGGCTATAAAACCAGACTCTGATCCTGCCGGCAGCCAAAAGTAATTGTTTTTAACAACCATAATATAATCGCCTACCGTAATTTCAGACTCACATCCTCTAATCTTGGTACGAATTTGCTGGTTGTATTGGTTGGCCCTTTTGTTCGATCTTACAATAAACGCAGTTTCCTCTACTCCTTCATCACTGTCATAACAAGAGACTAAAGCCTGTTCTATATCATACCCATCATCCAAATAAACCAAATCACTTTGATGAATATTAAATTTAAAATCTTGACCGTAATAATCCGAAATATATGACCTAATGGTAGTAGCATTCTCCAAGATACTGGAGTTCTTTCCTTGTCTTACTACCTCGTCCAATTCAATATGGCCCAAATCAACATTGTATTGAAAAGACAATTGATCCGTTGCTAAAGCGGGACTCAAATCATATTTTACTGGTGGTAATTGTGCGGTATCTCCTATAAAAATCAAACTGTTTTTCTTGCCTGAAAAAACAAAATCAATCAAATCTTCCAAAAGTGAGTTTTGACCATAAACCAATGTTTGATCCGAAATCATGGAAGCCTCATCCACGATAAAAACCGTATTGTCGTGCTTATTGGCCTGTCTTACAAACTTGACTCCTCCAGACTTTTCTTTTTTAGGACTGTATATTTTTTTGTGAATCGTAAAAGCTGTTTTGCCCGTATACATTCCTAAAACTTTAGCTGCCCTTCCGGTGGGAGCTAACAAAACAGATTTTTTTCCTGTATGCCAGAGTTGTTTGACAAAAGTGCTCATACTACTGGTCTTTCCCGTACCGGCATATCCCTTTAACACAAAAAGAGGTCTATCCTCCTTTGAGAACAAAAATACAGAAAGGCTCTTCAGCAACTCTTCTTGTCCAGAAGTAGGTGAAAAAGGATATTTTTTAAGAAGTAATTTCGAAAAATCTACTGGGTCATTTATCATCTCAAATGAAAATCTCAAAGGTACAAATTGAATTGTTTTAAAATTTCTTTAATTGAGAAAAAATTGTACATTTGGCCGTAACTAAATTTGAAAAAAAGAATAAAATATGGATTTTTTGTACATCATCTTAGCGATTATTTTTACTGTCTTAGTAGGATGGGCGGTTGTAAAATATTTACCGCTTAAATTTCAGTGGATTGTTTCTCTTGCCTTATTGGCAATTGCAGTATTTTTAATCTCCGGAATATATGGTGGAATCCAAGCTCCGATAAAATTTAATGCAGAGAAAAAAGTGCGTTACGCGAAAGTTATTAAAAATTTAAAGCTTATCCGTGATGCAGAACAAGCGCACTATGAAGTTACTGGAAGTTACCAGTCTAATTTTGACAGTCTAATTCAATTTATTGATACTGCAAACTTTGCAATTACTCAAATTAAAAACGTTCCTAAAATCGTTGATAGAGGTGGTGGGATTACGGAAGAAATTACCGAAAAAATAACAGATACAATTGGTTTTGAATCGGTTAAAGAAAAGTTATTTAGCGGTAAAGATTATTCCGGTATGATGAATGTTCCTGGAACAGACGCTACTTTTGAATTGGCTACTGGAGAAATAGAAAAACTAGAAGGATTAGTGGTTCCTGTTTTTAGAGCTAGAGTCGCAAAAGATTTAATTCTTAAAGGTTTGAACAAAGACTTGATTTATGCTGAAAAAGAAGCATTTGGAGGAGATGAAGTAAAAGGAGCTTACTTATCGGTAGGATCTTTGGACGAGGTATCTACTGCTGGAAACTGGCCACCGTTCTACGATGCTGCAGACCGTCAATCGAAAAAAGAATAGTAAGATCGAAGCTAAAGATTTAAATTATAACTTATTGACCTTATCCATCCAACTCAGTTTGGATGGATTTTGTTTTTATATAACAAACCCAAATTCACAAGAGGTTCTCAAAGTTCTCAAAGAAGAGTTCTCCACAAGAAAAACCGATCCAAAATCCTTGTTAGATGAGTTAGAGCGATTTATTTTCAAGGAAGACTTGGGTAGTTTGAATTTTAAATCTGTCGAAGTACTTCACCATAACAATCTGATTAGCATTGTCCCTAATGCTTATTTTGATGAAACTAAACTAGGCTTGTACCTGCAAAACACCATCAAATTATACGCATCAGATTATATAAGTTATGACCCTATTTCCTCTATTGATGCTCAAGCAGTATACCTTCCTTTTGTAAATATCAATAACTATATCTTAGATAAGTTTGGGGCTTTTGAATACCAACATGCCTCTGCGAGATTAATAGAAAAACTGAGTCTGATTTCGGGTGAAAAAGAGGATTCTCCAAAAGATTTTTATCTAAATCTCAACTTAAATTCAATTGAAATAATTGTGTTTGAAAAGAAAAAGTTGGTGTTTTTCAATAACTTTGATACCAGAACCGAAGAAGATGTGGTCTATTACACACTCTTTGCCTTGGAACAACTTCAAATAGATCCAGGAAAAGTTCTTATAGAATATATAAACCCAAATCGAGTGGAGCGCATAGAAGTTTTAAAGGCTTACGTTTCTGAGCTCAAACCTCTTGAATTAAATCCTTTTTAGATTATGAGAATAGTTTCTGGAAAATTTAAAGGAAGGAGAATTAAAGCACCGAAAAACCTACCTGTTCGCCCGACGACAGATATGGCAAAAGAATCTTTGTTCAATATTATCAATAACGAATATTACTTTGATAAATTAACGGTACTCGATTTGTTTTCAGGGACCGGGAATATTGCTATTGAGTTTGCATCTAGAGGAGCTCCTCAGATTACAGCAGTGGACAAGCACAGCGCCTGCATCAAACAAATAAACGATTTAAATAGAGAATTTGATACGGACATCACTACCTATAGAATGGACGTCTTCAAATATCTAGACCAGGCCGCTACCAAGTATAAACTAATCTTTGCCGATCCTCCCTACGACTTTAGTCAAGAATTATTTGAATCCATTGTTCAAAAGGTGTTTGATAATAATCTGCTACTCGAGGAAGGTCTATTGGTTGTAGAACACTCAAAGCATACGGAGCTAAATCACCTAAAGCACTTTCAATACGACAAACGCTACGGAGGGAATGTATTTAGTTTCTTTTCTTATGAGGAATAAAAAAAAGCCAGAATCAAATGATTCTGGCTTTTTTTTTAGGTTTTAGTCCACTAGTTCTTTGACCAGTTATTCTTAAAGTTACACGCTTTCCTAGAATCGTTTAACTTGATATAAGTATCGTAAATCTTTTCCGAAGCCCAGTTGTCAATTTCCTCTTGTCTCTTTTTCTGTAACGCGAGGTTTTGAATCTTGACATAGTCTTGTTTCATGTCTGCTTGATGAGATGGCATCAATTCTACCATCATCATAATCTTATACATTTTCTCTCCATTACGCGTCTCATCGTAAAAAACATCGGTCATATCTCCTTGATTGAGGCTCGATATTCTCGCGTAAAGTGTCGGATCCATACGAGTCAAATCAAATCGACTGTCTTTGGTTTGGGTATTCATTAAAATACCTTTGGAAAGTTTTGTGTTGTCATCTTGACTGAACTCTGCAACTGCTTCTTCAAAAGTCATACGACCTAATAGAATATCCGTACGAATTCCTTCTAACTGTCTCTTGGTTTGGTTGAGCTCTTCAGAGCTTACATCCGGTTGAATCAATATGTGGCTCGCGATGACTTTTTGACCGCGTATCTCCTCTACCTGAAGAATGTGATATCCAAAATCCGATTCAAAAGGCTCTGAAATCTCATTTACATCCAAACTAAAAGCAGCTTCTTTAAATTCCTTCACAAAATTTGTTTCGCGCTCAATCTCGTACTTCCCACCATTCTCCGTCACAGCTGGGTCATCCGAATTCATAATCGCTCTCATTCTAAAACTTGCCCCGTCCAATACCTCTTGTCTCAAGGTATTCAAACGGTCCTTAACCTCTTGAACAGCCTCTGCCGATGGTTCAATATTCAAAACTAATTGAGCTAAAACTACTTCCGAACTGAATTCAGGAAGCGCATCATTTTCGACCAAACTATTGAAGTAGATACGAACCTCTTCCGGAGTTACTTGAATATTTTCAACAATCTTAGCTTGCTCGCGTTCTACGAGTAAACTCTCTTTCTTAATCTTTTTTAACTCATCTCTCAAATCCGATTCATCGTTGAAACCGTAAAATTCAATAAGACGCTCCATACTACCCAATTGACTCGTTAGGTAGGCAATATCATTTTCAACATTACCGAAAACTTCTGCATCCGTAACAATTATGGAATCCTGAACGGCGTGATGCGCCATAAGCTTTTGAAGCATAATATCTTCTAGCATATCACAATCACTGATCGTAACATTCCCTTCTGATCTTGTCTCTAGCTCCTTTTTAAACTTTGTGATATCCGAATCCAAAACAATATTCTCGCCGATAACCACGGCAACACCGTCTACTTTGATCTGTTCTTGAGCTTGTAGATTTCCAAAACACAACACATTGGCTACCAATACGAGGATCAGGGATTTAATATATTTCAAATTCTCTATTTTTAATTGCATCTTCAATCAGGGTTTGTTCCAAATTTCTAAATAGATCCAACTTTCGCTGCTGGATAATTATTCTCTTTATTGTGGGACCAATATATATCAAAGGAGCTGTTTCACCTCTGAATTTAACATCTTTAACACGCGCCAAATATAATCCTAAACTGTCTTCTTTTTGAATAAATTGAGACTTTTTTAAAAAATCTTGTTTCCTTATATTTTTAAATATGGGTGAAGTGTTTACAAAGTCTATATAACGGACCCAAATACTATCGTTTAGCTCCAAAACTTTAAAGGACAAAGGCAACAATTCATCCTCTTGGACTCTTTGCTCCTGGCTGAGTCTAAAATAAGAAATAAGCTCCTTTGGGTTTTGGGCAGATCTTCCAATTTCAGCGTATTTTAACTGAATTAAATCCTCATTAACTCTAAAATTATCTCGGTTATCCTCATAATAAGCACTTATTTCCTGTGCATCGACAACCGTATCCAAATACTGACTAACCAGCGCCTCTTTATAGGCATTGATGTAGAGCCTATCGCGATATTCCGATACCAGGTCTTCGAATTCTAGAGATTTATCGGACAAATTTAATGCGGCTTTCTCGAAAAGCAGCTGTTGTTTGGCCCACGAATTTATATAGGATGTACTAAAAATCAGGCTATCAGACCCCGTGAGATCCTTGGGCATATACTTATCCAAATCCGATTTATACAACCTTTTATTCATCACACGAGCGATTACCAAGTCTTCTGAATTAGATTTTACAGAAACAAAATCACAAGACGCAAAAAGTAATGCAAAAACTAAAAACAGACCATTTAAACGCTTCATTCTACAAACTAATTATTCCTTCGATAGATTCCATCTCTTGGTAAATAGAGATAACTTGGTCTGCAGAATCCACTTGCATTTCTATAGAAACACTATCGTATTTTCCTGTTCTGGATGCTTTGGTACTCAACTTCACATCGAGATCCTTAAAAACATTTTTGACCTCATCTAATTGTCCTCCTCCAGAGGGTACAATAAATTTATAGAGATAAGAACTAGGGAAGGTACTGGTCTCCTCTAAAGTCGTCTTTAATTTGCTGTAAAAATTTTCTTTGTCTTCCATAATAGATGTGTTTATTACAAAATTACATTAAATATTACTTTATTTAGACGAATCGAGTATTTTTGCTTTATGCAAAAGAAAATTGTGATTACTGGTGGACCGGGAACAGGTAAAACAACTTTGATAAAAGCATTACTCGATATGGACTACGAGTGCTTTATGGAAATATCTCGACAAGTTACCAGACAAGCTCAGGAAGATGGTATAGAACAACTATTTTTAGAAAAGCCACTTTTATTTAGTGAACTTCTTTTGAGCGGAAGAATAAAACAATTTCACGACGCCAATTTAAAAAAAGAGTCTCTCGTATTTTTTGATCGCGGTATTCCTGACGTGCATGCCTATATGAATTATTTAGGAAGCGATTATCCAGAGCTATTTATTGAGCAAAGCAAAACCTATAGATATGACAAGGTTTTTATAATGCCACCTTGGGAGGAAATATACATTTCTGATCAAGAGCGCTACGAAAGTTTTGAACAAGCATTAGCGATATACAATCACTTAAAAAATGCTTATTTAGAATTGGGATACGATTTGATAGAAATTCCCACCGGTACTATTGAGCAAAGAGTCTCGTTCTTATTAGAACACATTTAAACCGAATGATTGCGAAAGAAGTTTTAAAAAAATATTGGGGTTTCGACGAATTTCGACCGCTACAGGAAGAGATAGTAGCTGCTGCTGTAAAAAAACAAAATTTAATCGCTCTTCTTCCTACAGGAGGAGGAAAATCCATTTGTTTTCAAATCCCTGCACTTTTAAGCGAAGGAATAACCCTTGTCATCAGTCCTTTAATCTCTTTGATGGAAGATCAGGTTCTCCAACTTAAAGAAAAAAATATCAGCGCATTAAATTTGTCCTCTTCTCAATCCGAAGCAGATTTGTTAAGACTTTTGGACAATGCAGAGTATGGAGCATATAAGTTTATATATAGCTCTCCAGAAAAACTGGAGAACGAGATGGTAAAAAACAGGTTATTGCGTTTAAACATTAGTTATATAGTTTTTGACGAAGCCCACTGTATCTCTCAATGGGGACACGATTTTAGACCTGCTTATAAAAAAATCACAGCACTAACTGCCTCTTTTCCTTATAGCTCTACCCTGTGCTTGACCGCAACAGCTACGCCTGAGGTTATCGCCGATATAAGAGAGATTCTTCCCGAGGAGGATTACGAGCTATTCAAAGGTAAATTCGATAGAGAGAATTTAATCTACAAGGTCGACAACACGCAAAACAAACTACTTCAGCTTCAAAAACATATTAAATCATACCGTCTTGACAACCAATCTACCATTGTCTACACGAATTCTCGAAAGAAAACACAAGAAATATCTCAGAGACTTAATTCATTAGGATATAAAACAGGAATATATCACGGTGGACTCGACAAAGCGGAAAAGACCCAGACACTAGATCTTTGGTTAAAAAATGAACTTTCTATTGTTGTTGCAACCAATGCATTTGGAATGGGAATAGACAAAGGAAATGTAAATCTGGTCATTCATTACGATTTACCTTATTCCATAGAAAATTATATACAAGAAGCAGGAAGAGCAGGAAGAATGGGACAACTCAGTCATGCCATTTTAATGACTAATGATAATGAACTTGACTTTTATGAAAAAAGACAGATTCAAAACTCCATTACTCTTGAAAAAATAAAGCAGGTTTATTTTAACCTAAATCAATACTTTAAAATCTCCTATGGTACTCTGGAGGAAAATAGCTTCGGTTTAAATTTTAATCTCTTTTGTAAACAATACGAACTCCCTGTTTTTGAAACCTACTCGATTTTTAAATTACTTCACAACGAAGGCTTACTGCTTCTTAAAGAAGTTTTTAAGGACGAAGTAAGTATTCAATTAAATCGATCGCCCGAAGAATTCTATCGCGTTATCGACAGAAATAAGGATTTAGAACCGATAGTATCAAAACTGCTCAGGAGCTACCCAGGTTTATTTGACGAGGAAATTCAATTGGACTTGAGCTATATTGGAAAATCTTTAAAATATTCCAAAAATTATACCTTGTCTCTTTTGGAGCGACTAAAAAAAATGGATTTAATAGTCTTAAATCACATCAATACGGATTTGACCCTAAAATTTCTCCAACCTCGTGAAGACGACAGGACAATCAACAGATATGCAAAGAATCTTGAATTTATCTTAGATCAAAAAAAGATTAAATCCTTAAAAGTTCTTCAATATGTCCGTGAAACAAGAGCTTGCAGAAAAGCGTATTTGATTAAATACTTTTCTGAGGAACTCATAACAGATTGCGGTAAATGTGACTTTTGTAAAAAGAAAGTTAATTTTGATTCAGCGGACTGCCAAAAGGAAATTTTAGAAATCTTATCTAGCGATAGTTTGGATCTAGACCAACTTTTGTTGCAAAGTACCTATTCAAAAGAGGAACTTATAACTGCCCTAAAATTTCTTTTACACAGAGGAGAAATCATTCAAACCAAATTTTTAAAATTCAAAATAGATCAATAATATGAAAATAGTATTTATGGGAACTCCGGATTTTGCCACAGGAGTACTTCGAGCGATATTACAAAGCTCCCACCGCGTTGTAGGAGTTATTACAGCGCCAGACAAGCCGTCTGGAAGAGGTCGCAAATTAAATTCCTCTTCTGTGAAGACCTTTGCTATTAGTCAAGGATTGCCTGTTTTACAACCAAAAAACTTAAAGGACCCCGAGTTTCTGGGGGAATTAAAAGCTTTGGGAGCAGATATACAGGTTGTGGTTGCCTTTAGGATGCTTCCAAAACAAGTGTGGCAGATGCCAAAAAAGGGAACATTCAATCTTCACGCTTCCCTATTACCAGACTACCGAGGGGCCGCTCCAATAAATTGGGCTATTATTAATGGAGAAACAAAAAGTGGGGTGACTACATTTTTTATCGATGATAAAATTGATACTGGTGCCGTAATTGACCAAACCATAATGGACATAGCTCCTGACGAAAATTTGGGAGAGTTACACGATAGGATGATGACCACTGGGGCGGCGCTCGTAAATAAAACACTTGACGCTATCGAAAATCAGTCCTATACCCTAAAAGAGCAGGACACAGATAACCCGAAAATGGCCCCTAAACTAAATCCTGAGAATTGTAAAATTGATTGGAATCAAAATGGAACAAAGATCTTTAATCTTATTCGAGGATTAAACCCCTATCCGGCAGCATGGACTAGTATACAATCTGGAGATAGCGAAATCAAGGCTAAGATATATCGCGTTTCTTTCCAAGCACTGAGTCACCAAAAAGCGGTTGGAACTCTAGAGCAAACCAAAAAAGAATTATTTGTGTATTGCCTAGATGGTAAAATCAAAATTGAAACCATCAAAATAGCAGGAAAGAAAATAATGGATGCACAAAGCCTGTTAAACGGATTTAATTTCGAAGCCAATTCTTTTTGCTCTTAAAGACGCATTGTGACTGGCTTTGTGTAAAAATCGCTGATGTTATTAACAATTTTTAGTTCTTATTAACAATTTTATGGGTTTTTATAGGGTTTACTTGCACAGTAAGGCATTCCTACTATATTTGTTATGCTATAAAAAGCAAAAACTGTTTAACCAAATAATTAAAAATTAAATTATTATGAACAAATCAGACTTAATCGATGCAATGGCTGCTGATGCCGGAATTTCAAAATCAGCTGCTAAAGCTGCATTAGAATCTTTAACTGGAAACGTAACAAAAGCTCTTAAAGGAGGCGGAAAAGTTGCTTTAGTAGGTTGGGGAACTTGGTCAGTTTCTAAAAGAGCTGCACGTGAAGGAAGAAATCCTCAGACAGGAAAAACAATCCAAATCGCTGCTAAAAATGTAGTTAAATTCAAAGCAGGTGCTGGTTTGAGTGATTCTGTAAACTAGAATAAAAACATTATATTTTTAAAACCTTCCTCTCCGGAAGGTTTTTTTTGTTTCAATTATTCCGTATCTTTAGTAGAACTAAAACTCATTAATATGAAGTTGACAAAAGAGTTGAGAGGAAAATTACTAATATCAGCACCTGCAATTTTAGATGATGCTTCTTTTAATCGCAGCCTTATTTTAGTGGCAGAACATTCTACAGATAGTTCCCTAGGTTTTATAATGAACCGCCCATCTAAATTTACTTTAAACGACTTGTTACCCGATGTAAATTGTAATTTTACGGTGTTTAAAGGTGGTCCAGTAGAAACGGACAATATTTATTTTATTCACAACATTCCGCATTTGATTCCAAATAGTATAAAAGTAACCGATGGCATTTATTGGGGAGGTAGTTTTGCCCAACTAAAAACCTTGTTGAACCAAAATAAAATCAATGAGAATGAAATTCGATTTTTTCTTGGCTATGCGGGCTGGTCCCCGGATCAACTAGAAGATGAACTGGATGAAAAATCTTGGTTTGTCAGGGAAAACACCTACTTCAATATATTAGATATTAAAATAGACCAACTTTGGAAGAGTAATCTTTTATCTTTTGGATCTAAATATCAGATATGGGTAAACGCTCCAAGCAATCCGAGCTTAAATTAAATTCTCGATCTGACTTCTCAATTCGAGGGCAATATCGGTTTTAAATACTTTCTTTTTGTAGTTAGTCACGGGCTGAAGTAGCATATTGACGTTAGTGACAAAGACCTCATCCGCTCTTTGAAGATCAAATGGGTTAAAATCCTTTTCTACAAAGGTCAAATCTTTATTTTTCTCCAACAACACTTTTAACTGTTTGCGGACTATTCCATTTAAAGCACCTGACCCAAGTGGCGGCGTACTAATTTCTGAGCCTTTGACACAGTATATATTTCCAAGGTTAGTGGAAACCACACCCTTGTTTCCATTCAACAGTAAAGAAGCATCCCAGTCGTTTTCTTTAGCAAAAACAGAGGCTAAAACGTATTCTAGTTTTTGAGTGGATTTGATAGAACCCAAAAAACTTGGATTTAAAAAGAAATCTTTAAATACCCCAATTTCAAATCGCTCCTTTAACCTATACGTTCTATTTTGAGCGGTCACCAGAAAATCGATATCGGAGGATTCTGGTGTATATAGTCCTCCCTCCTTTCTGTAGGCGACAAAACGCAAAAAATTACTTCCCGGATTCGCCTCGAAGGTCTTGATGAGTTCTTCTTCAAAATATTCCAAGGTAAAAAACATCGGGATCTCCATTCTCAGCATTCTTAGAGAAGCCATAAGTCTAAAATAATGATCCTCTGCGAAACAAGGTTTTCCTTCGGATATTCTAATGCTCTCAAAAACTCCATCACCGTATAAGAAAGATCTGTTGTCAGCACTGAGAAAGTTTGGGTTGGAACTCAACGTTCCATTGAAATTTATCATGTCGATATACAATTGGGATACAAAAGTATCAAAAAAAAAACCTTGATTTCTCAAGGTTTAAAATATTTTATGCTCCGATGACGTGTTTTAATTCGCCAATGGAATTTTCCCAATACATTCGGACTTCGTCTTCGTCTCCATCATCGTAAAAATCGGTGATAATCAAAGAGACATCATTGGTCAATTCATCTACTTGAATCTTAAATTCAAAGTACGTTGCAGCATCTTCATCAGAGGTCCATTTTAGTTTGAGACGCTCGTCGTTGCTCTTTGCCAATACTTTAGCTTCCTCTTCCGATCCGTCCCAAATAAATTGGTATACCTTCCCTCGAGAATTTACATTATCCGCAAACCACTCTGATAAATTAGAGGGGGCAGAAAAATATTGGAATAGCAGGGAGGGAGATGCGTGGATGGGAAATTCTATTTCAATTTTGTTCATCTAAATTTTCTTTTTTAACAAGAGCAATATAGAATATTTTTTTTAATTCAAATTCTTGCAACACTATAAAAATGTATTATATTTGCACCCGCATTAAGAGGCGAGGTAGCTCAGTTGGTTAGAGCGTCGGATTCATAACCCGGAGGTCTGCGGTTCAATTCCGCATCTCGCTACAAAAAAAGGTTCAGATTTTATCTGAACCTTTTTATTTTACCTATAATTGGCTTTAACGAAGGCTAAATTTCTATTCAGAATCCAAGTCCATTAGGCGTTTCGGCAAAGATTTTTTGGTCTTTACACCAAGCTCTTTTAACTTGTTCGCCTGCCTTACCAAATTGTCATTTCCGGTACTGAGTTGACTGTAAGCATCCTTGTAGGAGTTTTGCGCTTTTTCCATATAGTCTCCTACTCGTTCCAAGTTACTTACAAAACCGACAAATTTATCGTAGAGTTTAGATCCGCGGTCTGCAATCGCTTGCGTATTTTCATTTTGTCTTTCGCGCTTCCACAAATCCTCAATTAACTTTAAGGAGGTGATTAAATTTGTTGGATTCAACAGTAATATCCTTTTGTCATAAGCGTACTCCCACAAATTCGAATCGTGCTTTAAGGCTGCAACATAAGCGGCCTCTGAAGGAATAAACATCATCACAAAGTCCAACGCTTTGTCGTAATCGTCGTAGCCCTTTTTGCTAAGAGCCAAAATATGGGTTTTAATAGCGTTTACATGACCATCTAGTTCCGCAGCTCTAAGGGATTCATCTTCCGCATCCATAGCTCTCGTAAAGGCGTTTAGGGAAACTTTAGAGTCTATGATTACTGTTCTGTTGTCGGGATAATTAATTAAGGCGTCTGGACGCATTTTTTTATCGGAGGCATCACTTCTAAGTGCTCTACCCGATTCATCTTCTAATTGCTTTTCCAAAAAATACTCTTCTCCTTTTCGCAAACCAGATTTTTCTAAAATGCGCTCGAGGATCATCTCTCCCCATCTCCCTTGAGTTTTTACCTCTCCTTTTAAAGCATTGGTCAAATTACGAGCTTCTTGACTTATACTTTGATTCAGCTCTTGCAGCTCTTTAACTCGTTCTCCAAGAGAAAATCGCTCTTTACTCTCCTTCATATAAACCTCATCAACTCGCTTTTTAAAGGATTCGATATCTTTATTTAAGGGACTTAGTATCTGTTTTAAATTCTCCTTGTTAGTCTCTGTAAAACGGGCAGTCTTTTGTTCTAAAATCTTCGAAGCTATTTGCTCGAACTCCAAATTAAACTTTTTTTGAAGCGCGGTAATCTCTTCCTTTTGAGTATCGAGCTTTTCTAAAGCAGCTGTCTTTTCGGCAGATGTAGTTGCCAATTCTCGCTGTATCTTATTAAAACTATTTTCTTTCGCTAAAAAACGTTCCTCCAAGGAGTTCAAAGAGGCTTTGAGTTGTGTAATTTGAAGTTCGGAACCCTCTAGTTTGGCATCGAGAGAAGCCTTAATTTTTTGATTTTCTGAAAAACGATTTTGAGATAGTTCCATATCCTCTTCCAAAGATTGATTTCTCACTTTTATCCCTCTCAATTCTTCTGAAATCCGAGCTTGTTTTTCCAACAATTCGATATCCTTGACATTGCTTAGATTCAACTCGGATTCCAAGTCTTTTATTCTGTTTTGCAATACTGTTTGATTCGTAAGTTTTGACTTGCTATAAAAAAAACTAGTTAAGCCTCCCAAGACCAAGCCAATACCTAAACCGATGTATAATTCCATAAAATAGCGTTAATTCGTTCAAATTTATAAAATTATTTAGGCTTTTTGACGAAAAATCATTTATTTGCAAGAAACCCCGTTTTAAATGGAAATACCAGAAATTCCAAATTTAATCCACTACGCAATACCTCTTTTTGTATTGACAATTTTAGCGGAAATAATCGTAACGGTTTATGCCAGTTCAAAATCCTACGATTACAAGGATGCTATGACTTCAATCACCATGGGTATTGGTAATGTTTTGGTGGGAATTCTAGCCAAAGGACTTAGCTTAGGATTTCTTTTTCTCTGCTATCAATTTAGACTTTTTGATATTCCTTTTACCTGGTGGGCATGGATTTTGGTGTTTTTTGGGGAAGATTTGACTTATTATTGCCAACACAGAATCGGCCACGAAAGCAGATTTTTCTGGGCATCACACGTGGTACATCACTCCTCACAGAAATACAACCTCTCTACTGCTGTCCGTCAAACTTGGACGGGAAGTTTTACTGGTTTTTTCTTTACTGGTTGGCTTGCATTATTGGGTTTTCACCCGCTGATGATTGTTACCCAAGGCGCAATTAGTCTTTTGTATCAATATTGGATTCACACCGAAATGATTGACAAAATGCCACGATGGTTTGAATATATTTTTAATACTCCCTCTCATCATCGCGTACACCACGCTACCAACCCTCAATATTTAGATCGCAACCACGCGGGTATTTTAATAATTTGGGATAGAATGTTTGGTACTTTTGAGCCTGAAGTAGAAAAGCCGGTTTATGGTTTGACACAAAATATTGAAACTCACAATCCAGTAAAAGTGGCTTTTTTGGAATGGTATTATCTTTTGAAAGACGCTTTAACTTCCGCGAAAAATCCTTGGCAGTCTATCAAATATATGTTTATGCCACCGGGCTGGAAGCACGATGGCACAGGTAAAGTTTCCAAAGATTTACGCAAGGAGTACTTCGATAATAAATAGTCTAGTCCTACTCAAAATCAAATCTCAGACCTAAAGATATATTTCGCTCTTCTGTATTAGCAAACAGAGGGTTTAAATCGTATTTCACATATAGACTAGTACTTTTAAACCCTGCATAAGCACTTAATCCATATATAAAGTTCGATACATTATATCCCCCCTTGGTCTTCTCTTTGTACTTCAAATCATTTTCGTAGTACTTGATAAATTGCTTGGTTTGGAATCTAAATCCTCCATAACCACCCATACCGAGTCTAAATCCTTTATTCTTTCTAAAAAGCTTATAATCCTTTCTGTATGTAGGTTTAGAAAAATCAAATTCTAAGTGCAAAGGAAATACGATCTCTATATTCCTCAATCGAGCACTCGTCTTCAACTGTTTTGGATAAGGAACCAAATTGGTCTGATTTCCATCTATTTCAAAATAATTGTTATTCTTTGGCCTTAGATTATTCCACAATACAGAAAAACCATATTTAAAATAACCCACCGACCAATTCTCAGCTATCCTGCTAGTTCTGCTTCCTCCTAATTCAAAAAACAGGGAACCGATATTATAGGTAGAGTTATCCAAACTACTCAAACGGTGATCTACCAAAGTGTTGTTAGTTCCAAAGGCGAATACAAATTGCGAGCTAGATCGCATTCCATGCGTCTTTTTATATTTATTGTCGTAATAGTACTCCTCGTCGTCGTCACTCTCCCAATCCCAAGAAGTAGATATTTTCAATTTTCCAATATTGAGTTCCTCCTCAGGCAATTCAAAATATTGAATTTCTCCATTTGCTTTTGCTTGGACGAGGGTTTGTAATTTTGCCTCTTCGATTGCTACTTGTTCTTCAATTAGATCCGCACTTCTTTCTGCCGCTCGAATCTTAAGGTCCTCCGCCTGAGATTCAGTGAGCGTACCTGCTTCTTTTTGGGAATTGATTTGAGCCACCTCAACTTTCAACGCTTCCTTTTCTCGCTCGGTTATCTCTGTTATTTCAGCAGAAATACTCTTTACTTGATCTTCAAAGCTTTTCTCCTGAGCACTTAACCCAAGAACTGTTGAGAAAAATGCTATACCTAATACAATACTCTTAAATTTATTCATCATCTGTTTTTACTATTCTTGTTTCTATTTCTTTTAAACCTAATTTTACTTTTTCTAAAACCTTTTTCCCAAATTGATTACCCTTAGAGTTTCGCTCTGCTTCCTCCAAAAGTGTTTTGGGATTTACGGCTAAGACCTGGATCTTCTTTTTATCGCGACTCATTTCACTCTCAACAGAATTCAAAAGCGCAAGAGCATCCACTTTAATACCAATAATTTCATCCTCTTTAAACTCTTCTGTAATCGCTACTTTATCTATAATTAACTCCGGTGGTTTAAGGGTTTTTACAACTGTCAATTGAACTTCTTTATACTTGCTATATCCTAAAGGTGCTCGATTTAATAGGGAGGGAACTGCACTCGAATTCAAATTGCTAAATGTGGGCTGAGATCCAATTTTCAGAGATTTGACATTTGGTCTCGAATTTGGGAGCAGTACTAAAAATAAAAGTATTGCAGCAGCAGAGACAAGTGCTATATATCTGTAACTTTTGGAACGTTTTTTTGGTTCAGCCTCCAATTCATTTGATAATCTAGACCAAACATCGGGGTTCACAGGACTACTGCCCGAACGCAATCCCTCTTTAAATATTTTATCTAAGGTATTCGACTTCATAACCTCTTGTTTTTTGTAATTCATTTTGTAATATCTTCCTAGCTCTGGAAAGATGTGTCTTGGATGCACCTTCAGAAATTTGAAGTAATTCCCCTATTTCTTTGTGCTTATAACCCTCTATTGCGTAAAGGTTAAAAATTGTCTTTGCTAAAGGTTTTAAAACATTTAATGCTCTGAGTAAATCCTCTTCCTCAAACTCCTTGCTTCCGGAATCCATTGGCTCGAGTTCCTCTCCAGAGGGAAAATCCTCTAAACTCAAGAAATGTTTTGTCTTTCTCAGCTCGTCTAGACAAGTCCTTACCATAATCTTCCTTATCCACCCCTCTAAGCTCCCTTCTCTTTTAAACGTATCCAACTTGTCATAAACTTTTAAAAACCCCTTTAAAAGACATTCTTGGGCTAAATATTCGTCCTGAAAATAACGCTTACAAACAAAAAACATCTTATTGCTGTATTTCTGATAAAACTCCTCTTGCGCTCGTCTCTCTTTTTTAAGACAGCGATCCAGCAGTTTAATCTCTCTGTTTATTTTAATTATTTTCAAAGTTTGGTACGTGTATTTTAAACTAAGACGACAGGTTTGTAAAAAAGGTTACAAACAAATAAAAAATTAATACGGATCTACGTCGCAAGTAAATCTAATAGACCTAAAATCTGCAATACCCTCAAAGTGATTATTCACCTTTTGAATATGATTTTTAGTAGCTTTCAAAGAGTTTGTCTTTGGGATCTTTAAAATTAGATGTCTGATATATAAGTTTTTCACTCGGGCTACAGCAGGTGTACTGGGTCCCAACACCAGATCTCCAAATGCGGATTTCAAGGAGTCTGCATACCAATTCGCTCCGGACTGTACTCTGTTCTGATCCTTGTGCTTAAAGGTAAACTTGATTATTTTATAAAATGGTGGATACTTAAACTGATAGCGCTCTTCGAGCTGCTCCTTGTACATCTCTTTGTAATCGTAACGCGATACCTGTTGTAATATTTGATGATATGGATTGTAGGTTTGAATTAAAACCTTTCCACGCTCAATTGCCCGACCCGATCTACCTGCTACTTGAGTCAGCAGCTGATAACTATTTTCATGGGCCCGAAAATCGGGAAAATTCAACAAGCGATCTGCCTGCATAACACCGACTAGCCCCACATGATCAAAATCCAATCCTTTAGTCAGCATTTGAGTTCCAACCAAAATATCAATCGCTCCCCGTTCAAAGTCAGAAATTAATTCCTCAAAGGCATTCTTCCTCCTGGTAGCATCCAAATCCATTCTAGCCACTTTCTTTGTGGGGAACAACACACTGACTTCTTTTGCCACTTGTTCAGTACCAAATCCTTTTACATCTAACTCTGAACTGCCACAGGCTCCGCATTGCTTCTGAACCTTTTCTTTGTAAAAACAATAGTGACACCGCAATTCGTCGGCATATTTATGATAGGTCAAACTGACATCACAATTCGGACATTGTGGAGTATGCCCACATGTATTACACTCCATAACTGGAGCATATCCCCTGCGATTTTGAAACAAAATAACCTGTCTTCCCGACTCTAAAACAGAACTTATTTCCTGAATCAATGTGTCGGAGAAATTACCAGTCATTCTTTTCTTGCGATACTTTTCTTTGATATCAATCAAGGATACCTCGGGCTCCATAATTCGATTAAAACGTTGATTGAGATCGACAAAGCCATATTTTCCTTGAACCACATTATAGGAGGATTCCAACGACGGAGTGGCAGATCCCAACAATACCTTTGCACCGTGCATTTGAGCCAAAACAATGGCACTATCCCTCGCTTGAAACCTTGGAGCTGGATTTTGCTGCTTATAAGACGCTTCGTGCTCTTCGTCGACGATAATTAAATCTAGATTGGTAAAAGGCAAAAACAAAGTGGAGCGGGTGCCGACAACCAATCTTCCCCGACTTGGATTGTCTTGGAGTTGATGCCATACCTCTGCCCTTTCCTGGGCGTTATATTTGGAGTGGTAGACCAAAATATCATCTCCAAAATAATTTGAAAGTCGCGATATAATTTGGGTAGTCAAACCAATCTCAGGTAACATCAACAAGACCTGTTTACCCCTATTTATGGCCTCTTGAATCAAGGAAGCATAGACATGGGTTTTACCACTACCCGTAACTCCCTTAAAAAGACAGGTAAAATGAGACTCAAACTGCTTTAATACAGAATTTTTAGCCTCTTGTTGTGCAGGAGATAATTCCCCTAAATCTCGACTTTTGGAACCAAATGAAACTCTGTATTCCTTTAGATCCTCTCGAATTAAAATTTCTTTTTTTATCAAGCCTTTAATCACGGCCATCGATACTCCAGATGCTTTCTCGAGTTCTTTTAGTTTTATGAGATCTCCATTTTCTCCCTGTAAAGAAAAATAGGTCATCAGCGCAATTCTCTGCTTTTCCGAACGCGATATTAGCTCAAATAAACCTCTTTTGGATTCCTCTGTCAAATAGTGGTCCGATAGACGTACATAGGCGATTAGTTTATCTTTGTAGTTGTCAAAAACCTTGTCTTCGATCAAAATAAGCTTCTTATCTGCTAAGGCTTGAACAATAGCATAGACATTTTTTTGATTGAGTACCTCTTCAATTTTTGATAGAGACAAGCTACTTGCGGTCTGTAGAGACTCGTAAATTAAGTACTCTTTGTCATTTAAAGCCTCTATATCCTCTTGATCGGATCCCACCCAACTAACAAATTGATCGCTTTCCAATCGAAACAGAGCTGGAAGAGCACCGGAGTATACTTCTCCCATACTCGTGAGGTAATACTCGGACATCCAGGACCAAAACTTAAATTGAATAGGACTGATAAGTGGGCGCGTATCCAAGAGGTATTTTATACTCTTGGCTATATAGGCCTCGGGTGCAATTAAATGTTTTTTAAATACTAGGCCCGTATAGGTTTTTCTCTTTCCAAAAGGTACAGAAACGCGCATACCTGCCTCTATGACTTGGTATTCTTCTTCCGTGACAGAATAAGTAAATAGCCTCTTTAGGGGCAAGGGAAGTATTACATCTACAAAATAGGACAAGCGCTTTCTCTTTTGAGGTAAATGTAATAAATTCTTTATTGTTGCTTGCTCTCTTTTCTACTACCTTGATACATATCGTAACGAACTAACCTACAATCTAATGGACCGTTTTTTAGAATAATTCTTTTAGAAGTTCTCAGTCCCACATGTTTTAAAGCGTCTAGGTCAGAGGTGATGAACCATACCGTTGTATCCGGATAAGACTTTTTTAAGGTATCTCCGATATTTCGGTAAAAGTTTTGGATTTCATCCATTTGTAAACGCTCTCCATAAGGCGGATTAAACATCAACATAGTCCTACCAAAGACCTCTTTGTTTGACAAGAAAAAATTCACGTGATGTACTCCTATAAATTCTTCTAAGTTGGCGTTTTTCACATTGTCTTGTGCTTTTCTAACCGCAGAAGGAGCTTTGTCAAAGCCCATAATTTTACATGGGGAGCTCCTTATTTTTTTTAGAAGAGACTCTTGAATAATAAAAAACAAATCCTCGTCAAAATCATTCCAATTTTCAAAGCCAAAATGTTTTCTATTTATATTGGCAGGAATTTGATTTGCAATCATCGCAGCCTCAATCAACAAGGTACCAGAACCACACATGGGATCTATCAGGTTTTGATCTCCATTATAACCGGCTAGCAATAACATTCCAGCTGCTAAAACCTCGTTAATCGGTGCCAAATTGGTTGCGGACCTATACCCTCTTTTATGCAGTGACATACCGCTACTATCCAGTGAAACGGTACAAAAATCTTTGGAGATATGAATATGTATTGCCAAATCAGGATACTTGGCATCAATATCAGGTCTCTTTTCGTATTTCTCGCGAAAATAATCGACAATAGCGTCTTTGGTTTTCAAAGTAACGTAGTGAGAATTATTACTCACTTGGGTTTGATGAATGGCAGCATTGATAATAAAACTTCCATCGACCTCTAAGTATTTATCCCAACGAATTTGTTTTACCTTCTTGTACAAATCCTCTTCGTCACGAACTTTGAAACGCTTGATTGGCTTTAAGATTCGAATGGCTGTTCTAAGCGCAATATTCGCTTTGTACATAAAACCCTTATCTCCTTGAAAACTTACACTTCTATTACCTTGTTTTACTTCCTGAGCACCGAGGTCCGTAAGTTCCTTTGCCAAAACTTCTTCCAAACCAAATAAGGTTGTGGCTGTCATTTGAAAATTTTCCTGCATTTCTGTCGTTTAAGTAGTGCAAATTTAGACAAACTAAATGGACTGACAGGCTGTGGCATTTTAAATATTTTTTTGGCTACTTTTGCAGGATTAATTTTTGAATTGCATGGTCCAATTATATTTATTTATTACCGTAATTTTGGCGGCTCTTTTTGTGACGAGGATAACCCTCAAAACCGATCAAATAGGGCTACTTTTATCCTTTAGTGGTGCCTTTCTGCTGTCTGTTACTGTTCTCCACCTCTTACCTGATTTTTACCAATTGGACATCCATAATATGGGAATTTATATCCTTCTAGGTATACTTGTGCAATCCATACTAGAATTCTTTTCTCAAGGTGCTGAACACGGACATATACACTCTCAAGAAAACAAAAGATTTCCTTGGCTTCTATTTATAGGGCTTAGTGTACACGCTTTTTTTGAAGGTATCCCCGTAAACGAACATTCCAATCAGGCTTTACTATCAGCCATAATTATACACAAAGTTCCGGTAGCAATGGTATTGGCTACTTTTTTAAGAAATTCAGAGATACCAAAGAAACAGGCTTGGGCTTTAATTGTGTTTTTTGCCTTGATGAGTCCTCTAGGAAGTTATTTATCGATCAATAACACTTTTATTTCCGACTATAAAACTGAAATAGACGGCTTTATTATTGGGGTCTTTTTGCATATTTCAACGATTATACTTTTTGAAAGTTCCAAGAACCACCAATTCAATTTAATCAAGTTTATTAGTGTTCTTTTAGGATTTGGCCTCGCATTTTGGGCTTAATATTTGTTATTTTTGAATAATTAAAATTTAAACTGGTGAATCGTCTCTTAAACCTAATAATCTTTTTCTTAGCTCTGAGTCAATCCGTATTGGGTCAAGACAAGCGAATTAAAATACTTCCTTCAGAAAATATTTCTTATCGAGATGAAGCTAATTTTCCTGGTGCTGATATTTTGATTGGAGAGGTAAAAATAGCCCACGAGGGTGCTATTCTAACTTGTAAAAAAGCCTTTTATTATCAAGAGAAAAACTTTTTCAAGGCCATTGGTAATGTAAAAATAAATCAAGGAGACACCTTAATTCAGACCAGTGATTACGTGGATTACGATGCCGATCGAAAATATGCTTTGTCCTGGGGTAATGTTATTTTAAGGGATCTAAAAATGACTTTGACCACCGACACCCTATCTTTTAATAGAGAGGAACAGATTATGATATACGATACCCCTGGAAAAATTGTAGACGGGGAAAATATTTTGACTTCTAACAGGGGAAAATACTTCGCAGGATTAAAAAAATTTACTGCAAAAAATGATGTTGTTGTCACTACTCCAAAAGATACAATCTACTCCGACCATCTAGATTACTATACAGAAATTGATCAGGCATATCTTTACGGACCTTCCGATATATACTCCGAAGGAAATCATATTTACACCGAAAAAGGATTCTATGATGCAAATACCCAAATTTCTCATCTGGTTAAGAATGCAAAAATCGATTATGGAGATAGGTTGGTTCAAGGGGATAGTTTGTACTATGATGCCCAACAATCTTTTGCCTCAGCATCTGGTAATTTCAAATTGACAGATACCCTCAACAATTGGATACAAAAAGGAGACTACGCCGAAGTTTTTCGAGAATTGGACTCTGTGTTTATTACTAAAAGAGCGGTTGCCGTTACCGAGATGGAAAACGATTCCTTGTATATCCACGGAGACACCATGGTGGTAACGGGTCCAGCGGATAAGCGAATTATAAGAGCGGCTCACTTTGTCAAATTTTTTAAATCTGATTTTCGCGGAAAATGTGATTCTCTAGTATATACCGAAGAATTTGGTAAGACCAAAATGTATTATGAACCAGTAATTTGGGCAGAAGAAAATCAGATAACAGGAGATAGTATTTTTGTTTTGTCGAATTTGGAAACAAACCAACTGGACTCTTTAAAAATTCTGAACAACGCTTTTATGGTATCTTCCGATAGCTTGGGATACAATCAAATTAGAGGTAAAAATATGTTGGGGAAATTTAGAGAGAATAAATTGTACTCTTTGTTAGTAAATGGAAATGCAGAAGTTTTGAATTACGGAAGAGATGAATCCGGAGAATTAATAGGAATTACCAAAAAGCAAGCGAGTAAAATAAAATTCTTCTTCAACGAAAACAAGGTGGTTAGGATGAACTTTATGAGTCAACCCGACGGAAATACCTATCCCCTGTCTCAGTTTCCCGAAACAGAAGCCAAACTAAAAGGGTTTATTTGGAGAGAAGAGGAAAAACCTCTAGTTGTGGAGGATATCTTCTTAAAAGGGGCGCGATCCAAAGCGAGACTGACAAAACCAGCAACCATAAAATCTCTAGATGAAAGATCAATTTTATAAATATCAGGCACAAACTTCGCCACATCCCTTAGCTATTGAAATAGCTAAAGCTGAGGGGATGTATATTTATGATAAAAGCGGTAAATCCTATCTCGATTTTGTTGCAGGCGTATCTGCCAACACCCTTGGACATCAAAATAAAAATGTAAACGATGCCATCAAAAATCAACTAGATAAATATTCTCATGTCATGGTTTATGGGGAGTTCATACAAGAGCCCTCCGTTTCTCTCTCAGAATTAATGTGCAAACACAGTCCGGAAAATATTGATTCGGTATATCTTTTAAATTCGGGGACTGAAGCAGCAGAGGCAGCCTTGAAACTAGCAAAACGAGTGACGGGTAAAACGAATATTGTCTCTGCCAAAAAAGCATATCACGGAAACACCATGGGAGCGCTAAGCGTATGCGGGATTGACGATAAAAAAAACGCCTTTCGCCCTTTAATACCGGGAAATTCCTTTATTGAGTTTAACAATACCGAAGACTTAGTAAAGATTACAAAAGATACTGCAGCGGTTATTCTCGAGACTATTCAAGGGGGAGCCGGTTTTGTAGTTCCCAAAGACAATTACTTGCAAAAGGTTCAAGACAAATGTCGAGAAGTTGGAGCCCTATTGATTTTGGATGAAATTCAGGCTGGAATTGGTCGAACTGGAAAGTTTTTTGGATTTCAAAACTTTGGAGTAAATCCAGATATAATAATTTGTGGAAAAGGTCTCGGAGGAGGAATGCCCATTGGCGCCATGCTCGCTAACAAAGCTCATATGGACTTGCTTCAAGATCAACCCAAGCTAGGTCATATTACAACTTTTGGCGGTCATCCCGTAATCTCAGCAGCCGCTTTAGCTACATTGAGGGAAGTCTTTGAACAAGATCTACTATCCGAATCCTTGAGAAAGGAAGCATTAATTAGAGAGGAACTACAACATCCAAAAATTAAGGAAATACGGGGCAAAGGTCTTATGCTAGCTCTAATGATGGAAACTAGTGAAGAGGTAAATAAGGTGATTTTCTCCTGTTTAGATAAAGGACTTATTTTGTTTTGGTTACTATACGAAAACAGAGCGGTTAGAATGAGTCCACCACTAAATATTTCCGATTCCGAAATAAAGCAGGCTTGTGCTATTATTCTGTCTGCTCTGGACGAACTTTAATAATAACCGAGGATCGAATCTTTTTGTAAAAAGATGAGGAGTTCCATCTAGCCGAACCTGTCTTTTGCACCGCTATTCGCCCCTTGTCATCTATCAAAAAACTCAATGGAATGGAATTTGAAATCTGAAAAGCTTCGGGAGGCCTAGATCTCATTTGGTATATAGGAAAACTATAATTCTCTTTTTCGCGAAACTTTTGAATAACGCTCCTATCTTCATTACTCACCAAAACAAATACCATATCCTCTTTAAATTCCTTATAAAAATCCTCTATAAACGGCATTTCAGCTCTGCAAGGTGGACACCATGTAGCCCAAAAGTTGATAAAAATAGCTTTACCTTGAAACTCTGAAAAATTTACGTCCTCTCCTCTTTCATCGACCAAACTCCAGTTGTACTCCTTTAAAGTATCTCGTTTAACTTCCTTTATAACTTTTGGAGGAAAAGAAATTTGACTTTGCACCCATTCACGAGACTGAGGAAAGATTAAAATACCCAGAAGTAATGCCGTAATGATATTTGATTTATGTTTTGCGAAAAAAGATTTCATCGTCTAAAGTAAACACTTTATTTTCGAAATTCCCTACATTTGTCGCATGCAAAAGAATATAAACATCCAAAACAAAAAGGCCCGTTTTGAATTCGAAATTCTCGATACGTTTACTGCTGGTATTCAGTTGACTGGTACAGAAATAAAATCGATTCGTCAAAGTAAGGCCAGGATTACGGAGAGCTTTTGTGAATTTAATGAAGGGGGCGAGCTTTTTGTCGTCAACATGTATATCGAAGAGTATATCAACGGAAATCACTTTAATCACAAAGCGAAAAGTGAAAGAAGGTTACTACTTCAAAAAAGAGAATTAAAAAAATTAAATAGAGAAGTTCAACAATCTGGACTCACTATAGTTCCTCTAAAACTCTTTATATCGGACAAAGGCTGGGCTAAACTTGTAATTGCTCTGGCAAAAGGAAAAAAGATTCACGACAAGAGAAACACGTTAAAGGATCGCGATAATAAAAGAGATCTAGCTCGCGTGAAAAAAGCCTACCAATAGGATGATTCTTCTTCTATTTCTCAAGCGACTAAGACCCTTTAATCTAATGTTGATAGCCTTGAGTCAATATTTGGTATTTACCATCTTTACCTCTTTTGATGAACACTCTGCGCTCGCTGTAATCTTTTCCACCTGCATCCTCGCTGGATCTGGAAATATCCACAACGACTTTTGTGATATATTAAGCGATAAAATCAATAAAAAGGAGAATTTTTTTTCCGCCAATAAACAGAAAAACTCATTTTGGATATTCTACAGTATTAGCAATCTATCCGCCCTTGCAATTGGATATTTATACACCGATGTATTCTATATTTTACTCTGCTGCAGCGCACTGTTATTTCTATACAATTGGAAGTTTCAAAAAACAGCACTATTTGGTAATTTAGTCATTGCATTTTTATCAGCGGTAAGTATATATCTGCCCATAATTCAAACAGACACAAAGTTTACAGCACTACCATCCAATCTCCAAATACTTCTTTGTTTTCTATTGATATCGTGTTTTTATCTGCAATTATTTAGAGAAATCACCAAAGATTTAATTGACTATAAAGGAGATTACAATGCTGATTTTCAAACTTTACCCATTCTAATTGGAAAGGAACGTACCTATAAAATTATGATTGTATTGTCGTCCTTTTTTGTAATTTTTATGGTTTACTTTCTCGTTTGGTTTGTTCCACAAGAACTGATTCCTTTCTCCTATATTGTATTGGGATTATTGCTTCCTGCGTGCTATCTTATGTTTTTGACCTTAAAAAAAAAGGATACTTTGCTCTTGCGAATATCCCTTATCACTAAAATACTAATTGGATTCGGAATCCTATATATGACCCTATTCCTATGATAAATCTCAGAAATACTAAAATAGTTTTGGCCTCAAAATCTCCTAGAAGACACGAGTTGTTGAAGGCTTTGGGTGTAGATTTTCAAATTGTTGATCTCGATATTGACGAATCTTATGATTCGAAGTTAAAAGGAAGAGAAATAACGGATTACTTAGCCAAAAAGAAAGCCGAAACCTATTCCATTTCGACGGAAAGCGAATTAATCATTACTGCGGATACCATTGTGTGGTTTGATGGAAAAGCACTGGAAAAACCTAAGGACAGAAATGAGGCTTTTAATATGCTCAAATCCCTCAGCGGAAATAAGCATCAAGTCTTTTCCTCTGTTGCGATTAGAAATAATGAAATCCTTGAAGTAACTAGCGATACAACCGAGGTTTATTTTAAAAAATTAAGCGATTTAGAAATCGACTACTATCTGGACAACTTTCAATATAACGATAAAGCGGGTTCTTATGGAATACAAGATTGGTTCGGTTTGACTTGTGTAGATCGCATAGAAGGATGCTATTATAATGTGATGGGATTACCCACAAAAAAGCTTTATAATCTTTTATCCAAGTTCTCTAGTCAAATAAAGTAAAATAACTATTTTTGCACGCATAATATTCTTTATCATGAAAAAATATACCTACACAGAAAAAAAAGATACACGTTCTGGATTTGGAGCGGGATTAGCAGAATTAGGAAAGACAAATGAAAATGTTGTCGCCTTGTGTGCTGACCTTATCGGTTCCTTAAAAATGGATGCCTTTAAAAAGAATCACCCGGAACGATTTTTCCAAATTGGTATTGCAGAAGCAAATATGATTGGAATCGCAGCAGGTATGACTATTGGAGGAAAAATTCCTTTTACTGGAACATTTGCCAACTTTTCAACAGGACGCGTTTACGATCAAATTCGTCAATCTGTGGCTTATTCTGATAAAAATGTTAAAATCTGTGCTTCCCACGCGGGACTTACTCTAGGGGAAGATGGAGCAACTCACCAAATCCTAGAAGATATAGGGTTGATGAAAATGCTACCTGGAATGACGGTAATCAACACTTGTGATTACAATCAAACAAAAGCTGCTACAATTGCAATTGCTGAGCACCACGGTCCAGTATATTTGAGATTTGGTAGACCTGCAGTCCCTATTTTCACTCCAGCAGACCAAAAATTCGAGATTGGAAAAGGAATTCAATTGACAGAAGGTAAAGATGTTACTATCGTAGCTACTGGACATTTAGTTTGGGAAGCTTTGGAAGCATCTCAGGCTCTTATGGAAATGGGTATCGAAGCAGAAGTAATAAATATTCACACCATCAAACCTTTGGACGAAGATATCATCTTAAAGTCCGTTGCAAAAACAGGTTGTGTAGTTACTGCTGAAGAGCATAATATTCTCGGAGGATTAGGAGAAAGTGTTGCTAGAACCCTAGCGATAAACAATCCAACACCTCAAGAATTTGTGGCTGTACAAGATAGCTTTGGAGAATCTGGTACACCAGCTCAGTTAATGGAAAAGTACGGATTAAACGACAAAGCAGTAATTGAAGCAGTAAAAAGAGCGATAGCAAGAAAGTAAGATTTTCAGTTCATAGCATTAAAGTTTTTTATAGATTTGAGTAAACAACCAAATCTACTCATGTTATGAAAAAAATGATTGCACTAGCTGTTTTTATATTTGCTGGTACCCTAGTATCCAATGCACAATTGCGATATGGAATTAAAGGAGGTTTAAACTATAACCAAACAGGAGACCTCAGTTTTGAGAGCGCGCAAAATACTGCAGACAATGTGTTTTCCGGAGCAAAAGCTAAATCTGGTTTTCACGTCGGAGCGTGGACGAGATTAAAAATTCCTTTATTGGGACTTTATGTTCGTCCGGAACTGGTTTACACCTCTACAAAGTCAGAATATTCTATTTTAGGAGAAAATGCTGATTATACTCTAAACACTTTGGATATACCAGTCCTTTTGGGGATTAAAACCTTAGGGCTTGTTACCCTTTCGGCTGGACCTTCTTTTCAGTACACGCTGAATTCTAAACTAGATACAAATGAAATATTTGAACAAATAAATTCTGAAATCGACGATTTTGATAGCGACGGTGTTACTGTAAATTTACAGTTTGGTGTCGGAGTTGAACTCGGAAGAATCGGTTTGGATTTGCGCTACGAAACAGGTCTGTCGGAATCTCTGAGTGAATACGCTGTAAATTCTGCAGGAATTGACGCTATTACTATCGATAACAGATCCGATCAGTGGATTGTATCTCTTTACTTGAAGCTCTAAAAAGTTGATAAACAAAAAAAAAGCCAGAACAAATGTTCTGGCTTTTTTATTATCTCTATTTAATTTAGGAATTGTCATCCGAATCTAAATAATTCGGTATACCATCTCCATCTGTATCGTCATCATCTAAATTACCATTACCATTAGTATCTTCATCCTTGGAGAGAATACCATCTCCATCTTGGTCTAAATACTCTACAAATTTTAATTCAATCTTAAAGATTAGGTTTTGATCCGCAAAACCAGCCAAAAGACCACCTGGAGTGTGTCCATATGCCAATCCGGAAGGGATAATCAAATATCCTTTTCCAGTTCCATCGAAACTCAACGGCTCACCGGGAACAGAATTATTCACTCCTGACTTAAATTTTGGAAAACCATAAGACCAACCTCTAATTACTGATGTCAAATTGAACCAAATATCCTCATTAGAATCAAAAGCATTTAAATTACTAATGAAAAAACCAGTATAATCCGTAAATACGCGATCTACCATAGAAGGACTCTCGTTAGTACCTTCTTCAAGGACTAGATAATACAAAGTATAATCCACTTCGTTTTCCGTAATTGCTTCAGATTGCAATCTAGGATCTAAAAACAGAGATATTCTGTCATTTGACTCTAAAGTATCTATACTATCTTCCACATCGTTGTAATAATGCGACTTCATAAAAGTCACAAGGGCTTCATCGTCTTCGATGGCCTGAACTGCAGGATCAAAATTATCCTCATCGTCACCGTTACAGGACAAAAACAGAGCAGCAAAAAGGCTAAGGGCCAAAAATCTATTAAGGTATTTCATCAACATCAATTTAAGGCGGCAAGGTACAATTTTCCTATATTTGTCAAAAGTGAAAACTAGATTTTTATCTGACTATGAGAATTGATAAATACCTTTGGGCAATACGAGCTTTTAAAACGAGAAATCAAGCTGCAGAAGCTTGTAAAAAAGGTCAAGTAAAATTAAATGGAGCCAATGCCAAACCGTCAAAAGAGGTCTTCGGTGGAGAGTCTATCGGCTACCGAAAAAATCAGATGAATATACAGATTGAGGTTTTAGATACACCAAAAAGTCGCGTAGGAGCCAAACTAGTGCCACAATACTTAAAGGACCTTACTCCGAAAGAGGAATTAGAAAAATTAGATTTACTCAAATACGCAAGAGACTCCCATCGCAAAAAAGGAGAGGGTAGACCAACAAAAAAAGACAGAAGAGATATCGACGATTACCAAGATAGCGATACTTATGAATAAGAATTATTGGGATAATCGATATTTACACGGAAATACGCCCTGGACACTAAATTGCGTAGCTCCCCCCCTCAAACATTATTTTGAAACGGTAAATCCTCCAAAACATTTAAAAATTCTTATTCCAGGGGTAGGAAGCTCAAAAGAAGCTGTCTATTTATTAGAACTTGGTTATAAAAATGTGTTTGTCCTTGATATATCTGAGCGTGCTATTACTGAATTTGAAAGTAAATACCCTGAATTCCCAAAGGAGAATATCATCCAAAGCAATTATTTTGATCATGTAGAGCATTATGACTTAATTGTAGAACAAACTTTTTTTTGTGCTCTCCCACCCGCAATCCGAAAGCAATATGTTTTCCACACCAATCAAATATTAGTTATGGGAGGAAAATTAATAGGCTTGTTTTTTCAAGGAGAGTCGACCAACGAGGGTCCGCCTTTTTTAGCGAGCAAATTGGAATACGAAGAATTGTTTCAGGAGCATTTTAAAATATCTAAACTAGAAGAGTGTTATAATTCAATTCCGCCACGCCAAGGAAGCGAATTGTTTTTTATATTTGAAAAAACATTTATCTAATGGAGCAAGTTATACTGAACCAAGAACAAATAGAACGCAAAAGTCTTAGAATAGCTTATCAGATCTTGGAGTCCCATGTAGACCAGGTAAAAATAATCCTGATTGGTATTGAATCAAACGGATTCCTCTTTGCTAAAAAACTAGCTGTAATCCTCTCTGAAATCTCAAATAAAGAGATTGTTCTAGGCGCTCTGAAAATGGATAAAAAAAATCCTTTATCACAACCTGTTTGTGATCTAAATTTAAAAGATATAGAAAATGAATCTCTGGTTTTGGTAGACGATGTTCTGCAATCGGGAACAACCTTGATGTACGGAGTGAAATTTTTTCTTCAAGTAAGTCTCAAACAATTTAAAACGGCTGTTTTGGTAGATCGAAACCACAAGAAATTTCCAGTAAAAGCAGATTTTAAAGGACTTTCCTTATCTACCTCTACTCAATCAAAAGTTCAAGTTGTTTTTGATTATCCAAAGGCCCAAGCCCTACTCGTTGAATAAAGTATTCAGTTCTAAAATCGAGTCTTTAAGCGACTTGTTGTTAACGTCGATTAAGATTTCTGACTTTTCATAAAAAGGACTTCTTTCAAAGAGGTGCTTCCCAATAAATTCCGCTAAATTTTCATCGGAAACCGAGCGTATTAGAGGTCTAGAATCTTTGTTTTTTGATAATCTTTGATAAAGAGTTGGAACATTTGCCCTCAGATAAACCGTTGTAAAACTTTTGGAGAGAATTTCCATATTATTCCCGTAGACCGGTGTGCCTCCCCCAACGGACAAAATAAATCTATCGGAGCGAAGCGCCAATTCTTGAAGGTATTTACTTTCAATTTTTCGAAAGAAGATTTCTCCTTTTAAACTAAATATCTCTGAAATGGTCCTACCCTCAGATTCTTCGATAAAGGAATCTAAATCCACTACAGGGATATTATGTGATTCACCCACAATTTTAGCCAAAGTAGACTTCCCACTTCCCATATATCCAATTAGCGCTATATTCTTCATAAATGACCTTGTTTTTCTTAACTCAACCCAGCAAAATTAATTAATAAATTGTTGTTGACCTTGATTTAAGATAGTATATTTGCCGAAGTTTACTAAGACCGGGTAGCTCAGTTGGTAGAGCATCTCCCTTTTAAGGAGAGGGTCCTGG
>JBELHR010000080.1:0-3027 GCA_042091275.1 Flavobacteriaceae bacterium
ACCCAACCCCTGAAAAGATTTCAGAATTACAGTACCGATTGAAAGACAACAATCTCCAAGGGAAATTCCCGGGAGAAGACGACGCATCTAAATGGATAGAAAGAGGGCCAAACAATGTTGGAGGAAGAACTAGAGCAGTTCTTTTCGACCCTAACGATTCCTCAAACAAAAGAGTTTTTGCAGGAGGAGTTAGCGGAGGACTATGGGTAAATGAAGACATAACCGATCAGAACCAACCTTGGTCGCTAGTAGATGATGTTCCCACAAACATGTCGGTCTCATGTATAACAGTTGACCCAAATAACTCTAATATACTCTACTTGGGAACAGGGGAATTATATACATCTGGATCTGTAACAGGAGATGGTGTTTATAAGAGTTCGGATGGTGGAAATTCCTGGACCAATATCTTTGGGGGATCTACAGGAGAAACACAAGTTGGCGAAAACCAGATGACTATACCTGGTCGTTATTTTGTGCAAGATATTTTGGCATGGGATGATAACGGAGAGACCAAGGTCTATGCTGCTATAGGAGCAAGTTATTTTGGCGAGGGGTCTTTCTTTCAGAACGGGCAATCCTTTGCAGCATTCTTAGGAGCAGGCGATGAATACGGAGTTTACCATTCTGATGATTCTGGCTCTTCATGGGAAAAAACCGCTATCCCATTGAATGGAAGTAATAGGGAGCACCAGCCAAATGATTTTGAGCTAGCCCCTGACAACTCTATTTGGATGAGTACTACTAGAAATTATTTTGGAGATATTGGAGGAACAATATTTAAGTCAACCGACGGAGTTACTTTCGAAGAGGTAACAACCATTTCGAATTTGAGAAGAACGGAAATTGAGATTTCCTCTCAAGATCCAGACAAGATTATGATTCTAGCTCAAAGAAATGATAATGGAAATCCAATTGTAATAAAAACTGTAGATGGTTTTATAAGCACCACAACGCTTCCTCTTCCAAATGATTCAGATAATGGTATCTCTGCTGATGATTTTACTCGTGGTCAGGCATTTTATGATTTAGTTATCGAGATGGATCCTAATGATGACGATATAGTTTATTTAGGCGGTATTGATTTGTTTAGATCTTCAAATGGAGGTCAGAGCTATCAACAAATTTCTAAATGGTCAAATAATCCTGGCTTGAATACTCTTCCCGTTTCTTTAGTTCATGCGGATCAACATGCTATGACCTTTAGACCAGGGAACTCGAATGAGGCTATTTTTGGAAATGATGGAGGTGTCTTTTATGCAACAGACTTAGTAAATGCACCATTTGTGGACAATACACAGGCTCGTAATTTAAATTATAATGTCACTCAATTTTATCACGGAGGAATTGCGCCTAACCCTTCAGAGGAATACTTTTTAGGAGGAACTCAAGATAATGGAACACCATACTTTGAAGGAGAAGACCTCAATCCAAATAGCCCATCCCCTTCTTTAGATATTAGCGGTGGAGATGGTGCATATAGTTTTGTGGATCAAGTAGGAGAAGATTATATGGTTTTCAATTATGTCTATAATAATGCAGTTCAATTATATGACTTTAATGCTCAACAAAGAAGAACTATCAATAACGATAATAACGGTGATGGCGACTTTATAAACCCTCAAGGATTAGATTCTAATCAAGATGTTTTGTACAGTAACGGTACAACAAGATCTGGTATAGTTCAAATTTACAGGTACTCTGGCTTGGCTAATATCCCTCAAGGAGGAACGGCAACCAAAACTACTTTGAGAAATGGCTTACTAAGAGCTAGTCCAACCGTATTTACAGTTTCTCCTTTTACAACAGCAGCAAGTAAGGTACTAGTTGGAACTGAGGATGGAAAGTTGTTGAAAATTGACAATGCAGATACAGATCCAATCTGGAGTGAAATTGGACCAAGTGAATTTTTTGGAAGTATCTCAGATATTGAATTTGGAACGCAAGAATCCCAGATTTATGTGACCTTTCACAATTATGGTGTGACAAGTATTTGGTATTCCTCTAATGGAGGTACATCATGGGTTTCAAAAGAAGGAGATTTACCGGATTTGCCAGTTAAAACAATCTTACCTAATCCAGGAGATTCAGAGGAAGTTATGATTGGTACTAGTCTTGGTATTTGGAAAACTTCAGATTGGAGCAGTGACTCTCCAAAATGGACAAGATCTCAAAACGGGATGAAGAACGTAAAAGTTACCAATCTGGAATTGAGAAAGAGAGATTTAACTGTTATGGCTACGACCTATGGTAGAGGAATATTTACGGGAAAAATAGAAAACAATCCATTAGGAGACAATGATGGGGATGGCATTCTAAACGGAGACGATAACTGTATTGAAGTTCCAAACCCTGACCAGGAAGATTTAGATGGCGATGGAGTTGGAGATGCTTGCGACGATGATGTCGATGGTGATGGTACCTCAAATGACCTTGACAATTGTGAGTTTATTCCTAATCCAAATCAATCCGATGTAGACAACGACGGCTTAGGTGATGTTTGTGATGACGATATCGATGGTGATGGTTTATTAAATGATGTAGATAATTGTCCTTCTAACGCTAATCCAGATCAAGAAGATCTAGATGGTGACGGCATCGGTGATGCATGTGATGATGATATCGACGGAGACGGTATCCCTAATTCAAGCGACAACTGTGACTTTATTGTAAATCCAGATCAACAAGACTTAGATAACGATGGTATTGGTGATTTATGTGATGATGATGTCGATGGTGATAGCATTGCAAACGCTGTGGATAACTGTGTTAGAACAGCGAATACAAACCAATTAGACTTAGATGAAGACGGTATTGGAGACGCTTGTGATGACCTTATTAATATCAATCAAGATGTTCCTACTGGAATTTCTCCAAATGGAGATGGACGTAATGATTATTGGGAAATCACTAAACTCGTTGAAATGTATCCAAATAACGAAGTTCAAATCTTTGATAGAAATGGACGTAAAGTATTTGAAATGAGTTCTTATGATAACTCTTGGAATGGTTTAGACGTGCTTGGAA
>JBELHR010000081.1:0-2951 GCA_042091275.1 Flavobacteriaceae bacterium
ATCCCAATGAGGTATCAATGCTGAATTTAGCGGAGATTATAATAGATTTAACCAATAGCAATTCTGAAATCCAGTTTTTAGATTTACCAAAAGACGACCCCGTTAGAAGAAAACCAGATATTTCTCTAGCGAAAAATACGATTAATTGGGAGCCAAAAGTTTCTTTAATTGAAGGACTCAAGCAAACAATCGATTATTTTAAAAAAGAATTGGGAAATGTTTAAAATTCATTATCCTTCAGAATATTTGTTTGGTGATCACAGAGCTGAAATTTTCCCTCTGCTAAAACCTTTTCTTAAACCGGATTCTTTTTCGAATCTCAATCGGATAGAGATGTATGGTGTTTCCGAAACAGATTATTCTTTTGTATGTAAAGAGGATTGCGATTTTATTATTTTACCAATGTCTTTGAACTTCTATTCAAGAACGAAGAGAAGAAAAGAAATCCAAAACTATATAAAATCAACAAACAAAATTATTTATGCCTTTATGTCTGGAGATATAGGCGTGAAATGGAAATCGAATAAAAATTTACAAGTTTTAAGGTGCAATGGCTATTCAACTAAGGGAATTGATCGCGGATTACCCGTTTTCATAAAGGATCCTTTTATTGAATATAATGGTTTTTACGTTTCCCAGGATAACCTAAAAACCTCTATTGGATTTTGTGGACAATCAAATTATTCAAGAATTAAAATGATTCAGGATAACTTAAGGGTTTCCTATCGAAATATGTATAATTTCTTCTTTAACTATTATGAAAAAGAGAAATTATTTTCTTCCTCTTATTTTCGAGGTAGAATATTAGAGAAGCTTCAAAACTCCCACGAGCTAAAAACAGATTTTATTCAACGAATAAAATATCGTGCTGGTGCAAAGACATCAGAAGATCGTATCGCCTCCACACAAGAATATTTTCAAAACATTAAGGACAACCTTTTCACAGTTTGTATGCGTGGAGGAGGAAATTTTTCGGTACGATTATATGAGACAATGAGCATGGGAAGAATCCCTATTTATTTTCATACTGACGATCATCTGCCTTTTAAGGAGGATGTTTTTTGGAGAGAAAATACAATTTGGATTGAGGAGTCCGACATCCATAAATCCGTCGATATTATTAAAACATGGATAGAAACAAATAGAAATAATCTCGATGAGATAGCAAAAAATAATCGTGTCTTTTGGAATGAGAATTTGACTATGGATGGTTATTTTAAAAGAGTTTTTGGTGAAAAATAGAATCTTAATAATAAGCTCAGAATTCCCTCCTTTGCCTGGTGGAATTGGAAATCACGCTTATAATTTAGGTGAAAATCTCTCTAAAAGAGCCTATAAGGTAAACGTTTTAACAGATCATAGAGATGTTTTCAAGGATAAGAGTTTTGATTCCGTTTTAAATTTCAAAGTATACAGAACAAAACGTTATAAGCTAACTTTATGGAGCTATATCAAACGTTTTTTTATGGCTTTTTCTTTAGTCAAAAGCAACGATACAATTATTTTGTCAGGAAAGTTTTCTCTATGGTTGGGTGGAGTTTTAAGTTTATTTTTTAACCGAAAATTTGTTGGAGTTGTTCACGGCTCGGAGTTAAATTTAAAAAATAAAATTGCAAGAGATTTTACACAATATTGTCTAAAGAGATTTGATCGGATTATTGCAGTTTCATCCTATACTAAATCTTTTCTTCCAAGGATAAACACCCCTGTAACTATAATAAATAACGGGTTTAATATAGATAGTAAGCAAAGGAAGCAGTATTCTCATGTTCAAAGAAAAGAAATTTCTCTTATAACAGTTGGTAATCTAACCCAACGCAAAGGGCAGCACAATCTAATTAGAGCTATTCCTCTTTTAAAGAAGCATTTCTCGAAAGTTACTTATAATATTGTCGGCATTCCCACAGATCAACTTAGAATTGAAGCATTGGCTCAGAATCTTGAACTATTGGACTCTATCCAGATTCATGGTATGGTTACGGAAGTCAGAAAAACAGAACTACTTCTTGATTCAGATATTTTTGTAATGTTGAGCGAAGAAATTAAATCTGGAGATATTGAAGGTTTTGGAATTGCAATATTGGAGGGAAATCATTTGGGAATTCCCGCAATCGGAGCAAAGGGAACAGGTGTCGAGGATGCTATATCTGAAAATTATTCTGGATTTTTAGTGAACTCAAAAGATAAAAAAGAGGTGACTCAGGCGGTTTTGAAAATAATGGAGCACCACGAGGCTTTTTCACAACAATCCATTTTATGGTCAGAAAAATTCATTTGGTCGAATATAGTGGAACAGTATATTAAGGTAATTGAATTTTGAAGCTTGTTATTATATCTCATACGGAACATTTTCTTAAAAATGGTGAAATTGTAGGTTGGGGCCCCACTGTTCGAGAAATCGATTATTTATCTTCCTTGTTTGATACTATCATCCACTTAGCTGTTCTGCATCCTAATGTTGATGAAATACCAAATCACGTGAGGCCTTATACATCTAAAACTATTGAATTCAGAGCACTATTACCTTATGGAGGGAAGCGATTTTTTGATAAGCTATCCATTATTTCTACCTTACCTACTAATTTTTCGGTAATACATAAAGCTGTTACAGAATCCGATTATTTTCATTTTAGAGCACCAACAGGGATAGGTGTTTGGGTAATTCCTTACCTCAGTTTTATGTCATCTAAACCCGGTTGGTTTAAATATGCCGGTAATTGGATGGATAGAGGGATGACGGTTGGATATAGATTTCAAAAAGCACTCTTAAAATTTCAAAATAAACATATCGTAACCGCGAATACCATTAGAAATGATAGCTGGCCTCAAGTATTAGCTTTTGAAAACCCTTGTCTTACACAAAAGGACCGAAAAGATGGTGAAGTGAGCTTGAAAACTAAAACTTTCACAAAGCCCTATAAGTTCTGTTTTGTTGGCAGGTTAGAGTATAA
>JBELHR010000034.1:0-12078 GCA_042091275.1 Flavobacteriaceae bacterium
CTCAAATTGAAAAAGAAAAAGAAAGTTCGGAAGTAATGTATCCGACGGCCAGTAGAGAGTTCTCCGTTATATCTTATTTTTTGAATCACAAGATTCGAGAATTAGAGATGGGGCTGGGGAGCTTGTCTAGCCAAAAAATTGACTTTAGTGGACAAGTATACAGCGCCTTTGAGGATTCTTTTAGGCCTATTTATTCGCCACTAGCCTGTTTGGAAAAATATAATTTGAATTAGTGTTTTGGCTTAGGAACGCAGAAAGTTCATGTCATTTTTGGGATGAGCAACTCCTCGAGTTGCTCCAATCCCTGTTTTTTTATCCCTTAAAAAAAGATTGGCGTGGTTTTGACGGATTATTATAATTTTCTCTTATTTTCGCTTTCCTTATCGTTCCGTTAGCTCAGTTGGTTCAGAGCATTACCTTGACAGGGTAGGGGTCGTTGGTTCGAATCCAATACGGAACACAAAGAAGCTGCCCGAGAGGCGGCTTTTTTTGTTTTAGAGAGCTATGGTAGTCGGGATGAGAGGATTCGAACCTCCGATCTCTGGTCCCCCAGACCAGCACTTTAACCGGACTAAGCTACATCCCGAGAACTTTGAAAAGGAAAGATAAAATGAATTTTGTTTTTGGCAAAACTGCTAGTGGTTTTTAGGTCGTATATTTGTATAAAATCTCCCTTATGCAAGAAATAATAGATGGGATAAATTCCCTTATGTCCATGTACTTACTGATACCTGCATTACTTTTTGCAGGAGTATTTTTTAGTGTCAAAACAAAATTCGTTCAATTCACTTATTTTAAGGAAATGCTGAGGCTCTTGACCGAGGGAGCCACTGACAAAACAGAGGGGATCTCTTCTTTTCAAGCGTTTACTGTTAGTTTGGGGTCTCGTGTGGGTACAGGGAATATGGCAGGGGTGGCTTTGGCTATTGTCGCAGGTGGTGCAGGAGCTGTTTTTTGGATGTGGGTCATTGCGCTTATCGGCGCGGCATCCGCTTTTGCAGAGAGCACTTTGGCTCAAATCTACAAAGAGAAAGAGGCCGGAGGAACCTTCAAAGGTGGTCCAGCATATTATATGCAAAATGCCTTAAAGAGTAGGAATATGGGGATTGCTTTTGCTATTTTAATTACCCTTTGCTATGGTTTTGTCTTCAATGCAGTGCAATCCAATACAATTTCATCTGCATTTCAAAATTCCTTCGCTATTGATCAAAACTTAATGGCGGGAGTTATGGTTTTGTTTACCGGCCTGATCATTTTTGGTGGGATTAGACGAATTGCCAAATTCACTAATATTGTAGTCCCTTTTATGGCTGTCCTTTACTTGTTGGTGGTGTTTTATGTATTGCTCATAAATTTCACCGAGATACCTGGACTTTTACTCGGTATCGTCGAGCAGGCTTTTGGTTTAAAAGAAGCCGTTGGAGGTAGTTTGGGAGCAGCGCTAGCACAAGGAATCAAAAGAGGCTTATTTTCTAATGAGGCGGGAATGGGATCTGCACCCAATGCGGCTGCCACGGCAGATGTGACCCATCCAGTAAAACAAGGACTGATTCAAGCCTTGGGAGTATTTACCGATACTATGGTGATTTGTACGGCAACAGCGCTACTTATCTTGATCGCGGGAAATCACGGAGCGGGTACAGTAGATGGTATTGAACTTACCCAGCTTTCTTTGGAGTCAGAAGTCGGATCTTGGGGATCTACTTTTGTGGCTTGCTGTATCTTTTTATTTGCTTTTAGTTCCGTGATAGGAAACTATTATTACGGAGAATCCAATATTCGATTTATTTCGGACAAACCGAGGAACATATTATTGTATAGAGTGGCGGTATTAGGGATGGTTATATTTGGTTCCATCGCTTCTTCGACTGTAGTGTGGGGGCTTGCAGATATTACCATGATTGCCATGGCCATACTGAATTTATACGCTATTGTTAGATTGTCGAAAATAGTAGTATTAGCTCTAAGAGATTATCGTGATAAGAGGAAAAAAGGAATTCCTCTTACATTCAAAGGCCAAGACATTGGTGTTGAATCCGATACGACTTGTTGGGATTAAAAGCACTTATTTTTTTTTGAAAATCGTTGTTTATTTCCAAAAGGAATGTATATTTGCACTCGCTAAATGCAACGGTCTGGTAGTTCAGTTGGTTAGAATACCTGCCTGTCACGCAGGGGGTCGCGAGTTCGAGTCTCGTCCAGACCGCAAAAGCACTTCATTTGATGAGGTGCTTTTTTTTTCAAAAAAAACTTCCTTCTAGTTAGATTGTTTGCATTATTATTATACATTTGACATATGACGACACAAAACACATGGTTTTTCTCTTTCTATTACTTTTATTTTAAAATAAAAGAGAGGCTTCGTGTATTTTAAATAATATATAAATCAATTGAAGTCTCGAGAAATCGGGACTTTTTTTTTACAATGAAAATAGCAATTCAAGGCATAAAAGGGTCATTTCACCACATCGTAGCCCAACAGTATTTCTCAGAGGTTGAGAATTTAGTAGAATGTAAATCATTTTCTCAAGTGACACAGCTGGTCGCTAGTGATCAGGTGGACTATGGCGTTTTGGCCATCGAAAACTCCATTGCTGGGGCTATACTGCCAAACTACACTTTGATTGATGAGGAGCAGATAACCATAGCTGGGGAACATTATCTCAATGTACAACTCAATTTAATGGCAGTTGAGGGGCAGAAAATGGAAGATATAAAGGAAGTGCATTCCCATCCCATGGCTCTATTGCAGTGTCGTGCTTTTTTTAAGGCCTATCCACATATAAGATTGGTGGAGGCGACCGATACAGCATCGGTAGCGAAGCGAATAGCAGATGGTTCTTTGCAAGGTATTGCTGCTGTAGGTAGTGAAATTGCTGCGAAGAAATACGATTTAGAAATTTTGACTTCGAGAATTCAAACGGTCAAGGAGAACCAAACGCGTTTTGTGATTGTGGAAAAGAAAGAATCTAAAAACACCAGCTTACCCAATAAAGCAAGTATAAAATTTGCTTTGGAACATATAAAGGGAGGTTTAGGAGATGTTTTGGTAAGTATTGCCTCTAATCGGGTCAATTTAACCAAGATTCAATCCCTTCCAGTAATAGAGAATCCCTGGGAGTACGAGTTTTTTGCAGATTTGGTTTTTGACGAGTACAACGATTTTAAAAATGCAATGATCGATATAAAAGACAAAGTACATTCCTATAAGATTTTGGGAGAGTACAGACAGAATAAAAGTAAAATAGATATCAATATTAAGTTAGAAGAGGGTAATTATGGAAAACACTAAAGAATTAAGAGGATGGTTAGATCAAATGAGTTTGGATCACCCCTTGGTAATCGCTGGGCCGTGTAGTGCTGAAACCGAGGAGCAAGTCATGAAGATTGCTCACGAGTTAAAAAATACAGATGCAACTGTATTTCGCGCTGGTGTTTGGAAACCTAGAACAAGACCAGGAGGCTTTGAGGGAATAGGTGCTATTGCACTTCCATGGCTCAGAAGAGTGAAAAAAGAAACGGGAATGATGGTGGCCGTTGAGGTAGCGAATGCCAACCATGTAAAACTGGCTTTGGAATTTGATATGGATATTCTGTGGATTGGTGCGAGAACTGCCGTAAATCCATTTGCCGTTCAAGAGATTGCGGATGCCCTTAAAGGGACAGATAAAATTGTACTTATCAAAAATCCAATCAATCCTGATTTGGCACTTTGGTTAGGAGGAGTAGAGCGCTTGTATACCGCAGATATAAAAAATTTAGGGGTAATTCACCGCGGATTTTCTTCCTACAAGAAAACTAAGTTTAGAAATGTTCCCCAATGGCAAATTCCGATTGCTCTAAAACAAAAGTTCCCAGATTTACCTTTGATTAACGATCCTTCTCATATTACTGGAAATAGAGAAATGATTGAAGAAGTTTCTCAAATTGCCTTGGATCTAAATTTTGACGGTTTGATGATAGAGACACATTGTGATCCAGATAATGCTTGGTCCGATGCAGCACAGCAGATTACACCAGACAGGTTGGTCGAGATTATGGAGGATTTGCGAGTTAGAGAACCAAAGGCAGCTGGTTTGGCACTAGATCAATTAAAAACTTTTAGAAGTGAAATTGATGTTATTGACAATCATTTGATTCAAACCTTGGCCGAGCGAATGGAGATTTCTCGAAGAATCGGAGAAATTAAGAAAGAAGGGAATATTTCTGTTCTTCAAAATTCAAGATGGGCAGATATGCTTAACAAAAGAGTTGAGGAAGGAACAGATCAGGGCTTATCCGTCTCGTTTTTGGAGCAATTATACAAGGCGATTCACCAGGAATCTATCAATCAACAAAAGCAGATTCTAAGGGATTAATAGAATATTTTACGGATATTTGCGTCCATGACAGGAGTTGTTATCAAATCTACGGGAAGTTGGTATATGGTTAGGACTGAGGATTCTCAGATTCACGAGTGTAGAATCCCCGGTAAGTTTCGAATAAAAGGTATCAAAAGTACAAACCCAGTATCCGTTGGCGATATTGTGGATTTTGACTTGGAGCCTAAGAAGGACACTGGGGTCATTCGGGATATCCACGAAAGGAAAAACTATATAGTAAGAAAGTCGGTAAACCTGTCCAAAAGGACGCATATTATCGCAGCTAATATAGATCTTGCTTTTTTGGTGGTAACTCTTAAAAATCCGGAGACCTCCTTTACATTTATAGATCGCTTTACTGCTAGTGCAGAAGCCTATAACATACCTGTCGTTTTGATCTTTAATAAAATTGATACCTACGACGAAGCACTTTTTGAGGAATTGGAGTATCGTATGAATATGTATAGTTATTGTGGCTATGAATGTCTCGCGGTATCTGCCGAAACCGGTGAAGGAGTTCAGGCGGTAAAAGATGTTATGAAAGATAAGGTCAGTTTATTTTCCGGGCACTCAGGGGTTGGTAAATCTACCTTGATCAATACTATTGAACCTGGAATCGACCTGAAAACAGCAGAGGTTTCCGCCCAACACAATCAAGGACAACACACGACAACATTTGCCGAAATGCATCCCTTGAGTTTTGGAGCTTATATTATAGATACACCGGGTATTCGAGGTTTTGGAGTAGTGGATTTTGAACCAAATGAGGTGGGAGATTATTTTCCAGAGATTTTTCATTTTAAGTCTAAATGTAAATTTCACAACTGCCTACATGTCGAGGAGCCTAAATGCGCAGTGAAAAAAGCCGTAGAAGATGGAGAAATTCCGGAATCCAGATATCGATCCTATCTCCAATTGATTCTCGGAGAGGATGAAAATTATCGTTGATGAGAGTTGTAGTTCAAAGAGTTTTAAGTGCTAAAGTTGAGGTCGATAGAAATGTCGTAGGAAGTATCGATTCGGGACTTTTGGTTTTTTTAGGTATTTCTACCGAGGACTCTGAAAAAGATGCCGATTATCTTTTGAAGAAAATTACTGCCTTGCGAATATTTGACGATGAAAATGGAGTGATGAATAAATCTTTAGTCGATGTCAAAGGTGAATTGTTGGTCGTCAGTCAGTTTACCCTGCAGGCAAATACCAAAAAAGGGAATCGCCCCTCCTATATTCAAGCTGCTAGACCGGAAAAAGCCCTGCCGATTTATCACTATTTCTTGTCTCGGGCAGAGGAAATTATCGCAAAGGAAATCGCTTCTGGAGAATTTGGTGCCGATATGAAAGTTAGTTTGGAAAATGATGGCCCAGTTACTTTTGTTCTTGATTCTAGGTAAGTTAGCGACTATTCTATTCTAAAAAACACACTTATTTCACCTTTAAAAAGATTTTATTCCCTTAATACTTATTTTTACAGTCTAAAATTCTGGTTTAGATAGTTTGTTTAGATTTAAATATTGGTTTTTATTACTTTTACAAAATAAAAATCTATAGCATGAAATCAGCAGATAAAATCCAAGACCTACAATTTTTTGGAGAATTCGGTGGAGTGAACCCATCTATTTCCGATTCAGCAACTTTTACCTTTATGGCAGCCAAAACTATGGCCGATACCTTTGAAGGAAATACAGAAGGATGTTATTTATATTCTAGACATACGAGTCCGAGTACCCAGCACTTGAGTCAAGCTTTGGCTGCTATGGAAGGAAGTGAGGCAGCTCATGTTACAGGTTCTGGAATGGGAGCGATAACATCGGTTATCATGCATCTTTGTAAAGCGGGGAGTCATATTGTTAGTTCGAGAACTATCTATGGTGGGACTTATGCTTTTTTGAAAAATTTTATGCCTCGATATGAAGTTAACACAGATTTTGTGGATATCACAGATCTTAAACAAGTGGAAGCTTCTATCAATGAAAATACTACTATGATTTATTGCGAAGCAGTATCTAATCCTCTTTTGGAGGTAGCGGATTTGAAAGCTTTAGCAGAGATCGCCAAAAAACACAATCTACCCCTAATTGTAGATAATACTTTTACCCCTATTATTGTAAATCCACTTGAATTGGGTGCTACCGTTTGTATTCACAGTTTAACCAAATTTATCAATGGAACAAATGACGCCGTTGGTGGTGTAATTTGTGCTTCTCAGGAATTCATTAATGATATCAAGAGTGTCAACGATGGTGCAGCCATGCTTTATGGGCCAGTTATGGATTCTCTAAGAGCCTCTTCGATTTTGAAAAATCTGAGAACACTTCCGATTCGTATAGATAAACACAGTGACAATGCGATGTACTTGGCCCAAGGCTTTGAGAAATTGGGATTGTCTGTTGCTTATCCCGGTTTGGAAAGCCACCCTGGTCACACAGTAATGACAGATCAGAAAAATGATGGTTTAGGATACGGTGGTTTGATTACGGTCGACTTTGGAAGTTTAGAAATGGCAAACAAGGCAATGGAATTAATGCAAGAGAGAAACTTGGGGTATTTGGCAGTTAGTTTAGGGTTTTATAAAACTCTTTTTAGCGCTTCAGGAAGCTCTACTTCTTCTGAAATTCCAATGGAGGAGCAGACCGAAATGGGATTGTCAGATGGATTGGTTCGTTTTTCAGTAGGTTTAGATGCAGATATCGATCGTACTTTTAAAGCAATGAAAAACTGTTTTGAAGAGTTAGGAGTTCTAAAAAACCTAGTGACTTTGGAATAATTTTATATTTTTACCATCAAAGGCTCGATTAGTTACTTTTTCGGGCCTTTTTTTTTAAACTAAACCTAAACTGATGAGTGAGCAACCGGATTCTAATGAACTTGATTTAATTTTTAAAAATAAAATATCCATCTTTTGGGCTTTGGTCCCAGTTGTGGCTTTAGTGGGGTTGTTGGCCTATAATGTTTTCGTTTTTGGAGACGATGCCTTGAGCGGATCCAATCAGTTTGTGCTTTTGCTTGGTGCAACTGTAGCTGCTTTGGTCGGTATAAAAAATAAGGTAAGTGTCGACGATATGTTTGATGAGGTTGCAAACAATCTCAAATCAACTTCGGGAGCAATTTTGATTTTGTTGATGGTGGGTGCACTGGCAGGAACTTGGTTGATAAGCGGAATCATTCCAACGATGATTTATTACGGTCTTCAGGTATTGAACCCTACAATTTTCTTAGGAGCAACAGTCGTAATTTGTGCCTTGATATCTATTGCTACAGGTAGTTCTTGGACTACTTCAGCAACAGTAGGTATTGCTTTGGTCGGTATCGGAAATGCAATGGGAATTCCTGCGGGAATGACAGCAGGTGCTGTGCTTTCAGGAGCTTACTTTGGTGATAAGATGTCTCCTATGTCAGATACTACGAACCTCGCGCCAGCTATGGCGGGAAGTACCCTTTTTGAGCATATAAAATATATGGCTTACACCACGGTACCAACTATTATTATTACACTAATTGTCTTTATCATATTAGGATTTTCAATTGAAACCCAAGGGGAGGCTAATATCTCTCAGATGTTGACAGATATAGAGGCCTCAGTAAATGTTACTCCATGGCTATTTCTAGTTCCAGCAGTAGTGATCTTCTTAATCGTAAAAAAGACTCCTCCTACATTTGCTCTATTGATAGGTACCTTATTGGCAGCAGTTTTTGCTCTTATTTTTCAACCGGAAATTGTAGCTAGTATTGCAGGAGTAGAAACTTTGACTGTCGAATCTGCCTATAAGGGATTGATGCAAGCCATTACAGTGGATAGCAGCGTTCCTACGGAAAGTGTTCTACTAGCAGATCTGTTTAGTTCTGGTGGTATGGCAGGTATGTTAGGTACTATTTGGTTGATTATTTGTGCTATGGTTTTTGGTGGAGTAATGGAGGCAATTGGTGCATTGGCTGCAATCAGTAGAGCTCTGTTAAACGCTTTTGATTCGGTTTTTGGATTGTTTGCATCAACTGTTGGTTCTTGTATTATTTTAAACACTACGGCTTCTGATCAATACTTAGCGATTGTGGTTCCAGGAAAAATGTATGCAAAGGCATATAAGGATAAAGGATTGGCGCCAGAAAACTTGAGTAGAACCCTAGAAGATTCTGGAACAGTTACCTCCGTTTTGATTCCATGGAATACCTGTGGAGCTTATCAGTCGGGAACTTTAGGTGTAAGTGTTCAAGACTATTTTGTCTACGCTATATTTAATTACTTATCTCCAGTAATGACCCTTATTTTTGCGGCATTAAATATCAAGATAAAGCGTTTGGCAGATAAAATAACTACAGCTCAAGCCTAATTATAAGCATTTAGAAGCGCATTTTTCACCATCGATTGCTGCCGAGATTATACCTCCGGCATAACCGGCACCTTCTCCGCAAGGATAGAGTCCTTTGATCTGAGGATGCTGAAGGCTAAGAGGATCTCTAGGAATTCTCACCGGAGATGAGGTTCTAGATTCTGTTGCGTGAACAACAGCTTCATTGCTGATAAAACCCCTCATGGATTTGTCAAATGCTCTAAATCCGCCCTGCAGTGTTTTGTGGATGAATTTTGGAAATAAGCTTCCGAGTTCTATAGAGCTTGTACCTGGTTGATAGGAGGTTTTTGGAATTGAGTCCGATTGTTTGTTGTTTACAAAATCCGAAAGTCTCTGTGCGGGAACTCTTTGGGTCTCTCCAGCCATTCTCCAAGCTTTTTGCTCTATACTCTTTTGAAATTCCATACCAGCAAGAGGTCCAAATTTCTCAAATTCTTTAAAGTCCTTTAATTCGAGACCTACTACAATACCAGAATTCGCCGTTACTTGATCTCGCTTGGAAGGGGACCATCCATTGGTCACCACCTCGCCTGGTGCTGTTGCACAGGGTGCAATAATGCCTCCAGGACACATGCAAAAGGAATATACTCCTCTTCCCTCTACTTGCTTGACAAGACTATACGGAGCAGGCGGTAGGTAAGGTCCTCTATCGGTATCGCATTTGTATTGCAATTTATCAATTAAAGTTTGAGGGTGCTCCACGCGAACCCCCAAAGCAAACGGTTTGGCCTCTATTAAAATAGATTTTCTAGCGAGTAATTCATAGATGTCCCGAGCAGAGTGACCAGTTGCGAGAATAATTTTTTTAGCGCTTATTTGGTCGCCATCGGCCAATACAACCCCCTGAATACTTTGACTCTTGATCTTTATATCCACCACTTTGGTCTCAAACCGAACTTCCCCGCCGCAATCGATGATCATTTCTCGCATTGCAGCGATAATCTTGGGTAATTTATTGGTTCCGATATGTGGATGGGCATCGATATTGATTCTCGGATTGGCTCCAAAGGCTGTGAATAGCTCCAAAACTCGACGTATATCTCCGCGTTTTTTGGAACGGGTATATAGTTTTCCATCGGAATAGGTTCCTGCTCCACCCTCGCCAAAGCAATAATTAGATTCGGGATTTACAATATGTTCTTTATTGATGGCAGCGAGATCCCTTCTTCTCGCTCGCACATCTTTACCTCGTTCGAGAACTATTGGTTTTTGATTTTGTTCTATGAGTTTTAAAGCGGCAAAAAGACCAGCTGGACCTGCACCGACTACAAGGACTTCTTCCTGATTGCTCACGTTTGGATAGTTCGGCAAGCTATAGGTTTTTTCTATAGGTTGTTCATCGATATAAACGGCTACTTTCAGGTTTACTTTGATGCTTTTTTGACGTGCATCAATAGATTTTTTGAGAATGTCAATCTCAATTTTTTGATCTGAATCTAATCTGTATTTTTTGATAAGAAAATCCTTAACCAAACTTAGGTCGGAAGCAATTTTGGGACTTACTTGAATGAGATATTCCGTCATAATATTAGTTAAACCAGTTCCAAACCAAACCAAATCGTATTCTCCAATCTCTGTAAGGGTATAGAGGAGAGGCATAAAAATTTGGTTCTAAAAGTGCGGAAGTCAAGTTTTCTATTTTAAAGAAAATTTTCGTTCGCTTGACTTGGGCATTTACAAAAAAGTCAAATACGGGATAGTTTCCTATCTGTTCTTGATTTTGCCTCACGAATGTTCCCAATACCGGATTTAAGGCATCGGCATAAAAGGAAGAAAAATACTTAAATGTAATTCCTGTTTGCAAATACATCGGATCTCCTTTAAAGACAAAGCTCGAGAAGTACAAGGTATTTCTCAAAACCCAATCTGGGGCCTTTAAGGCACTATCTCCTTTAAGTACGTTTTGATATAATATACTATTATCCAAGCCGAACTTACCGAGCTTAAAATCTTTATAAAGTCCCGCTTTAAAGTAGTTTACAGTTTCTCCGGTCAATTGGGTGACCTGAGGAGCTTCGTTTCCAAGGAAATAAGTATAGTTCTCTATTTGACTGTATGAGGCATCTATATTAGCCCACTTTGAGCCTAAAAATCCCGAAATTACACGGATATTTTCGTTTTTTAAATTGGGGTTATACCAATTGAAATTTTGCAGATCACTTTGATAGAGTCTAAAGTTATAATCTGGTGATTTACTTTGAAGAGTCAAGCTACCTCCGATATAGGTCAAAGAGTCTTTTTGATATTCTGCTTTTACTCGAAGTTCATTTCCAGACAGATTTCCAGAGATTACACTTTCAATATTAGCGTCGAGTGTGAATTTTTTAATTTGGGCTTTCCAAGAACTTCCCAAAGAAAATAGGGTGCCGTCTAATTGGTTTGGCAAGAGCCCTTGATCTTCGGTTATTGTGATTCTATTAAAGCGGTAACTGTAGTCCTTTATCTTAGCATATACCTCAAAATCCCCTAAAACATAGGGAGAATTAAAATTCAAATAGACTTTGTTGTCAAATTCTTCGAGCCAAGTTCTATCCGCAATGGCATCGCTTGTGAAGCTAGGACCAAAAATACCGTTGGACTCTGGGCTGTCTTGATCAAATCGATATTTTCTCCAATCGTAAACTAGTTCATAGCCTAAATTTAGATCCGTTACTTTTTGACTTATGCTGTCCTTTTTAGACAAGAAGGAATAACTCTGGTCAACAAAAATTCTTTTTCCCTCTAATTTACTACTGGCGTTGTTTAAATTAACTTCTAATCTACCCCTATCTTTAAAGTTTGGATCTTCTGACTCAAAAGAAGCTTTGGATTGTTCGGTCAATCCGCCATTCTCTTCGTTAAAAAGATTTTGCCCTACATAGTGCAGCCTGAGTCTGTATCGATTGTTCTTTGTCTGATAGTTGGAACTAAAACGAAGAGCTGCTTGGCTACTCAAGCTATATCGGTATTCCCCCAAGGAACGCAAACCTTTATAGGCTATGGTGGTGTTGAATCGTTCATTGAAATTTGAAGTAAACAATACATCTAGAAATTGTCCTTGCTCAATACCGGTGCGATATGCGGCCTCGGAACTGGGAGTCGGTACTTTATAATAAACGATGTCTTCCTTGTTGTAAAAATTATAGTCTTTAGATTTTGTTCCCATTTGAGAATAAATCGAAGCTTCTTCAAAGTCTGCTTTCAAGGGCGTATAGGTCTTTCCTTGGTTGGCAAACTCTTGATAACCAAACATGTCTTTTCTCAGAATATTAAAAGCGTATTCTTTTTTTAAGCTCAAAGTAGTGTCTATAACCAAAGTGTCGTTGGTATAGGTGAAATATTTATAATCTGTAAATGGAGCCTTTACTAGGTTTTGTTTTTTGTCATCTCCG
>JBELHR010000034.1:12178-15108 GCA_042091275.1 Flavobacteriaceae bacterium
ACATCACAGAAAAACGTTTAAACTCCTTCCAGAACAATTGAGTTTGGACTTAGAATTCAAAGGAGAATAGGTTTTTAAGGTGTTTTTTGATCTTAGTTTCTACCTCTTTTAACGGGGTTTTACATCCTAACTCAGCTTCCATAGAAGTAACTCCTTTACCTTCTATTCCACAAGGAATAATATGATCAAAGTAACCTAGATCTGCATTTACATTTAGAGCAAAACCGTGCATAGTGACCCATCGGCTTGCGCGGACTCCCATAGCACAAATCTTTCTTGCAAAAGGCGTTCCCACATCTAACCAAACTCCAGTCTCTCCTGGACTTCTTTCACAGGACAAACCATATTCTTTCAATGTCAGTATAATTGCTTCTTCGAGAAAGCGCAAGTACTTGTGAATATCCGTAAAAAAATTATCTAAATCCAAGATTGGGTAGCCTACTAGTTGACCGGGGCCGTGATAGGTGATATCACCTCCTCTGTTTATTTTATAAAAAGTAGCTCCTTTTTCTTCCAGAGCTTTTTCGCTTAAGAGAAGGTTGGAAAAATCGCCGCTTTTACCTAAAGTATAGACGTGAGGATGTTCTACAAAAATCAAATAATTCGGTGTCTCATCTGACAGGTTGTTTCTTCTGTTTGAAATTTTAATAGATAAAATTTCTTGAAATAACTTCTCCTGATAATCCCAAGTATCTTTGAAATCTTTTACTCCTAGATTTTGGATGTCGAGTCTTTTGTTCATTTATTGAGTATAACTAATGCGCCAATAACTCCTGGAACCCACCCGCATAAGGTGAGTAAAAAGACGATAAATACAGAGCCGCAACCCTTGTCTAAAACAGAAAGTGGCGGAAAAAATATTGCTAAAAGAACCCTTAGTATTCCCATGTTGTGTAATTGTCTAAAAAATTAAATGTTGCTTGCTTTTTCCTGAAACATATCTCTAAATTAGCAGCATGCTAAAGGTAAGCAAAATATCTAAAAAATTTGGAGATCAAAAGGCACTGGATCAGCTCTCCTTTAACTTCGAAGGCCCAGGAGTAACAGGGGTCTTGGGGCTAAATGGAGCAGGTAAATCAACCTTGATGAAAATCATTGTATCTAATTTATCGCCAGATGAAGGAAATATTAGTCTAAACGGGAATAAAGAAGCCTTGTATTTAAAATCTAACATCGGATATCTTTCAGAGCGAAATCCACTCTACGAAGAAATGTATCCAATGGCTTATTTTCGTTTTCACGCATCGGCAAGAAAGATTTCTCAAAATCGTATTGAGCAAGTAATGGATTTGATTGGTATGACTCCGGAGGTTTTGTCCAAGAAGATAAAGGCTTTGTCCAAGGGTTTTCGCCAAAGAATTGGTTTGGGTATTGCAATTTTGCACGAACCGGATCTGCTTATTTTAGACGAGCCAACAAGTGGGCTGGATCCAAAACAACTTATCGAGATTCGAAATATAATAAAGATTTATGGTCAAAGCCATAAGGTGCTTTTTTCCTCTCATATTATGCAAGAGGTTGAAGAGGTGTGTGATCGTATAATTTTTATTAAGGAAGGAAGTCTGGTAGGGGATTACACTATGGAAGATTTACAGAAAATACAGGGCAAATCCTTGGATGAGGTATTTTTAGACCACAATTAACTAGCAGCGAGTTCTTTTATTTTCTGCGACGAAATTCGATTGTCCGTAGTTATCGGATTTATAGCTAATCTCAGCATGGTTTGTGCAATGGTTTCGGCCTTAATTTTACTGTAGGGTTTTAGTTTGCCAACAAATGCCCAAGAGAATAGAGAGAATAAAGCAATGCTTATTTTTTCACCTAAACGAAATTCTTTTCGCGGGCCCTCGATGAGGCTAGGTTGTAGTATATAGGTATAGGGGATGTGCTGATTGAGCACGGCTTCCTCCATTTCGCCTTTGGTCCTGTTGTAAAATATCTTAGAATCTTTATCCGCTCCCAATGCGGATATTACCTGGAACATAGGAATGCTGTTTTCTTTTGCAAAAGCAGCAAAGTTGGCGGGAATTCCAAAGTCAATGGTTTTGTATAGCTCTTGATCAGGTGTTTTCTTGGCAGTAGTTCCTACACAACAAAAGACCACATCGATATCCGTTCTTACTCGAGAGAAATCCACCTCCTTGAGATCCAAAACCAATTCGTGTAACTTGTTATCCTTTTTTTTGAGCGAAGTTCTGGAAATGCTCAAAATATAATCGAAAGCGTGATCTCGGAGGAGTTTATCCAAAAGTATTCCTCCGACTAAACCACTAGCTCCTAATATGATTGCTTTTTTCTTCATTTAGATGAGTTATTCCTTTTTTTCATTCTCTTTTAGAGGGACAATAAATCCGTCGTAAATCATACCATCTCTTCTAGAACTATTAACCACTAATCGCGTACTTAGATTCTTATATAAGTTGATAGTCATGTCTAAAGTTTCCTGTTTTGTAACAGCCGTAAAACTGACCTTAACTCTACCTGTTTTTTTATCTAGAGATCGCTCGTAGTTTTTCATGACACCTTTATATACAAAAGCATTATTTTGCTGATTAAAGCTATTCATAGTTTGAGAGTCTCCGAAAAATGGGAGATAAAGGTCCACTATAGAATCTTTAATTTTCACGTAATTTACTGTAGTAGACAAATCATTAGAGCCACCTTTTTCGGTTATATAACTCAATGCATCAAACTCAAATTGATTTGTAGTTATTAGTCTTACATAAGCTTGGTAATAGCCCTGTTGTTCTTCTTTTTTCAGTTCTTTTTTAGATTTCTTTTCTTGAGATTTGTCGTTTTGGGCGTTTAAAGTCCCAAAGGTTAAGCAAATTAAAAAGAGACTGCTGATTAATTGGATTTTTCTATTCATCGTTTTGTTTTTTAAGAATTCCATCGTAGTTGATTGTGGATCTACCTGAACTATTGACCAC